>CALMVI010000061.1 GCA_937873095.1 uncultured Acetobacteraceae bacterium | reverse complement strand
GGAGACGCTGGTGCCGCGGGTTGTTAGCTTGGACATTAGGAAGAAAGCGCTTCTTTTTTGAAAAAAAGAAGCAAAAAATTTTTGGTCCGCTTCGCGCCGCCAGGGGCCGGTTGCCACTTCGTCGCGCCGCGTGCTACGCGGTCGCCGCGCCGCCGAATGGGGGATAGTTTAGCGGTAGAACTTCCGACTCTGACTCGGAAAGCCTTGGTTCGAATCCAGGTCCCCCAGCCACACAATCCCCATTTTGTGGGTGCTCAACTCCAACTCACGAGAGTGCAGGGTTCTTGACCGGAGTGTCAAAGGCCTAGCAGGTGCGTGTGCCAACCTCTCGTGCAGGACGCTCTCCGGCGGGCAAAGTCCGCGAACATTCTGTCCGTCGCTGTGTGTGCTGGGGTGCTGCGAGCGCGCCGTGCTGGCCGCCCGCCGCGCCGACCGACTGGAGGCGCTCGCTGCACGCCACGCCGAACGGGCTTACGCCCCTGGTCTCAGATCCCGGCCGCCAGCGCGTCCGCGACGCGCCGGGCGAACGCCGCCGGATCGTGCGGGGGCTCGCCGTCCTGGACGCGCGCGAGGTCGAGCAGCGTCGCCGCCTGGTCGGCCAGCGACCCGCCCCCCTCAGCACGTGCGGCCAGCGACTTGATCAGGCGGTGGCGCGGGTTGATCTCCAGCACCGGCGCGCCGCCTGTCATGCCCATCGGCGCACGCCCGGTGCGGCGCAGCAGGCGCTGCATCTGCAGGTCGGGCCCAGCTGCCTTGGCGCTCAGCACGACCGCGCTGTCCACCAGGCGGTCGGTCGCGCGCACGTCGTCCACCTGGGCGCCCAGCGCCGCTTTCAGGGCGTCGATCAGCTTGCCGACATCGGCCGCTTCGCCCGACTGCGCCGGCGCCTCGAACTTCGACAGATCGGCAGTCCCCTGCGTCACGCTGCGGATGGCGCGGCCCTCGTACTCGCTCATCCGCTCGGGCCAGAACGCGTCAACCTGGTCGGATAGCAGCAGCACCTCGACGCCGCGGGACTTGAAACCCTCGAGCTGCGGCGAACCGGGCAGGCTGGCCGCGTCCTCGCCCACCAGGATGTAGATCGCCTCCTGCTCCGGCTTCATGCGCGAGACGTAGTCGGCGAGCGACACCCAGCCCTCCTGCGTGCTGGAGCGGAACCGCATCAGCTCAGACAGGGCGGCCCGGTGCTCGGTGTCGTCCCATAAGCCCTCCTTCATGACGGGGCCGAAATTCTCCCAGAACTTGGCGTAGCTCTCGGCGTCCTTGGCGCGCGTCTTCAGCTCGCTCAGCACGCGGTTCGTCACGGCCTTTCTGATGCGGGCGAGGACAGGGGTCGCCTGCAGCATCTCGCGGCTGACGTTCAGCGGCAGGTCCTCGGTGTCGACCACGCCCTGCACGAAGCGCAGCCAGTCCGGCAGCAGCTTGGCGTCGTCGGTGATGAACATGCGCTTGACGTGCAGGCGTACATGGCTGGTGCGGTCGCCCTCCACCGGGTCGAACGGCTTGGCGCCTGGGAAGAACAGCAGCGCGTAGAACTCCAGGCTGCCTTCCGCGCGCCACTGCAGCGTGGCCCAGGGCGTGTCGAAGTAGTGGCCGAGATGGCGGTATAGCTCGTTGGCCGCCTCCTCGGTGACCTCGGCTTTCGGCTTGCGCCACAGGGCGGTGCCGTCGTTTGCCGGAGAATCCTTGCCGTCGCGCGCCACCGTGATCGGCAGGGCGATGTGGTCGGCCCACTTGCGGATTGCGGTCTCCAGCCGGTAGGGCTCGAGGTACTCGTCCGCATCGGCCTTCATGTGCAGCACGATGGTGGTGCCCGGCGCGTCGCGCTCGGCCGGCGCCAGCGTGTAGTCGCCCCGCCCGTCCGACGCCCACAGCCAAGCGCTGCTGTCGCCGCCGGCCTTGTGCCCCGCCTTCAAAGACGTGACCTCCACCCGGTCGGCCACCATGAAGCCGGCGTAGAAGCCGACGCCGAACTGGCCGATCAGGCTCGGTTTCTCGTCGCTGGCACCCTCCAGAGTGCTGGCGAAGGCGCGGGTGCCGGAGCGCGCGATGGTGCCGAGGTTCTGCGCCAGCTCCTCGCGCGTCATGCCGATGCCCTGGTCTTCGATCGTCAGCGTGCGGGCGTCCTTGTCGGGCACCACGCGAACGCCCGCCCCCTCCGGCAGGCAGAGCGCCGGGTCGGTCAGCGCCTCGAACCGCCGCCGATCCGTCGCATCCGCCGCGTTCGCCACCAGCTCGCGCAGGAAGATCTCGCGCTCGGAGTAGAGGGAGTGGACGACAAGATCGAGCAGCCGTCCGACTTCTGCGCCGAACTGGTGACGTTCCGCTGCGGGGGCGTCCGGGGTGGTGTCGCTCATGGGGCCAAAATCCTCCTGAGCGGGCGAGGTAGGACGCAGCGTCCACACTCGCAAGTCCAGCCAGTAACTAACTCAGTCGGCCGTTGAGCGGCCAAATATCTGCCTAGCGTATACGGATGACGGCACCGACACCCTGACCTGCGGCCAGGTCTCCATCTGGATGATGGCTGATGGAACCCTCAAGCCTTTCGGCGGCGCCTGCCGAAGTCAAGATTGTTAGTTCTACGATTTGAGCCCGGCATGTAGGCTTGTATCTGTCAGCCGGGGAGAGGGTCATGAAAACCAAGTTCCAAAACCTCGCACGTTGCCTGTCCGCGTCCATGCCGATGGTGGCTGCGTGGTTTGCAGTCGGTTCCGGTTTCGCATTCGCGGCAGGACCGCCCATATTGAAACCGGGCAAGATCGACAGCACGGTCATACATATCGGCCCGCGGCCAAGAGCACCCAGGGTGACCTTGGACCTCTATGGCTTGACCAATGACGTTAGCTTTTCCTGGGCCGGTCCGGCGGGGCAGAGTCTCAGCAAGCGTAGCCCGTATCGCGCGTGCGCGATGCGGGTGAGGCAACGCACACGTGTAATCGCGAGTGGCGCTTAACGGTGCAGCAAGTGTAGCCCGTGTCGCGCCCTGCGCGATGCGGGAGGGGCGACGCGCACGCGCTACCGCGTTACGCTCGCAGGCTTGGTTCTGATGTCGAACGTTGACCCACATTGTGACGAGCAGTACGGGCTATGCTGGTTGTGTAATCCCCCACGGTGCGTGGCGGTGCAGGGAGGTGGGGCCACTCGATAAGGGTGCGGATTTAACCGTGTTTGATCGGGTTGAGGCGGGTGAAGGTCGTGCCTGGCGCAAGAGGCTTACGACTAGTCGGTGCGTGACCCGCATTGCCCAAGGGCAATACGTTGGGGTGGACGGCCCCGCGGCATCGTGTGCCAAAGTTCGCTGTCGAAGCTGA
>CALMVI010000060.1 GCA_937873095.1 uncultured Acetobacteraceae bacterium | reverse complement strand
TCAGAATCACCCCGATCCGAGCCGATACAAGCGAAAACTAGCGCGTATGGGGCAGCGCCCCTGCCTTCTTCAGCACCTTATCACGCCGGCGAAAGCACGTGAACGACCCGGCTGGCAAGCATCCCCTTCGTCTGACGGCCGTACTCGACCATGTGCGGTGCCGCCGCATGGGCCCGCAGCGCGTCCGCGCTCGCCCAGGCCTCGATCACCATGAAGGAGTCCTCGCCTATCCTGGCCTGGCCGGGCCCGACATCCTCGGCATCCACCGCCGGCTGGTAGGCGATGCAGCCTGGCTCGGCATGGACCGCCGGCATGTTGGCGCGAAACAGGTCCAGCACCGCCTGGCGCTGGCCGGGATGGGCGGTGAGGATGGCAACGACGTGGATCATGCTGTGATGCCTCTGGGATGCCTCTGGGATGCCCTTGGGATGCTTCAGGCGTGTCGCCACGGCGTATCACGGCCGAGAGCGGCACGAAATCGGATCGTAGCGGAACGGCCTACAGCCCGCGCGCCTTGGCCGCCTGCCAGGCTGCCTCCATCTCCGCCAGCGTCGCCTCGGCCGGCGTGCGTCCCTCGGCGGCAAGACTCTGCTCCACCGCGTCGAAGCGGGCCGAGAACTTGTCGTTGGCGCCGCGGAGGCACGTCTCGGGGTCGAGCCCCAGCTTGCGCGCCAGGTTGGCCAGCACGAACAGCATGTCGCCCAGCTCGTCGGCCAGGCGTGCCGGGTCGGCGGCGGCCAGCTCGGCGCGCAGTTCGGCCACCTCCTCGTCCAGCTTGTCGAGCACGGCGCCGGCGTCAGGCCAGTCGAAGCCGACCCGGGCGGCGCGGCGGGTCAGCTTGTCGGCCCTGGTCAGCGCGGGCAGGCCGACCGGCACGCCCGCCAGCGCGCCGAACTCGGCGCGGGACCGCCGTTCGGCCGCCTTCTGCGCCTCCCAGGCTTGCACCTGCGCCCCGGCATCGCGCGCGGCCGCGTCGCCGAAGACGTGCGGGTGGCGGCGCACCATCTTGTCGGCGATGGCGCGCGCAACGGTCGCGAAATCGAACTGCCCCGCCTCCTCGCCCAGCCTGGCGTGATAGACCACCTGGAACAGCAGGTCGCCCAGCTCGTCCGGCAACGCCGCCATGTCGTTCCGGGCGATCGCGTCGGCCACCTCGTAGGCCTCCTCGATGGTGTAGGGCGCGATCGTGGCGAAATTTTGCGCCCGGTCCCACGGACAGCCTGCGGCCGGGTCGCGCAGCTTGGCCATCACGGCGAGCAGGCGGGTCAGTTCGAAGGACGCGTCTGGCACTGGTGCGATCCCATGGCGGCGCGCCTGCACATGCAGCCTGGGCGGCGGCGCGGCAAGCTCGACCGCCCGCCGCGGTGCTTGTAGCCTGCCGCCATGCGGAACTCTCTGACGGTGTGCATGGCGGGGCGCGGGTGACCGGCCTGCTCGGGCGTGTGTTCGGGCGCAGGCCCGTGGCGCTGCCGCCGCCGGCGCCGCCCGAGACGGTGGCGTCCGACCCGGCCCTGGCCGCCACGGGACCCGAGGGCGTCGCCTGCTACCGGCTGACCACCCAGGCGGGCCTGTTCCTGTCCGTGACGGCGGGCCCAGCCAGCACGCAGACGCTGACCGCGACGCCGGTCCTGGACGCGGTGCATGCGCTGGTGGCGCTGGTGCCGGACGCGATGGCGCATGCCTGCGTGCTGGTGGCGCCGGACCTCGGCGTCTTCACCGTCGAGGGCGACGCGCAGCCCGGCATCGCGTCCTCGGTCCGGCTGCTGCAGACCGACCGGCGCCCGATCGTCAGGCTGCGCTACCCGCTCGGCATCGAAGGCTTCCTGACCGCGGCCAAGCCGCCATCGGCGGCCGTGCGGTTCGAGGCGTCGGGCGACACGATGCAGGCCACGTTCAGCCTGCACACCCTCACCTTGACCGAGCTGCCGGTCAGCCTGCGCAGCCTGGCGGCCGAGCTTGGCGGCATCGCGGCCCTCGGCCTGCGCGCGGCGCCCCTGCTGGCCCGGCTGCGCAGCGGCGCGCTCCGCCCCGAGCTGGTGGCCGCCCTGATCAGGCTGATGCCGCCGGAGGAGCTGCAGGAGCTGGCGCGGCGGCTGCTGCAGGAACCGCCGACGCTGGCGCGGCTGCAGCGCGCGATCCCTGGCGATGCCTGGCTCGGCACCATGCTGCCAGGCCTGCAGGCCTGGCTGGCCGAGGGGCGGCCGGGCGCCGCGGGCAACACGCTATCCTCCCCCGCGGCCGACGAGGCGTCCGTGCTGCCGGTCACCGGACGGGGCGTGGTGCCGCCCGGCCTGGCCCTGCACTGCCTGGCCCGGCGCCAGGTGCTGCCGCGCAGGACCGCGTGCCTGCTCGCCACCGCGCGCAACGAAGGGCCCTACCTGCTCGACTGGGTCGCCTACCACCTGTCGATCGGTTTCGAGCACATCTTCCTCTACACCAACGACAACCAGGACGGGTCCGACGCCCTGCTGGCGGCGCTGGCCGCAGGCGGCGCGATCACGCTGGTGCGCAACGAGCGCAGCCCGTCGGTAGGGCCGCAGGAAAAGGCCTACGCCCATGCGCTGATGCTGCTGCCGCAGATCCTCGACTACCGCTGGACCGCCATACTCGACATCGACGAGTATTTCGCCTTCGACACCGGCATGTTCGACGGGGTGGCCGATTTCCTGGGCTTCCACGAGGCCCAGCCGGTGGACGCGGTGGCGCTGTGCTGGGCGATGTTCGCTTCGCTGCCGGGCGAGCGCTGGACCGACACGCCGTCCGTCGAGCGCTTCGTGCGGCGGGAAAGCGGCATCAACGGCCACGTCAAATCGGTGTTCCGCACCCGCCTGTTCTGGTACGCCCAGCCGCACAACCCCTATCCCATCCTCGGCCAGGCGTTCCATTACCGGACCGAGGACGGGCGGGTGCACCACCATGAGGGCGTGCAGGGGCGCATCGCCGCCTTCGCCGAAAGCGCCTCGGCCAACCAGGCCTGGGTCAACCACTACATCCTGCGCACCGCCGACGAGGCGTTGTGGAAGTGGTCGCGCGGGCGGGCCGACTGGCTGGCCCATCATTTCGAGGAGCGGCGCGCCTGGTTCCTCGACTTCGTGTCGCAGACCTTTCTCGACCTGGCCAGGCCGGAGCATCTGGTGGAAGATCGCCGCATCCTGTCCTGCGCGCGCAACCAGCGGGCCGCGCTGGACAGGCTGCGTGCGCTGCCAGGGGTGGCCGAGGCCGATGCCGCCACCAAGGCGCAGTTCGCCGGGCAGATGGCGCGCAACACCCAGTCGTTCCTGTCGGCAGGCCTGCCGCCGGACGCGCCGGAGACGCTGCGCCAGTTCCACGCGCTGCTTGCCGACACCCACGCCTGACCACAGCGACGCCACCCCTTTCGACAGGATTTTCATGAGACATGCTGTTCGTGCTGCCCTGGTCACCCTGGCACTGGCGTCGCCGGCGATGAGCGCGCCGCCCCCGCCCGCGAGTATCGCGGCGCAGATGCCCGCGATTATTTCGGCGCAGATGCCCGCGACCATCTCGGCGCAGCTTGACGAGCTGGCCGCGGGCCGCATCACCTCGGAGCAGCTGGTGCAGGCCTATCTCGCGCGCATCGAGGCGATCGACCGACACGGCCCTGCGCTGCAGGCGGTGCTGGCCGTCAACCCGCAGGCGATCGAGCTGGCCAGGAAGCGCGACGAGGAGCGACGCGCCCACGCGCCGATGGGCCCGCTGCACGGCGTGCCCATCCTGCTCAAGGACAACATCGAGACCGCGGACCCGATGCCGACCACGGCCGGATCGCTCGCCCTGCGCGACAACATGACGGGCCGCGACGCGACCTTGGCGGCAAGGCTGCGTGCGGCCGGCGCCATCGTGCTGGGCAAGACCAACCTCAGCGAATGGGCCAACATGCGCGGCTCGCGCTCGGTCAGCGGCTGGAGCGGGGTGGGCGGGCTGACCCGCAACCCCTGGTCGCCCGATCGCTCGGCCTGCGGCTCCAGCTCCGGCAGCGGCGCGGCCGTGGCGGCGGGGCTCGCGGCCGGCGCGATCGGGACGGAGACCGACGGGTCGGTCACCTGCCCCGCATCGGTCAACGGCGTGGTCGGCTTCAAGCCGACGCTCGGCCTCGTGTCGCGCCACAACATCGTGCCGCTGGCCCACAGCCAGGACACGGCGGGGCCGATGGCGCGCAGCGTCCGCGACGTGGCGCTGCTGCTGGGCGTGATCGCGGGCAGCGACCCCGCCGATGCGGCGACGAAGGATGCCGACGCGCACCGGGCCGATTACCTGGCCGGGCTGGATGCGGGCGCGCTGCACGGCAAGCGCATCGGCGTGATGCGGTTCGAGGCGGGGTTCCACCCGGAGACGGACGCGGTGTTCGCGCATGCGCTGGACGTGCTGCGCCAGGCCGGCGCCACTCTGGTCGAAATCAAGCAGCTGCCTGGATCCGACGCGATCGGCGACGCCGAATTGCTGGTGCTGCTGACCGAGCTGAAGGCCGATTTGAACACCTACCTGCTGACCGTGCCGCAGGCCGTGCACGCGCGCACCCTGGCCGAGTTGGTCGCGTTCAACCAGGCGCATGCTGACCGGGAACTCGGCCTGTTCGGACAGGAGCTGTTCGAGAAGGCGCAGGCCACGACCGGCCTGTCCAACCCCGCCTACTTGGCCGCGCGCGCCACCTCGCTGCGGCTGGCAGGCGCCGAGGGGATCGACCGCATGCTGGCCGACCACACGCTGGACGCGCTTGTCGCGCCGACCACAGGGCCGGCCTGGACCATCGACACGATCAACGGCGACCATTCGTCCGGCCAGACCAGCACCCTGCCGGCGGTGGCCGGCTACCCGCATCTGTCGCTGCCGATGGGGCTGGTCTCGGGGCTGCCCGTCGGGCTGTCGATCGTCGGGCCCGCATGGTCGGACGCGCGCGTGCTGGCCTATGGCTACGCCTTCGAACAGGCTTTGCGGTTTCATGCCGAGCCGGGGTTGACGGTGCTGCAGATGCCGGTCGCACTGTTCAAGCCTGCGGGCTGAACACGGCCTCGTCTGAGAGCGAAGGGCTCTGCCCTTCACCCGGAAGGGGACAGTCGTCCCCTTCACCCCTGCTAATCGATTATCTGGCCTGAGAATCCGTTGTCGAAGCCGTACGTGGTCGCAAACGTCTGGATCGTGAAGTTGCCCGGAAAGACCTGCTTCGGAATGCGGTCGCCCTTGACCACCCCGGCCACGGAGGTTTTCAGCAGGATGTCGAGGTTGCCCGACCCTTGCGGCGAGTACGTGATGATCTCGATCGAGTAGACGCCGTCCAGGTTCTGGGTGATGGCGATGCTGCGCCCAAGCCCGGTGACGTCGACACCGTTGATGGTTGCCTTCAGGATGGGGGCGGGCCCGTTGAAGCCGGCGCCTATCTTGTACGTGGTCACGTGGTTGGTCTGCGTGAACGCAGGAAACGACGTGTCGACGGTCACCGAAATCGGCACGACCGTTCCAGGCGGCACGCTTGCGGTCTGCGACGTGGTGACGAGCCCGTAGAAGAAATACTTGGCGGGCGTGACTTCGGCGTGCGCCGAGACCGAGGCCGCGGCGGTCAGGATGGCGGCGGCAAGCGCAAGCGCGGGTGAACGCATCGGGAAGCCTTTGCATCGTTCGGGTTGCGGGAGTTTTCAGCCCGTAACGATGCGAATGAGGCCGTCCGGAAACCAAATCAACAACGCGGGATGCGCGGGCGCGCCGGCGGTGCGATCAGCGCGTTCCGTCGCGGGAAGTGCCGTCCGGATGCTGGCGGCTGACCACCCCTGCGAACTTCGCGTCGGTGGGAGACGCGGGCAGGCCGGGCAGCGAGTCCAGCCAGCGCACCCGGCTTTCGATCCCGAACTGCGACTGCGGCGCCGCCCGGTTGGGATCGTCCAGGCTGCCCAGGGTGATCTCGATCCTGTCGCTGTCGATGGACCGGGCCTGATAGGTCAACGGCGTTCCGCAGTCGCGGCAGAACCCGCGCGAGGCGACCGACGAGCTGTCGAACAGGGCAGGGGCGCCGCGCACCCAGACCAGGTTGCCGACCGGGACGGCGCCCAAGGCGGCGAAGGGTCCGCCCACGGCCTTCTGGCACATCCTGCAGTGGCACAAGGACGCTTCCGGCATGGCCGTCAGCCGGTAGCGGACAGCACCGCACTGGCAGCCGCCGGTCAGGTCCTGCCGCGCCTCGATGTCTGTCATTCGCCCCTCCCACGCTCGACCGGCGGACAAGAAAAAAGCTGCCGGCAATCAAGCCGGCAGCTTCCTGGCGTCACGTCAGGCCGGACTGGCCTACATCTCGGACACGCTGCCCGCCTCCGGACCTTTGGCGCCCTGGCGGACGGAGACGCGAACCACCTGGCCCTCGTTCAGCGTGCGCAGGCTGCCCAGGACCGACATATGGACGAAGATGTCCTTGCCGCCATCCTGGGGCGCGATGAAGCCGAACCCCTTGGTGGGGTTGAACCACTTCACCGTGCCTGTAGTCTCGATGGTCGGGCCCGACGGGGCGGCGCGGTCGCGCGGGCCGGCCGAGGGGGAGCGCGGGGCACGCGACGGCGCGGCCGTGGAAGTGTCCACGCTCACGACCTCGGTCACCTGCAGGCCCTTCTGGCCGGGTCCTACACGGACTTCGAGGGTCGCGCCCTCGTTCACCGCATCATGTCCGGCGCGCTGCAGCACCGCACAGTGCAGGAACGCGTCGCCCGACCCGTCGCTCATGGCGACGAAGCCGAACCCCTTCTCGGGGTTGAACCACTTGACGGTCGCGGGAAGCGTGGGGCCGAACGCCGCGGGAGAGCCGGACCGGCCGCCGCCGTTCAGGGCGCCCCAATTGATGTCGGGCGCGGAAGGCTGGTCGTCGTCGAAGCCACGGCGGCGCGGCTGGTAGGGTCGGCGTGCTGGTTGGGACATTCTCTCATTTCACAAAACTAACGCGAGAGACACATACGCCCTCGCAAGCGCCGTTCAACCTAAATCAGCAATGTGACATAGGATAGTCATGATTTCGCGCGCCGGTTGCGCGCAGCGGTAGAATTCACTCGATTCCTTAACTCTTTCTACGATCATCGACCACGTCCGCACGCGGCCGGCCGGGCCTTGCGGAGGCTGCCCCGGAAGCGCCAGTGTTGCCCCGTGTCCAAGCCAGAGCCACCATCGGCCTCGCGCCTGCCCCGTTCGTCCCTGGCTGCGTGCGAGAGCGGCAACCCCGGTTCGCCGCATGCCGACGTCCAGGCGGGGCGCCACGCCCCGCGCCGCTGCACGACTGGCGCGCCGGCGGCACAGGCGCGCTGACGAGGGCGTGGATTGGCACGGACGGGCACCGAACGGGCCGCGCCCCCGCCGCTGAGGGCGCTCGGGGGCTGGCTGGTTGCCGAGTGGTTCTGCCCCACGGTCCTGACCGATGCCGAGGTGGTCGGGTTCACGCTCCCCAAGCTCGCGGTCTGCCGCAAGCAGAACTTCCGGCTCGTGGAACGGTCGGCGGCCGCCCCGGATGCGTCGCCTCGCGGGCCTACGGGCCAGGCGGTGCGTTCGCCGAAGCGGCCGCAGGCGAGCCTGGCCGACATCCTCGACGAGTTCGGCGCCACGCGCGCGGCCTCGTTCCGCAGGCCGAGTTTCCTGTTCGAGTCGGCGCCGGTGCTCTACTTTGCCGACATGCCGGCCGCCCGGCTGAAGATACGCTCGGCCGACAGCCTGCGGCGCGCGCTGATCGGCAGCGGCTTGCGCGGCTGCGTGCTGCGGGTCGAGCCGAAATCGGTGCTGGCGATGTTCTGGCCGGACGCCGAGCACGACATCACGGCCTTCGTCAGCGAGGCCGAACCGCCCTACGCGCTGCACGCCCAGTTCGGCCAGCAGGACGCGGCCGTCCAGGACCGCGCGCCGCCACCGCGCAGGTCCGCCCGCCCCGAGCCGGCCGAGGGCGACCCTGCCTTTCCCGCGGGCGAGCGGAACCGGCTGCTGAGCGAGCTGGCCGCGCTGAGAAGCCGGATCGCCGAGCTGCAGCAGTCGCAATCGGCGCTGGGCGCGATGGAGACGCTGGGCCTGGACGACGCGCGGCTGAAGGCCATGCTGCGCCTGCTGCACCCCGACAAGCACGGCGGCAGCGAGGCCGCCAACGAGGCGGCAAAATGGGTCAACAACCTGCGCGACCTGCTCAAGGCGGCCGGCGCGTCGTCGTAGTCTGGCAGCATGTTGAAGAAGGCCAGGAGCGCTGCCCCTGGACCAAGCTGGGGTCCGAGTCCCAGACACCCAGCCCTCAGGAGCAGATCGCGTTCAGGTGGACTCACCTCAACGCGCGAATCTGCTCGGTGGCCGTGCTTGCGCGCGCTTTCTCAAACCCCATCAGCCGTCCGATGGAGGGAGCGCGGTCACAGCCGGCCACACAGTGAGGAGAACGCGCGCGAGGTTGCGGCCGGTGATGGGCAGGGCCTCGGCGAGGGTGAACAGGCCGAACCGGTCCAACTCCGGCGCCGGATGGCGGCCGGGCCGGTCGATCAGCGACGTGCAGGCAAGCGCCGAAGGATCCGGCATTTCGTGCAGACGCCAGGCATAGAGGGCCAGCTGCTTGTGCCTGAGATAGGCGTGCAGGCCGAGCGGCGCCAGCATGTCGGGTGTGGCGCGCAGGCCGGTCTCCTCGCGCAGTTCGCGCGTGGCTGCGTCGGCAAACGCCTCTCCCGGCTCGGCCAGTCCCTTGGGCAGGTCCCACCGCGGCGAGCCCGTGGCGTGCCCGAGCAGCAGGCGGTGGCCGTCGGTCACGATCACACCGCAGGAGACCCGATCCTGCGGCACCCGTCAGACGGCGGGTTGGGCCAGCGCGTCCCGGCCCGTCCCGCCGGTCACCATGACGCGCTGCGTGGTCGACGACATGGTGGGCGCTCCTCGGATGCCGCCGGCGGCACGGGCCGGCATCGGTCCAGTGTAGCCGGGGGATGGCGGCGGCGGTCAACGCGGGCGCCTCATGCGTCCGGCCGGGCGGTGCTATCACTCGGCGATCCGACCGGCTAGGATGCGCCATGGGAGAGAGATCGCCAGACACGGTGCGCAGCCGGACAGCACTGCCGCCCGGCCAGGGGCCGCGTGGTTTGTCTGACCGGCGGCGCCTGGTTCACGCCGCCTGTGTCGGCCCGACCTGCTCAACCCCTCGTTTGTCGAGCAGCTTGATCGTCCAGACTAGTTCCAGCCTGGACGATGCTGCACCCTCTCGTTTGTCGAGCAGCGTGATCATCCAGACTGGTTCCAGCCTGGACGATGCTGCACCCTCTCGTTTGTCGAGCAGCTTGATCGTCCAGACTGGTTCCAGCCTGGACGACGCTGCACCCTCTCGTTTGTCGAGCAGCTTGATCATCCAGACTGGTTCCAGCCTGGATGATGCTGCTCTCGCAGGGCCATGAGTCCGGACAGCACCGGCCTGGACCGCTTCGCCCGGTCCGGGCCGTCGCTCCTGATGGACCTGCGGCCCTGTTACGAGGGCTTTGCCGGGATCCCGCAGGAGACGCGCCTGCTGTTCTCCATGTTCTCCGGCCTGCCGCTCTCGCGCTTCGGCGGCCTGGCCTCGGGCATCCACTACACGTCCCGCCGCGGCCCGATCACCACGCCGTTGCAGCGGCTGTTCGAGCAGACCAAGGTGCTGATCAGCCAGGACACCAAGCGGGTGCGCTGGCCGGCGGGCCTGGACCGTGTGCTGCCGACATCCTTGCGGCGCCGGGTGTTCAAGATCGTGCTGGCGCTCAGCGAGGTGTCGCGATCCGAAAAGCTTGACCTGCGGATCGATTCGAAGGTCTTCGAGGATTACCTCTGGACCAAGCTGTTCGACAACACCCTGCCGCCGAGCGAGCGGGGGATCCTGCAGCGCGCCGAGTTCATCGCGACCGAGCTCGGCCACGAATACGCGCGCTCGCTCAGCCTGCTGCCGCGCCTGTTCCAGCGCCGGTTGAGGACCGCAGGGTGGGACATCTTCTTCGCCAACACCGTATCCCCCTATCGGGTGGCGCGCGGCACGGCGATGATCATCCGCTACTACGACGCGCTTCCGCTGCTGAGCCCGCACACCATCGGCGAACCCTGGCCGCATGCCAGCGGCCACGCGCGCATGCTGCAGCGGAACATGGAGGACGGCGCCAGCTTCTACTGTGATTCGGAGCCGGTGCGGAACGACCTGCTGAGCGTGTTTCCGTCCGCCGAGGCACGCGTCCACACCATCCCCGTCACCGTGGCGCCGGAGTTCCGGCCCGAAACGGGCACCGAGCAGGATGTGCGCACCATCCTGGCGCGCCGCAGAAGCCTGGTCACCGCGGCGGCACGGCCCAATCCGCCATCCTTGCCCAAGCTGTTCCTGGCGGTGTCCACCCTGGAGCCGCGCAAGAACTACCTCAAGCTGTTCGCGGCGTTCGAGATCGCCCGCAAGATCACGCGCGAGCCGATCCAGCTCGTCGTCGTCGCCAATGCCGGGTGGCGCTCCAAGGCGGAACTGGCGGCTTTGAAGTCGCTCGTGGGCGACGGCAGCTACCACCTCAGTTCGGTTCCGGTGAACGAGTTGCGGCTGCTCTACTCGATGGCGCATTGCGTCGTGGCCCCGAGCAGGGCCGAGGGTTTCGACTACTCGGGTGCCGAAAGCATGGCCTGCGGCACGCCGGTGATCGCGTCCGACATTCCGGTGCATCGCTGGGTGTACGCGGATGCGGCGCGGTATTTCGATCCCTACAACGCCGAGGAACTGGGCCAGATGATGGCGCGGTTCGCCGAGCTGCCGCGCGACCAGGGCGAGCTGGCCGAGATGCGCGACAGCGGGCTGCGCCGGGCCGTCCTGTACCGCCCCGAAACGCTCTCGCCGAAATGGGAAGCGGCAATCGAGCGGCATGGCGCCCATGTTCCGGTCCGGTAGAGCATGCTCGGTTCAGGTGATTCCACCTGAACCGAGCATGCTCTAGCTTCGGTGCTCTGCCAGAATATCGATGTGGTCCGCCCCGCGGGCTTCGTAAAGCTGCATCACCAGTGCCACGTCGGCGCCCGCCTGGTGCAGCGTGCCGTCCGGGCGAAGCACCGAGAGGTGGTAGCCCAGTCCGGTCAGCCAGAGGAGATAGTCCGGGCCTTCGATGCCGGAGATGCCGGGCATCAATCCAGGGCTGAACTCGGAGATGACGGGGGGTCGGTCGCGGCGCAGCATGGCTTCGCAGCCGCGCAGCGCCAGGTACTCGGCCCCTTCCACGTCGATCTTGACCAGGCCCACTGGCCGGCCTTCGGGCAACACATCGTCCAGCCGCAGGGCGGGCACGGTCTGTGCGTTCAGCACGGCCGACACGTCGTCCGGCAGCCCCGCGGTGGTGCCGTTCGAGTAGGCGGTATGCAGCACCAGCAACCCGTGCTCGCTGCCTGCTGCAACCTGCAGGATGGACAGTTGCGCGAACCCGTTGGCCCGCCGGCTCGCCTCCAGCAGGCGTGCGTTCGCCGGGTTGGGCTCGACCGCCAGCACGTGGCCCGACGGCCCGACCAGGCGTGCGGCAAGCAGGGAGAAGAAGCCGATATTGGCGCCGAGGTCGAGCACGTTCATGCCCGGCCGCAGCAACCGGCGGAACAGCGCGCACACTTCCGGCTCGTAGAGGCCCTGGCGCACCGCAGCCCCCACCAGGGCGTCGTCTGCCGCACTGTAGATCCGGAAGCCTTCGACGGTGCTGAGCAGGACGTCGGACGCGGCCTGGGGTAGAATACCTATCCGCGCGAATTCCAGGCTGCTGGTGAAACCGCGTACGACGCCGCGCAGGTCCTCGCCGACGCGCATCGTATGGCCGCGCCATTCCTCGGGGTGCGGATAGCGGCCGAGCAGCAGCCGGAAGCAATAATAGATATCCTTGGCGGTCGCGGTCAGGACGAAGTGCACGTCGCGGCTGCTGACCCGCTCGCCTCCGGCGGTGGACAAGCCCGCACCCTTCACCTAAGCCTCCCGCCCGCGCCAGGGCTGCACCCGGCCCCTGGTCACATGGCGTGCCGCAGCGGTCAAGTTCAGCAGGTCGTTCGATGACGTTCGTATCCTATGCGCAGAATTTCGAGGACGTGCTGCTGTGGCGTGCGTTCGGCCGCCTCGAACGCGGCTTCTACGTCGACGCAGGTGCCGCCCACCCCGACAACGACTCCGTCACCCGCGCGTTCTACGAGCGCGGCTGGACCGGCATCAACATCGAGCCGGTACCGGAACTGTTCGCCCGGCTGGCCGACGCACGCAGGCGGGACGTGAACCTGTGCACGGCACTCGGTGCCGCGTCAGGAACGGCCAGGCTGCACGTCGTTGCCGAAACCGGCCTCTCCACGCTCGATCGCGAGCTTGCCGCGCAGCATCGCGATGCGGACTGGGAGGTGACGGAGCAGGACGTGCCGGTCGCGACGCTGGCCGAGATCTGCAGCGCGCACGCGCCCGCAACGATCCACTTCCTCAAGATCGATGTCGAGGGCTCCGAGCGCGCGGTCCTGCTCGGCGCCGACTTCACGACGTTCCGCCCGCGGGTCGTCTTGGTCGAGGCGACGGCCCCGAACACCACGACAGAGACCCACCAGGACTGGGAGCCGTTGCTGACCGATGCAGGATACGCGTTCGTGTGGTTCGACGGGCTGAACCGCTTCTACGTGGCGGCCGAGCACATGGACGAGCTGGCCCGCCACTTCCGTGTTCCCGTCTGCTATTTCGACGATTTCCTGCGCGCCGCCGACACCGAACTCGCCAGGCGCGTCAGCCGCGCCGAGCTGCGCGCCGTGACCGCGCGCGCGCAGGCGGCCGAACTCCTCGAACAGACGATGCTGGCCGATGCCGCGGTCGAAACGGCCGATGCACTGTCGCGCGAGTGGGAGCGTAGGGCGCGCGAGACCGAGGCCCGGGCAAGGCAGACCGAGCAGCGTGCGGAACGGTCGGAGAAGCGCGCGGAAACGTCGGAGCAGCGCGCCGAGGCGATGCAGGCGCGCGCGGCGTCGGCCGAACATCTCGTGCGCCACAACGAAGCGCAGAACGCGGCCGAACTGCATCGCCTGCACGTGGCCCTGCAAAGGCTGCAGGCCGAGGAGGCAGCGTTGCGCGCGAGCACGTCGTGGCGCCTGACCGCGCCGTTGCGCGGCGTCGTGCAGACCACCCGGGCGCTCGGCAGGCGGGGCGGCGAACTTCCGCCG
>CALMVI010000059.1:11573-35035 GCA_937873095.1 uncultured Acetobacteraceae bacterium | reverse complement strand
GATGGCAGGCGCTTCATCGCCCAGGCGGTGGAGCAAGGGGCCGCCGCCGTGCTGGCGCCGTCCGGCACGCGCTGGCCGGCCGGCGTGCCGCGCCGCGCGCTGCTGACCTGCGAGGAGCCGCGCCGCGCGCTGGCGAGGATTGCGGCCCTGCTCGCAGGCGCCCAGCCGGACACGATCGTTGCCGTCACCGGAACCAACGGCAAGACCAGCACGGTGGACTTCCTGCGCCAGCTCTGGTCGCTGGCCGGGCTGCAGGCCGCCAGCCTCGGCACGCTCGGGCTGGTGGCGCAGGGCCGTGCGGACGGCGCCGGCCTGACCACGCCCGACCCGGTGGCGCTGTCGACGACCCTGGCCAGGCTGGCGCAGGACGGCGTCCAGCATGCGGCCCTCGAAGCCTCGTCGCATGGTCTGGACCAGTTCCGCCTGGACGGGCTGCGGCTGCGGGCCGCCGGGTTCAGCAACCTGACCCGCGACCACCTGGACTATCATGCGACCTTGGCGGAGTACCGCGCCGCCAAGCTGCGCCTGTTCGCCGAGCTGCTGCCCGCCCGCGCAACCGCAATCATCAACGCCGACATGGAGCGCGAGACCGCCGACGCGCTGCGCCGCATAGCCGCCGCCCGCCGGCTGGACCTGCGCGAAGTGGGCGAGAACGGCACGACGATCCGGCTGCTGCGCGCAACCCCCTTGCCGCAGGGCCAGGACCTGCTGATCGAGGCGGACGGCGCGCGCCACGCGGTGCAGGTGGCGCTGCCCGGCCGTTTCCAGGCCGACAACGCGCTGATGGCGGCCGCGCTGGCCGAGGCGACGGGCGTTGCGGATGCGCTCGGCCTGCTGCCGCGCCTGCGCGGCGTGCGCGGCCGGCTGGAGCTGGCCGCCACCCTGCCCAACAAGGCTGCCGCCTATGTCGACTACGCGCACACGCCGGACGCCCTGCACCGCGTCCTCACCTCGCTCCGGCCGCACGCGCAGGGGCGTCGCCTGGTCTGCGTGTTCGGCGCCGGCGGCGACAGGGACCCTGGCAAGCGCGCGCTGATGGGGCAGGAGGTGTGCCGCCTGGCCGATATGGGCATCATCACCGACGACAACCCCCGTCGCGAGGACCCCGCCGTAATCCGCGCCGCCATCCGCCGCGCCTGCCCGGGCGCCATCGAGATCGCCGACCGGGAGGCAGCGATCGCCGCTGGGCTGGACGCGCTGTCGCCCGGCGACGTGCTCGTGGTGGCCGGCAAGGGACATGAACAGGGCCAGATCGTCGGCAACACCGTGCTGCCGTTCGACGACGCGGCGACCATCCGCCGGCTGGCCTGCGCTGCGTGACCCTGTCCAACGACGACCTGATGCACGCGCTCGGCGGCACGATGACCGTGCCGTTCCACGCGACCGGCGTCTCGATCGACACGCGCACCCTGCAGCCCGGTGACCTGTTCGTGGCGCTGCAGACCGCGACCGGCGACGGGCACGAGCACGTCGCCGCCGCCCTGGCGCGCGGTGCCGCCGGCGCCATGGTGCACCGCCAGCACGACCTGCCGGACGACGCGCCGCTCGTCGTCGTGGGCGACACGCTGGCTGGGCTGACGGCACTCGGCGCCTACGCGCGCTCGCGCTTCACCGGATCGGTCGCCGCGGTGACCGGCAGCGTCGGCAAGACCACGACCAAGGAGATGCTCCGCCTGGTCCTGTCGGCCAGCGGCCGCACCAGCGCGGCGGTGGCGAGCTACAACAACCATTGGGGCGTGCCGCTGACGCTGGCGCGCATGCCGCCCGACGACGATTACGCCGTGGTCGAGATCGGCATGAACAACTCGGGCGAGATCGAGCCGCTCGCCATGCTGGCCAGCCCCGACGTGGCTGTCGTCACCAACGTCGAGTCGGCGCATCTTGGCCGTCTCGGCAGCCTGGAAGCGATCGCCGACGAAAAGGCGAGCATCGCCAAGGGCGTGATGCAGGGCGGTGCCATCGTGCTGCCGCAGGACTCGCCGTTCTTCGACAGGCTGCGCGCCGCCGCCGGCAGCCTACGCTGCGAAGCGTTCGGCAGCGGCAACCTCCTCTCGGTCGACGAGGGCGAGGCGGGGTCCGACGTCGCGGCGCGGATCGGCGGCAGGCCCGTGCGGTTCCGCCTGGCGGCGCCCGGCCGGCACATGGTCGCCAACGCGCTGTGCGCGCTGACCGCCGCGCATGCGCTGGGCGCCGATGTGGAGGCGGGCGCTCGCGCGCTGGCCGGCTTCGCGCCGGTGGCCGGACGCGGCAGCAGGCAGCCGATCCAGGGCGGCCGCGCGACGCTGCTCGACGAAAGCTACAACGCGTCGGCCGCGTCCGTGCGCGCGGCGCTGGGCGTCCTGGCCCTGACGCCGGCGCGTCGGCGGGTGGCCGTGCTGGGCGACATGCTCGAGCTCGGCGACCACAGCCGCGCCGAGCACGAAGCGCTCGCTCCGGCGGCGCGCGGCTCTGCCGACCTCGTCCACACCTGCGGACGCTGGATGCGGTTCCTGCACGAGGCACTGCCCGACGACCGGCGCGGCCTGCATGAACCCGACAGCGCGGCCCTTGCCGCGGCCCTGCCGGCCACGCTGCGGGACGGCGACGCGGTGCTCGTCAAGGGCAGCCTGGGCAGCCGCATGCGGCTGGTGGTGGACGCGCTGACCGCCATGCCGGGACACGGCTGATGCTGTACGCGCTGCACGTCTATGCCGAACGCGTTTCGGTCTTCAACCTGTTCCGCTATCAGACTTTTCGGTCCGGCGCGGCCTGCCTGACGTCGCTCGTGATCTGTTTCTGGCTCGGGCCGCGCGTGATCCGCTGGCTGAAATCGGTGCAGCGCGGCGGCCAGCCGATCCGCAGCGACGGGCCCGAGCGGCACATCCTGGAAAAGAAGGGCACGCCCACGATGGGCGGCGTGCTGATCCTGGCGGCGATGACCGGCTCCACGCTGCTGTGGGCCGATCTGCGCAGCGGCTACGTCTGGGCGGTGCTGTTCTGCACGCTCGGCTACGGCGCGGTGGGCTTCGTGGACGACTACCTCAAGCTGTCCCGACGCAACACGCGCGGCGTCTCCGCGCGCGGCAAGCTGGTGGTGCAGCTTGCGGTCGGTCTGATCACCGCCGGCTGGATCGCGCATCTGACCGGCGGCACGCTGGGCACCGCGCTTGCCGTGCCCGTGTTCAAGGGCGTGCTGCTGCAGCTCGGGCTGCTGTTTCCGGTGTTCGGCATGATCGTGCTCGTGGGCAGCAGCAACGCCGTCAACCTCACCGACGGTCTCGACGGCCTGGCGACGGTTCCCACCATCATCGTGGCGAGCGTTTTCGCGCTGATTGCCTACCTGGTCGGCAACCGCGTGTTCGCCGACTACCTGCAGCTGAACCACATTCCCGATGTCGGCGAACTCGCGGTGTTCTGTGCCGCGATCGTCGGCGCCGGCTTGGGATTCCTGTGGTTCAACGCGCCGCCTGCCGCGGTCTTCATGGGCGACACGGGCAGCCTGGCCCTCGGCGGCGCGCTGGGCGCGGTTGCAGTCGCGACCAAGCACGAGATCGTCCTGGTCATTGCGGGAGGCCTGTTCGTCGTCGAAACGGTCAGCGTGATCGTCCAGGTGTTCTGGTTCAAGCGGACCGGCCGGCGCGTCTTCCTGATGGCGCCGCTGCACCATCATTTCGAGAAGAAGGGCTGGGCCGAACCCACCATCGTCATACGCTTCTGGATCGTGTCCATGATCCTCGCCCTGGTCAGCCTGGCAACGCTGAAGATCCGGTGAGCACTTATCCCGCCTCAATCTTCGCCGATCGGCGCTACGCGGTGGTCGGTCTCGGCCGCGCCGGGCTGGCGGCGATGCGTGCGCTCTCCGCGATGGGCGCGGCCGTGATCGGCTGGGACGACGCGCCGTTCGCACGCGCGGCGGCCGCGCGCGAGGGCATGGTCGTCGGAGACCCTTCGGCCGACATCGGCGAGTACGACGCGCTGATCCTCTCGCCCGGCATTCCGCACCTGCTGCCCGTGCCGCACCGCATCGCGGTGGCGGCGCAGCGTGCCGGACGGCCGATCCTGACGGATGCCGAACTGCTCTACCAGGCGGTGCGCGCCAGCGGCAGCAAGGCGCGCTTCGTGGGCATCACCGGGACCAACGGCAAGTCCACGACCACGGCGCTGCTCGCGCACATGCTGGGCTGCGCAGGCGTGCCGCACGCCGCCGGCGCAAACCTCGGCCCCGCCGCGCTCAGCCTGCCGCTGCTGGACGACTCGGGCGTCTACGTGCTGGAGATGTCGTCCTACATGTTGGAGCGACTCGCAACGTTGCGTTTCGATGCGGCTTGCATGCTCAACCTCAGCCCAGATCATCTGGACCGGCACGGCGACATGGCAGGCTACATCGCGGCCAAGCGGCAGATCTTCGCGCGCCGGCAGCCGGGCGATGCGGCGGTCATCGGCATCGACGACGAGGCGAGCGCGGCGCTGGCCCTGCAACTGCCCGACGTGGTGCGCATCTCTGGCCACGCGCCCGCCGACATATGGTGCGACGACGCCATCCTGCGGGACCGCGCCGGACCGATCGCGAACCTGTCGGCCGCCCATGCGCTGCCCGGCGTGCACAACGCCCAGAACGCCGCCGCGGCCGCAGCCCTGGCGCTGTCGCTCGGCGTGGCGCGCGAGAGCGTGGCCGCGGGCGTGGAGACGTTTTCCGGTCTGCCGCACCGCCAGCAGATCGTGGCGACGCTCGATGGCGTGCGCTTCGTCAACGACAGCAAGGCGACCAACGCGGATGCCGCCGCCCGCGCGCTGGCCTGCTACGGCCGGGTCGTCTGGATCGCCGGAGGCATCGCCAAGTCCGGCGGGATCGAGGCGCTGGCGCCGCTGTTCCCCCACGTGGCCGAAGCCCTGCTGATCGGCCGCGACGCCGCCGCACTCGCCGCGACGCTGAGCGCGCACGGTGTCGCCAACCGGGTGGTGCACACGCTGGACCGCGCGGTCGAACAGGCGGCCGGCGCCGCGCGCGCCGTTTCGGCCGGCACGGTCCTGCTCTCCCCCGCCTGCGCCAGTTTCGACCAGTTCGCAGGCTTCGAGGAGCGCGGCGAGCGCTTCGTGGCCCTGGTCCGCGCGCTGCGGAGCGCTGCGTGATGGCCACCCTGTCGCGCGCCGACCAGTCCGTCCTCGGCCGCTGGTGGTGGACGGTCGACCGGTGGACGCTGTTCTCCATCGTGACACTGCTCGGCTTCGGCTACGTGCTGGTGCTGGCCGCAAGCCCCGCCGTCGCCGAACGCATCCACCAGTCGCGCGACGTGTTCATCGCCAAGCAGGTCGTCTTCCTCGCCCTGGCCGGCGTGACCATCGTGGGCATCTCGCTGCTGTCGCCGCGCAACATCCGGCGCGTGGCGCTGGCCGGCTGCTTCGCCGCCATCCTGCTGACCGCGCTGACCCTGGTGCACGGCATCGAGATCAAGGGCGCGCGGCGCTGGATCGCCATACCGGGCATGTCGATCCAGCCGAGCGAGTTCCTCAAACCCTGTTTCGCCGTCGTCACCGCCTGGCTGCTCACCGAGGGTCGCCGGACGCGCGGGTTTCCCGGTTTCCTGCTGGCCGCCGCCGTGTTCGCCGGCATCCTGATGCTGCTGAAATCCCAGCCCGACATCGGCATGCTCTCGGTCATCACGGCGGTGTTCTTCGCCCAGCTTTTCGTGGGCGGCATGAACATGGCGTTCGTGGGCGTGGGCGCGGTCGGCATGATGGCGGCGGCCGCCGGTGCGTTCGTCTTCTTCCCGCATGTCAGAAGCCGGGTGATGCGCTTCGTGCACCCCGAGACGGGCGACCACTACCAGGTGGACACCGCCCTGCAGGCCTTCGGCAATGGCGGGCTGCTCGGCCGCGGGCCTGGGGAGGGGCGGGTGAAGGATTTGCTGCCGGACGCGCATGCCGACTTCGTCTTCGCCGTCGCAGGCGAGGAGTTCGGCCTTCTGGTGTGCCTGGTGATCCTGGGCGTGTTCGCCTTCATCGTGCTGCGCGGGCTGCTGCGCCTGGTGCAGGAGAACGACGAGTTCGCGATCCTGGCGGCGTCCGGCCTGATCACCGGCTTCGGCCTGCAGGCCTTTGTCAACATGGCCTCCGCCCTGCACCTCATCCCGACCAAGGGGATGACCCTGCCGTTCATCTCCTACGGCGGCAGTTCGGCGCTGTCGGTCGCACTCGGCATGGGCATGCTCCTGTCGCTGACCCGCCGCCGCACGCATGGCGACCCGTCGTGAGGGGGCCGGCGGCGCGCCCGATCGTCGTCGCCGCAGGGGGCACTGGCGGGCATTTCTTCCCCGCCGAAGCCCTCGCCGCCACGCTCAGGGGGCGTGGACACCGCGTGGTGCTGATGACGGACGCGCGCACCGGCAGGCGGCTCGGCCAGGATGCGGGCGGGGAGACGCATGTGCTGCGCGGCGCGGGCGTCGCCGGACGGGGCGCGCTGCGCGCGTCGGGCGCAATGCTGTCGCTCAGCGCCGGCGCCTGGCAGGCCCGCGGTCTGCTGCGGCGCCTGGATGCGGCCTGCATCGTCGGGTTCGGCGGCTATCCGTCCATCCCGCCGCTGCTTGCCGCGCGCACGCTGCGCCGTCGCCCGGCGATCGTGCTGCACGAGCAGAACGCGGTGCTGGGCCGCGCCAACCGCCTGCTGGCCCGCATGGCGGACGTGGTGGCGCTGGGCTTCGCCCAGACCGCGCGGCTGCCGCACGGAACCGCCACCGTGTTCACCGGAAACCCTGTCCGCTCGGCGATACGCGCCCTCTCGCAGCACCCCTATGCGCCGCCCGGCGAGCGCATCGGACTCCTGGTGCTGGGCGGCTCTCTCGGCGCGCGCGTGTTCAGCGACGTCGTACCCGCCGCCATCGCCCTGCTGCCTGCCACGCTGCGCGCGCGCATGATCATCGTCCAGCAATGCCGGGAGGAGGACATCGCCCGCGTCCGCGCCGCTTACGATGCGGCGGGCATCGCCGCCGAGCTCGACACTTTCTTCGGCGACGTGGCCGAGCGGCTGGCGGCCGCGCATCTCGTCATCTCGCGCGCCGGTGCGTCGAGCTGCGCCGAGCTGGCGGTGGCCGGCCGGCCGGCCATACTGGTGCCGCTGCCAGGTGCGATCGACGACCATCAATCGGCCAACGCGCGCGCCTTGACGGGCGCGCACGTGATCCGACAGGCCGACTTCCTGCCGGCCGCATTGGCGCAGACGCTCGGCAGCCTGCTTGCCGACCCGCACGCCTTGTCGGCCGCCGCCCAGGCGGTCGGGCTCGCCGGGCGGCCCGGCGCCGCCGACGACCTGGCCGACACGGTGGACGCGGCAATCATGCGCGCCGAGGCGCCGCGATGAGGGCGCTGCCGCTGAGCATCGGCAGGATCCACTTCGTGGGCATCGGCGGCATCGGCATGTCCGGCATCGCCGAGGTGCTGCACACGCTGGGCTATGCCGTGCAGGGCAGCGACATCGCCGACAACGCCAACGTGCGCCGCCTGCGCGCGCAGGGCATCCACGTCGCGATCGGGCACGACGCCGCCAACCTCGGCGACGCGCAGGTCGTCGTCGTGTCCACCGCGGTGCGGCCCGACAATCCCGAAGTGGTCAGCGCGCGCCAGCATCTCGTCCCGGTCGTGCGTCGGGCGGAAATGCTGGCCGAGCTGATGCGCCTGCGCTGGGCCATCGCGGTCGGCGGCACGCACGGCAAGACCACCACCACCAGCCTCGTCGCCGCCGTCCTGGAAGCCGCCAAGCTCGATCCGACGGTGATCAACGGCGGCATCATCGAGGCGTACGGCAGCAACACGCGGCTCGGCGAGGGCGACTGGATGGTGGTGGAGGCCGACGAATCCGACGGCAGCTTCCTGCGCCTGCCGGCGACCATCGCCGTCGTCACCAACATGGACGCCGAGCACCTCGACCACTGGGGCAGTGCCGAGGCGATGACGGCGGGCTACGACCAGTTCGTGGGCAACATCCCGTTCTACGGGTTCGCCGTGCTGTGCATCGACCATCCGGCGGTGCAGGCGATGATCCCGCGCCTGGACCGGCGCATCGTCACCTACGGATTTTCGCCGCAGGCCGACATACGGGCCGAGAACCTGCGCGCCGACAAGCTCGGCGCCACGTTCGACGTCGCCGTCACCGACCGGTTCCGCGGACGCGGCCGGCGCATGGGCCCGTTCCGCCTGCGCATGCTGGGGCAGCACAACGTGCAGAACGCGCTGGCCGCGGTCGCGATCGGGTTCGAGATGGACATCGGCGACGAGGTGCTGCGCAGCGCCTTTGCGGGATTCAGCGGCGTGAAGCGCCGTTTCACCAAGACGGGCGAGGTCGGCGGCATCACCATCATCGACGATTACGGCCACCACCCGGTGGAGATCGCGGCGGTGCTGAAAGCCGCCCGGCAGGCCGGCGCGCGCGACGTGGTGGCCATCGTGCAGCCGCATCGCTTCTCCCGGCTGGCGTCGCTGTTCACCGAGTTCTGCACCTGCATGAACGAGGCGGGCACGGTGATCGTCGCAGAGGTGTATGCGGCCGGCGAACAGCCGATCCCCGGCATCAGCCGCGACTCGCTCGTCGACGGCCTGCGCGCCAGCGGGCATCGCAGCGTGGTTCCGCTCGCCTCGCCCGACCACCTGGCCGAAATGGTGCACGCCATCGCCAGGTCCGGCGATTTCGTCGTGTGCCTGGGTGCGGGCACGATCACCAACTGGGCGCATGCCCTGCCGGCGCAGCTGACCGAGTTGCAGGCGCCGCGCAAACGCGCCGGCGGTGCGGCATGATCGCGGCCGCCCAGCGCTTCCGGCTCCTCGGCAGCCTGCCGGCCATCAGGGGCCGGCTGACCGAGGCAGCGCCGCTCGGCGCGCAGACCTGGTTCCGGGTCGGCGGCGCCGCCGAGATACTCGCCCGCCCGGCAGACGCCCGCGACCTCGCGGCTCTGCTGGCGGGCACGCCGCAGGAGACGCCCCTGGTCGTGATCGGGGCGGCGTCCAACCTGATCGTCCGGGACGGCGGGATACCCGGCCTGGTCGTCCGGCTGGCCCACGGCTTCGGCGGCGTCGCGTGCGAACCGGACGGCGTCGTGGCAGGTGCCGCCGCGCGGGACGCGACCGTCGCCGAAGCCGCGGCACAGGCAGGCCTGACTGGCCTCGAGTACCTCTGCGGCATCCCCGGCAGCGTCGGCGGCGCGGTCGCGATGAATGCCGGCGCGTATGGCGACGACGTGGCCGGCACGCTCGACTGGGCGGAGATCGTCACCCGTCAGGGCGCCCTGCTTCGCCTGTCGGCGGGCGAGATCGGGTTCGCCTACCGGCATTCCGGGCTGCCCCCTGAATGCGTCGTGGTCCGTGCCAGGTTTCGCGCAGCCCCCGGCGAGCCGTCGGCGATCGCCGCGCGCATGGCCGACATCCGCAGCAGCAGGGAGGCGACGCAGCCCGTGCGCGCACGCACCGGCGGCTCCACCTTCCGCAACCCGGACGGCGGCAAGGCGTGGGAGCTGATCCACGCCGCCGGCTGCCGCGGCCTGGCGCGCGGCGGCGCGCAGGTCTCCGAAAAACACTGCAATTTCCTGCTCAACACGGGTTCGGCCACGGCCGCCGACCTCGAAGGCCTGGGCGAGGAGGTGCGCCGCCGCGTGCATGCGGCGAGCGGGGTGGCACTCGCCTGGGAGATCAAGCGCGTGGGCATCCCCGCATCCAGGCCGGAGGTGGTGTCTTGACGACGGTGGCCGTGCTGTACGGCGGCATTTCGGCCGAACGCGAGGTCAGCCTGTCGAGCGGCGGCAAGGTGGTCGAAGCGCTGCGGCAGGCCGGGTTCGACGTGCTGCCCATCGAAGTCGGCCACGACCTGCTGGCCATGGTTGCAGCACTCGATCCGAAGCCCGACGCAGTGTTCAACGCCCTGCACGGCCGGTTCGGCGAGGACGGCGTGGTCCAGGGCGTGCTGGACTGGCTCGGCATCCCCTACACCCATTCCGGCGTGCGCGCCTCCGCGCTGGCGATGGACAAGGCGGCCAGCCGCGCCGTGTTCGCGGCCGCCGGGCTGCCCGTCGCACAGGGCCGCGTCATCGAGATCGCCGAGCTGGACAGGGGCGATCCGATGCCGCGTCCCTACGTCGTCAAGCCGCTCAACGAGGGGTCCTCGGTCGGTGTGCACGTCGTGCAGTCGGGCGGCAACCACGCAGCACTGATCGCCGCGGAGTGGCGTTTCGGCGCGCAGGCCCTGGTCGAGGAGTTCGTCCCCGGCCGCGAACTGACGGTGGGCGTGCTGGACGGCCAGGCTCTGGCGGTGACCGACATCTCCTCGTCGCACGCCTTCTACGATTACGAGAGCAAATACGCGGCAGGAGGCTCGTCGCACATGCTGCCGGCACGCATCCATCCGTCGGCGCAGAAGCGCGCGCTCGACCTCGCAGCCGCGGCGCATCGGGCGCTCGGCTGCCGCGGCGCCACGCGGGCCGATTTCCGCTACGACGACACAGGCGGCGAGCCGGGCCGGCTCGTGCTGCTGGAGGTCAACACGCAACCCGGGCTGACGCCGACCTCGCTGCTGCCGGAGCAGGCGGCGCATTGCGGCATCGCATTCCCGGCCCTGTGCGCCTGGATGGTGGAGCACGCCGCATGCCGCGCATGAGGCGTGAGATCGCCCGGCCGAACCGCTGGAAGCTGCTGATCCGCCGTCAGCGCCGCAACCTGCGCTTCGTGGGCTTTGCGGTCTCCGGCTTCGTCATCGTCATCGTCGGCGCCTGGATCAGCCACTCGGCGCAGACCGGCGGCGCGGTCGCGACCCTCGAACATCGCTTCGGGCAGGCGATCGACATGCGCGTGCAGGAGATCCGCATCGACGGCCGCAGCAACACGCCCGAGCCCGCCCTGCTGCGCGAACTCGGCGTGCGCAAGGGCGACCGCATCCTCGGCTTCTCGGTCGAGGAGGCGCGCGACCGCATCGAGCATCTGGCCTGGGTCGAGCACGTGGCCGTCGAGCGGCGCCTGCCCGGCCTGATCTACGTGGCGCTGACCGAGCGGCGTCCGTTCGCGATCTGGCAGTACCAGGGGAAGTTCCAGCTCATCGACCGGGCAGGCGAGGTGGTCAACGACGAGGACGTCTCGAACTTCACCGACCTGCCGCTGGTGGTCGGGCTCGGTGCGCCCGCCCACGCCGCGGACGTGCTGAACGCGCTCAACGCCACGCCCGACATACGCAGCAGGGTCGCCGCCATCGTCCGGGTGGGGGAGCGCCGCTGGAACCTGCAGCTGAAGAACAACGTCACCGTCATGCTGCCCGAAGACCACGAACCGGCGGCGCTCGCCCGGCTCGCCGACCTGCAGGCGCGCCAGCAGCTGCTGGACCGGCCGCTGGTGGTCGTCGACATGCGCCTGGCCGATCGCCTGGCGGTGCGCGCCAGGCCGCCCGCCCCGCCCGCCCCCGACGGCAAGCCGGACGCCAAGGCGCCGGACGCGCCGCCGGCGCATGACACGCCGAACAGGAAGGCGACGTGAACGACATGTCCCGCCGCGGCCAGTCCCTGCCGCCCGCCCTGCCGCCGGACGCGCCGCCTCGGCCGCGCAACCTTCGCGCCGGGCCGTTCGGCGTTCTCGACATCGGCAGCACGAAGATCGCCTGCCTGATCGGCCGGACCGAGTCCGACGGCACGCTGCGCGCGCTGGGCAGCGGCTTCACCCGGTCGCGCGGCGTGCGCGGCGGCGGCATCACCGACCTCGACGAGGCGGAGCGGGCGATCCGCGCGGCGGTGGCGCTGGCCGAGGAGATGGCCGACTACCGGCTGCGCACCGTCACGGTGAACCTCTCCTGCGGGCACCCCGAAAGCCGGCTGTTCAACGTGCAATGGCCGGTGGGCGGGCGCCAGGTGACCGAAGCCGACGTGAGACGGGTGATCGGCGAGGGCCGCAGCCGGGCGGTGACCGAGGGTCGGGAGACGATCCATTCCCTGCCGGTCAGTTTTTCGGTGGACGAAACCCAGGGTGTGGCCGATCCGCGCGGGCATCATTGCGACCAGCTTTCCGCCCGCCTCCACGTCGTCGACGCGCTGTCGATGGCGCTGCGCAACCTCGGTGCCGCTGTCGGGCGGTGCGACCTCGAAATCAGCGAGGTGGTGTCGGCACCTTTCGCATCCGGCCTGTCCTGTCTGGTGGAGGACGAGCGCGATCTCGGCGCGACCGTCGTCGACATGGGCGGCGGCACCACCAGCCTTGCGGTGTTCGGCGAGGGACAGCTGCTGCACACCGCACAGGTGCCGATCGGCGGCCAGCACGTGACACGCGACATCGCCAGCGTGCTGTCCACGCCGATCGACAATGCCGAGCGCCTGAAGACGCTGTACGGCAACGCGCATTCCAGCCCCGACGACGAGCGCGAGATCCTCGCCGTGCAACTCATCGGCGAGGAGGACCACCAGTTTGCCAAGATCCCCCGCAGCATGGTCGTGGGAATCATCAAGCCGCGGCTTGAGGAAACCTTCGAGATGGTGCGCGACAGGCTGGACGGCGCGGGCCTCGGCCGTGCCGCCGGCAACCGGGTGGTGCTCGCGGGCGGTGCGAGCCAGCTCGTGGGCGTGCGTGATCTTGCCGCCCGCGTGCTGAACCGGCAGGTGCGCCTCGGCCGCCCCTCCGGCATGCGCGGCCTGCCGGAAGCCGCTTCCGGCCCGGCCTTCGCAACCGTCATCGGCCTGCTGTCCTGGGCCGCCGGCGAAGGCCGTTCGCTGCACACCGTCGATGTCGACACGGACAGGCCCGCGGGCCTGCTGCGCCGCATCGTCGATTTCCTGCGTGACCGACTCTGATCGTCGTGCACAACAGTTTTGACCCCGCAACGCCCAAAGTGAAGGCGAGACCACGATGACCCTGAACCTGACGATTCCGCAAACGCTGCATACCGATTTCACGCCGCGCATCACCGTCATCGGCGTCGGCGGCGGCGGCACGAACGCGGTCGACAACATGATCCAGCTCAACCTGCAGGGCGTGGACTTCGTGGTGGCCAACACCGACGCGCAGCAGCTGATGCACAGCCGGTCCGACCGGCGCATCCAGCTTGGGCCGCATCTGACGCAAGGGTTGGGCGCAGGCGCCAAGCCGGAGATCGGCCGCGCCGCCGCCGAGGAAGCGGGCGACGAACTCGCCCGCCACCTGGACGGCGCGCACATGGTGTTCATCACCGCGGGCATGGGCGGCGGCACCGGCACGGGTGCCGCACCGGTGATCGCGCGCATGGCGCGCGAGCGCGGCATCCTGACGGTCGGCGTGGTCACCAAGCCGTTCACCTTCGAGGGCGTGCGCCGCGCGCGCGCGGCCGATGCGGGCATCGCCGAGCTGCAGCAATTCGTCGACACGCTGATCGTCATCCCCAACCAGAACCTGTTCCGTCTGGCCAACGAGAAGACCGGCTGGAAGGAGGCGTTCAAGATGGCCGACCACGTCCTCTACATGGGCGTGCGCGGTGTCACCGACCTGATGGTGGCGCCTGGCCTGGTGAACCTCGACTTCGCCGACATCCGCACCGTGATGGCCGAGATGGGAAAAGCCATGATGGGAACGGGCGAGTCCGAGGGCGAGAACCGCGCCATCCGCGCCGCGGAAGCCGCCATCAGCAACCCGCTGCTCGAAGACACCAGCATGGCCGGCGCGCGCGGGCTGCTGATCAACATCACCGGCGGTGAGGACATGACGCTGTTCGAGGTGGACCAGGCGGCAAACCGCATCCGCGAGGAGGTGGCCGAGGACGCGAACATCATCTTCGGTTCGGCCGTGGACGACAATCTGGCAGGCAAGATACGCGTCTCGGTCGTGGCGACGGGCATCGACACGCCGCTGCAGCAGGCTGCCGAGCCGTCGGCGACCGGGCCGCGCCTGGTTGCGTCCAACGCGGCGCCGGCGCGCGCGCCGGTCCAGGCGGTTCCCAACCTGATCCCGGCACGGGTGCCGGCCAGCGCCCAGGCAACCGCCTTCGCCCTGACCCCGGACGACGAGCCGGTGCCCGCCATCGCCGCCGAACCGACGCCGGCCCTGCCCCCCGCCGCGCGCCCTGCACCCCAGCCGCACCCGCTGTTCACCCCCGCATCGGCCGAAGCGCCGCAGCACCGGCCGAGCCTGTTCGGCAAGGTGACCGGCGCGTGGCGGCGCGGTGCCGCGCCCGCGCCCGAGCTGCCCGACATGCGCCGCCTGGAGCCGCGCCCCGCTCCGCCCGCCGCTCCTGAGCCGCAGGTCCGGACGATCTCGCCGGAGCCCGAACAGGCCGGCCTGGACATTCCGGCCTTCCTGCGGCGTCAGTCCTCCTGATCCGCAGCGCCGTAACGTTTCGGATACAATTACTGCAAACACAGAGGTTTAGACGGAAATATTGCGCAATAATGATTGACTGGAAGCCCGCTCTGCCGAGGCGTAGAGGTTAATACGGCCTGGTAGTGTCGAAGGCCCGTTCGAGACAGGCAGTGCCTGCAGCCGGCCGGTGGGGACAGCCTCCGCGCCGCTGGCGACCGCAAGGGGTTGAGTGCGCATGGATGGCCTAACCGACGTCAAGTTCGTCCATTCCGATCACCAGCACAGCCTGAGATCGGCGATATCCTGCTCGGGTGCGGGTCTGCACAGCGGCAGGCAGGTCAACCTGTCGCTGCTGCCCGCACCTTCGGGAACCGGCATCGTGTTCCGACGGACCGACCTCGGCATAGACATTCCAGCCCGCTTCGATGCGGTGACCGACACGCGGCTGTGCACGCAGATCGCCCATCCGGACCGCCCGGATGCCACCGTCTCCACGGTGGAGCACGTGATCGCCGCACTGGCCGCCACCGGTGTGGACAACGCGGTGGTGGCGCTGGACGGCCCGGAGATACCGGTGCTGGACGGCTCGTCCGAGCCGTTCGTGTTCCTGATCGACTGCGCCGGCCGCGCCAAGCAGGCGGCACCGCGCCAGGCGATCGAGATCGTGCGCCCGGTGCGCGCCACGCTGGGCGACGCGACGGCGGAGTTCCTGCCGGGCGGCGCCACGCTGGAACTGGCGGTGTCGATCGATTTCGCGGCACCGGCCATCGGCCGCCAATCGCTGTCGCTGTCGCTGACCGAGCAGGGTTTCCGCAGCACGCTGGCCAGCGCGCGCACCTTCGCCATGCTGGACGAGATCGAGGCGATGCAGGCCCAGGGCCTGGCGCTCGGCGGCTCGCTGGACAACGCCGTCGTGGTGGACGGCGCGCGGGTGCTGAACCCGGAGGGGCTGCGCTCGCCCGACGAGTTCGTGCGCCACAAGATGCTGGACGCGGTCGGCGACCTTGCGCTGGCGGGCATGCCCATCCACGGCCGCTTCGTCGCGCATCGCACGGGGCACGCGCTGAACAACCGGCTGCTGCGCGCGCTGTTCGACGATGCCAGGAACTGGCGCATGGCCGTCATCGGCGCTGCCAACTGGACGCCGGGACAGTACGCCACAGCCGCGCAAGCCGCCTGAGCCGCCTGCCTAGAGCAGCATCATCCAGACTGGAATCAGTCTGGATGATGAAGCCGCTTTAGCGCCAGGCAAGCCGCACGGGCGTTGCTTTTCCAACGCGCCGGACATGGTGTAAGCATCGCGCCATGAACGCCCGCACTCGTCTGGCCCTGCCCGTCCTGCTCGCCATGGCGCTGGGCGGCTGCAGCACCATCAACTCCATCCTGCCCTGGACCAAATCGGAAGACGACACGCCGAAGGTGAACCTGGCCGACGAGCAGCCCGACCTGCTGTACAGCAACGGCGTGGACGCTTTGCAGCGCAACAACTACAGCGTGGCCGTCAAGCATTTCGACGCCATCCAGCAGAACTATCCGTATTCGAGCTGGGCCACCAACGCGCAGCTGATGGAGGGCTACACCGAGTATCGCCGGGACAGCTACACCGAGGCCGTCAGCCAGCTCGACCGCTTCATCGCCCTGCATCCCGCCAACAAGGATGTCGGCTACGCCTACTACCTGCGCGCGCTGTGCTACTACGAACAGATCGCCGACATATCGCGTGACCAGAAGGGCACGCAGGAGGCGATGGCCGCCTTGCAGGAAGTGGTCAACCGCTTTCCGGACAGCGCCTACGCCCGCGATGCCCGCCTGAAGATCGACCTGTGCCGCGACCACCTGGCCGGCAAGGAGATGGATATCGGCCGCTACTACGAAAAGCAGCATCTGTATGGCGCGGCCATCGGCCGTTTCCAGCGCGTGATCGACGACTTCCAGACCACCAACCACACGCCGGAGGCGCTCTCCCGCCTGACGGAGATCTACCTCAAGCTCGGCATGGTGGGCGAGGCCAAGAGGACCGCCTCGGTGCTGGCCTACAACTATCCGGGCAGCAACTGGTACCAGAACAGCTGGAACGACATGGTGCAGGTGGGCGCGGTCCAGGGCACCCGCGAGACCAACGCCACCCCCGACCGCCCCGGCTTCTTCTCCCGGGCGCTCAACTGGGCCTTTTAGGGCCATGTCGCGCGGGCGCAGGTCTAGGCTGACCGCGCTGCAGCCGGCCAGGTGACGGCGGCGCATGCTGACCGCGATGTCGATCCGCGACGTGGTTCTCATCGAGCGCCTGGACCTGGCGTTCGGCCCGAGGCTGACTGTGCTGACGGGAGAGACCGGCGCCGGCAAGTCCATCCTGCTCGACAGCCTGGGGCTGGCGCTGGGCGCCCGCGCCGAGTCGGGCCTGATCCGCGCGGGCGCCGACCAGGCCAGCGTGTCGGCCAGCTTCGCCCCTGCGGGCGGGCATCCGGTCCACGCGCTGCTCGAGGAACTCGGCCTGCCCGGCGAGGAGGACATCGTCCTGCGCCGCACGGTGGGCCGCGACGGCCGCTCGCGCGCCTGGGTGAACGACGCGCCGGTGGGTGCGGCCACCCTCAGGCGGGTCGGCGCGCTGCTGGTGGAGGTGCAGGGGCAGCACGACCAGATGGGCCTGGCCGACCCCGCCATGCACCTGCGGCTGCTGGACGCCTACGGGGTTCCGCAGGAGCTGCGGCAGGAGGTGGCGGTCCGGCACCGCGCCTGGCGGGCCGCTCTGGAGCGTCTGCAGCAAGCCGAGGCGGCGATCCTGGACGCCAGGCGCGACGCCGACTTCCTCGCCCATGCCGCCGACGAGCTGAGCCGATTGGCGCCGCGCGCAGGCGAGGAGGACGAGCTCGCGGCACTGCGGCACCGGTTGCAGCAGGGCGAAAAGCGCGCCGAAGCCATCGCGTCGGCGCTGTCCGAACTCGCGCCGCGCGACCGCAGGAGCAGCGGGCCTGCCGCCAGCCTGCGCGCCGCCGCCCGCGCGCTGCAACGCCTGCTGCCGCCCGGCTCGGAGGCCGAAAACCCCGCCCACGCCGCGCTGGCCGCGCTGGAACGGGCCGAGGAGGCGCTGGCGGAGGGCGAAACGCTGCTCAGCCGCCTGGCCGCCGAAGCCGACGGCGACCCCCGCCAGCTGGAACAGGCAGAGGAGCGCCTGTTCGCGCTGCGCGGCGCCGCGCGCAAATATGCCGTGCCGGTCGCCGAACTGGCCGGATTGCTGGACACGTTCCGCGCCCGCCTGGCCGCACTCAACCACGGCGACGCCGAGATCGCGGAGCTTCGTCGCGATGCGGCCGCGTCGCGCGCGCGCTATGCGGAGGCAGCGCAGCGCCTGTCGGCTGCCCGGCAGGAGGCGGCCGCACGGCTGGAGCAGGCTGTCAACGCCGAGCTGCCGCCGCTGCGCCTGGAGCGCGCCCGCACCTTCGTGTCGGTCACCCTGCTCGAGGAGGAGGCCTGGGGCGCGGCTGGCGCCGACGTGGTCCGCTTCCTGATCGCGACCAATCCCGGCCAGCCGCCAGGCCCGCTCGGCCGGATCGCGTCGGGCGGCGAGCTGTCGCGGCTGATGCTGGCGCTGAAGGTGGTGCTGGTTGCCGGCTCGGCCGTGCCGACGCTGGTGTTCGACGAGGTCGATAGCGGCATCGGCGGCGCCACCGCAGCGGCCGTGGGCGAACGCGTGGCCCGGGTCGCCGAGGGCGTGCAGGTGCTGGTGGTGACGCATTCGCCGCAGGTGGCGGCACGCGGCACGGCGCATCTGCGCGTCAGCAAGTCGGTGCGCGCGGACCGCACGGAGACGCAGGTGCACGTGCTTCGCCCCGACGAGCGGCGCGAGGAGATCGCCCGCATGCTGGCGGGCGAAGTGATCACTGCGGCTGCCCGGGCGGCCGCGGACTCGCTGCTGCATGCCTCCTGACCGCAGGACGGCCAAGCGAGGCGCCGCCCGGCCGCCCAAGCCGGACGCTGCGGCCGACGAGGCGGCGCAGCTCGCGGCCGAGCTCGCCCGCCACGATCACGCGTACTACGCGCTGGACGCGCCGCTGATCACGGATGCCGAGTACGACGCGCTGCGGCGGCGCTACACGGCGCTGCTGGCGGAGCACGCCGAGGCGGCACCTGCCGCGGCGCGCGTCGGCGCACCGCCATCGGCAGCGTTCGGCAAGGTCGGCCACCGCGTGCCGATGCTCTCGCTCGGCAACGCCTTCTCGCCGGACGACTTCACCGAGTTCTGCGCCCGCATACGCCGGTTCCTGGGGCTTGCCGCCGAGACCCCGCTGCCGATGGTGGGCGAACCCAAGATCGACGGCCTGTCCATCTCGCTGACTTACGAGCGCGGGCGTTTCACCCGCGGCGCCACGCGCGGCGACGGCACGCAGGGCGAAGACGTGACCGCCAACCTGCGCACGATGAAGGCGGTGCCGCAGAGCCTGGACGGCCCTGCGCCCGCGCTGATCGAGGTGCGCGGCGAGGTTTTCATCGAGAAAGCCGATTTCCTGGCCCTCAACGCAGCCCAGGCGCAAGCCGGCCTGCGCAGCTTCGCCAACCCGCGCAATGCCGCAGCGGGCAGCCTGCGGCAGCTCGACGTGTCGATCACCGCGTCCCGCCCGCTCGCGCTGTTCGCCTACGCCATGGGGGACGCGTCCGAGCCGGTGGCGGCCACGCATTGGGACTACCTGCAGCGGCTGCTGTCCTGGGGGTTCGCCGTCAACCCGCATTCCCGGCGCCTGGCCGACGAGGCGGACGCACGGACATTTTTCGAGGGCATGGCCGAGACGCGCGCCTCGCTCGCCTACGACATCGATGGCGTGGTGTTCAAGATCGACGACCTGTCCTGGCAGCGCCGCCTGGGCTTTGCCGGCCGCGAGCCGCGCTGGGCGATCGCCCAGAAATTCAGCGCCGAACGGGCATCCACCCAGCTGCAGGACATCCGCGTGCAGGTCGGGCGCACCGGCGCGCTGACGCCGGTGGCCTGGCTCGCGCCGGTCAACATCGGCGGCGTGCTGGTCACCCGCGCCACCCTGCACAACGAGGACGAGATCGCCAGGCTGGACGCCCGCATCGGCGACACGGTCTGCCTGCAGCGCGCCGGCGACGTGATCCCGCAAATCGTCTCGGTGCTGGTCCATCTCCGCCCGCCTGATGCGGTGCCCTATGCGCCTCTGACCCAATGCCCCGCCTGCGGCAGCCTGGCCGTGCGGCCGCCGGGCGAGGTGGTGCGCCGCTGCACGGGCGGCCTGACCTGCCCCGCGCAGACCGTCGAGCGGCTGATCCATTTCTGCTCGCGCCGGGCTTTCGACATCGAGGGCATGGGCGAGAAGACCATCGTCGAATTCCACCGCGACGGACTGATCGCCGGGCCGGCCGACATCTTCCGGCTGCACGCGCACGAGGCGGCGATTGCCGCGCGCGACGGCTGGGGTGCGGCCTCCGCCGGCAACCTGGTCCGCGCCATCGAGCAGCGCCGCACCGTCCCGCTCGCCCGCTTCATCTTCGCGCTCGGCATCCGCCGCATCGGCGAGAACAATGCCAAGTTGCTGGCCCGCCACTACACGAGCTTCGCCAACTGGCGCGACCAGATGGTCGGGGCGACCACGGTGGGGTCGGAGGCGCGCTCCGCCCTGGGCAGCATCATCGGCGTCGGCGAGGCGGTGGCCGACGAGCTGACGGAGTTCTTCGCCGAGCAGCGCAACCTGGCGGTGCTGGACGAGCTGGCGCAGCTGCTGACGATCGAGGACGCGCACGCGCCGGCCGGCGCCGGTGGCGCGCTGTCCGGCAAGATCGTGGTGTTCACCGGTTCGCTGCAGACGATGAGCCGGCCGGAGGCCAAGGCGCGCGCCGAGGCGATGGGCGCGCGGGTGACGGACACGGTGTCTGCCAGGACCGACCTCGTCATCGTCGGCGCCGATGCCGGATCGAAGGCGAAACGCGCGGCCGCTCTGGGGGTCAGGACGGTGAGCGAGGAGGAATGGACCCTGATCGCCTCGGGCGACGGCAGACAGGGTCTGGCAGAGGACTCCCGACCGGATCCATGATGGGCATGACGGCGCGCTCAGGCCTTCTTTAGAGCTCGCCAGAACAAGAGCTTGGAGCGGGTCAGGCTGACACAGTCAGCATGAATCCGCTCTGAACGAGCAACGAGGAGAGTGGCATGCTGCGTGGCAATGCTGTCCTGGTCGTCATGGCGGCGGTGTGGTGCGAGCTGGGATTTTTGCTGACGCGAGTGCCCGTGGCCTGGTTCCTGGTGCCCCCCTTGGTGTCGGCTGCCGTGTTCCTGGCGGCGCGGCGCGTGTTTGCTCGCCTGCCGGCCAGATCAGCCGAGGAGCAGCGCCGTATCGGCAGGCTGGTCGGGCTGTGGAGTGCGGCTGAAGGAATTGCGTTTGCCGTCGTCGGAACTGTCCTGACCAACACGGGTTCGGCGGCGCTCATCCCCGCCGCACTGGCAGTCATCGTGGGGGCGCACTTCCTGCCGCTGGCCCGGGGCACGCCGAACCGGCTCTACTATGCGACCGGAACGGCGATGATCGCAGCGGGAGCAGCCGATGTGTTGGCGCCGGGCGAGTTCGGCGTGCTGGCCTTGACCGTTGCGTGCGGTGCCGTGCTCTGGGCGACGGCGACCGGTCTCGTGGCGGAAGCAGCAAGACGGATGCGAAGTTGAGCTGCCGCCGAGTGCTCACCTAGAGCAGCATCATCCAGACTGGAATCAGTCTGGGTGATAAAGCTGCTCGCCAAAACAAAAGCTTATAGCGGGTCAGGCTGACACAGTCAGCATGAACCCGCTCTAGCGCGAACGAGACTTTGCCGTGCGCGTCAGCTCAGCGCCCAGGCCAGGATGCCCTTCTGCGCGTGCAGGCGGTTGCCGGCCTCTTCGAACACCACCGATTGCGGGCCGTCGATCACCGCGGCCTCCACCTCCTCGCCGCGATGGGCGGGCAGGCAGTGCATGAACAGCGCGTCCGCCGCGGCCTGCTCCATCAGCGCCGCCGTGACGGCGTAGGGGGCCAGCGCCGCACGCGCCTTGCGGGCCGGGTCGTCGCCCATGCTGACCCAGCAATCGGTGACGACCGCGCGTGCGCCCCTGACCGCCTCGGCGGGGTCGCGCACCGCGGTCACGTCGCCGCCTTCCCGGCGGGCCCAGTCCAGCAGGTAGCCCGGGACCTCGCAGCCTTCCGGGGACGCGAGGCGAAGGCAGAAGCCGAAGCGCACCGCGGCCTGCACCCAGGTGCGGGCCACGTTGTTGCCGTCCCCGCACCAGGCGATCACCTGGCCCTCGATCGGGCCGCGGCGCTCCTCGAAGGTCAGCACGTCGGCCATCAGCTGGCACGGGTGGCTGGCGGCGGTCAGGCCGTTGATCACCGGCACGGTCGCGTGCTCGGCCATCTCCTCCAGCTTGGCCACCCGGTCGGTGCGCAGCATGATCGCGTCCACGTAGCGCGACAGCACGCGCGCGGTATCGGCAATGGACTCGCCGCGGCCGAGTTGCAGCTCGTGGCCGGAGAGCACCGTGCAATGCCCGCCCAGCTGGCGCATCGCCACCTCGAAGCTGACGCGCGTGCGGGTGGACGGGTGTTCGAACAGCATGGCGAGCGTGCGGCCGGCCAGCACGGGCGGCGGCCTGGCGCCGCGCTTGAAGGCGGCCGCGAGCTCCAGGATGCCGCGCAGGGTCGCGGTGTCGAGTTCGGCCAGTTCCAGGAAGTGGCGTGGCCTGGCCCCTGTATCGCCGCCCGGGAAGGCGTCCGCGTTCACCGTGCGGCACCCTCCAGGACGCCCACGGGCGCCAGGCGCTGCGCGGCCAGGCGCAGGCGGTTCAGACCCTCTTCGATGTCGCCGGCGCCAACCACCAGGGGGGGCACCACGCGCAGCACGTTCTCGCCCGCGGCGACCGTCAGCAGTGAGCTCGCCAGACAGGCCGCCTGCACCTCAGTGTTGGGCACCGCGCATTGCAGGCCGAGCATCAGCCCGACGCCCCGCACGCCGGAGAACACCCCGGGCATGTCACGCACCAGCCTGCGCAGGCCGGCCTCCAGCTGGCGGCCGCGCTCGGCGACGGTGCCGAGGAAGCCGGGTGCGAGCAGCACGTCCAGCACCGCGTTGGCCGCGGCGCAGGCGAGCGGGTTGCCGCCGAACGTCGTGCCGTGGCTGCCTGGCGTGAGGTGTCTGGCGACCTCCTCGCGCGCCAGGATGGCGCCCATCGGGAAGCCGCCGGCGATGCCCTTGGCGGAGGACAGCACGTCCGGTCCGATGCCGGATTGCTGGTAGGCGAACAGCGTGCCGGTGCGGCCCATGCCGCATTGCACCTCGTCGAACGCCAGCAGCAGCCCCCACTCGTCGCAGGCTGCCCGCAGGCCGCGCAGGAACTCGGGCGAGCCGACGCGCACGCCGCCCTCGCCCTGGATCGGCTCGACCAGTATGCCGGCGGTCTGCGGCGTGATCGCGTCGCGCAGCGAGTTGAGGTTGCCGAACGGCACGTGGTCGAACCCGTCCACCGCCGGTCCGAAGCCGTCGAGGTATTTGGGGTTGCCGGTGGCCGACAGCATGGCCAGCGTGCGGCCGTGGAAGGCGCCGGAAAAGCAGATCATCCGGGTGCGTTCCGGCTGGCCGCGCGCGGCCATGGCGCGGCGCACCATCTTCACCATGCCCTCGTTGGCTTCGGCGCCCGAGTTGCAGAAGAACACGCTGTCGGCAAACGTCGCGTCGACCAGTCGCTGCGCCAGGCGCTCGGCGCCCTCGACCCTGTAGAGGTTGCTCACGTGCATCACGCGCGCCGCCTGTTCGGCGATGGCGGCGACGAGGTGCGGGTGGGCGTGGCCCAGCGAGTTGGTGGCGATGCCCGCGCCGAAGTCGAGGAAGCGGCGGCCATCGGCGGTGACCAGCCAGGCTCCCTCCCCGTGGTCGAAGGCGAGGTCGGCGCGCGCGTAAGTCGGCATCAGGGGTGGCATCATGGCGGGCTGGCATCTCCGCGCGGGGAACCCGCCGAAAGCTGGCTTGTGTGCACGCCCGAAGCTGTGCAGCAAGGCCAGCATGTTTCGGGGCGGGCCACGCCAGAGTCAATCTAGGGTCCAGGCCTGGCAGCATTTCTCGGCGCCGGATGCGCAGCAGGCAAGAAAGCGGGGGGGTGGCCCGCCCCCCCCCCCACCCCCGGGGGGTGGGGGGCCGGGTTTGGGGGGGGGGGGGGGAAGGGCGGCGCCCGGGGGGGTGGC
>CALMVI010000059.1:0-11563 GCA_937873095.1 uncultured Acetobacteraceae bacterium | reverse complement strand
CCAAGCTTGGGCCCAGCCCTGGCCGCATTTCCCGGCGCCGTAGGCGCAGCAGGCAAGAACGGGGGGCCGGCCCCCGCACCCCGCCAAACGCCGGGCGTTTGGATCCCAGGTTTTGGGCAGGGCTTGGCTCAGGCCGGCACAGGGGTCGTTCCACCCAGCTTCGCGATGATGCCCGTGGTCGACTGTCCCGCGACCAGCTCGGCCAGCACCACCTGGCCGCCCGCGGCCAGGACCAGCTCGGCGCCAACCACCCGATCGACGCTGTAATCGGCCCCCTTCACCAGCACGTCCGGCATCAGCGCGCGGATCGCCTCGATCGGCGTGTCCTCGGCGAAGCTGACCACGCAATCCACGTAGCGGATGGCGGCCATCACCTGCGCCCGCTGTTCCAGCGCGTTGACCGGGCGGGCCTGACCCTTCAGCCGGCGGACGCTGTCGTCGGTGTTGAGCGCCACCACCAGCCGGTCGCAGGCCCGGCGGGCGGCCGCCAGCAGAGAGACGTGGCCGGGGTGCAGGATGTCGAAGCAGCCATTGGTGAAGCCGACGCGCAAGCCCTGCTCGCGCCACCGCGCGACCAGGCTGCGCGTCGCGGCCAGGCTTTGCAGCCCGGCGGCCGAGGCGCCCTCGCCCTGGGCGGCCAGCTCGTGCAGCACCTCGGCGATGTCGGCCGTGGCGGTGCCGAGCTTGCTGACCACGACGCCCGCCGCCGCGTTGGCGATGTGCATCGACCGGGCCAGGGTGCGCCCGCTCGCATGGGCCAGCGCCAGGGCAGCGATCACCGTGTCCCCGGCGCCCGACACGTCGAACACCTCGCGCGCCCGCGCCGGCACGGAGGCGACCTCGCCCGTGCGTTCCACCAGCGTCATGCCGCGTTCGGAACGGGTGACCAGTATGGCGCCCGCCTGCGCCGCCTCCAGCACCGGCCGGGCGGCCCGGGCGATCGCGGCCTCGTCGTCCAGGCCGTCGGCATCCTGCCGGCCGATGGCGGCGGCGAACTCGCGCAGATTGGGGGTGATGCAGGTTGCCCCCCGGTAGCGGCTGAAATCGTCTGTCTTGGGGTCGACGAACACCGCCACCCCCGCGCGCGCGGCGTCAGACACGGCCTGCGCGACCAGGCCGGGGCTGAGGGCGGATTTGCCGTAATCGGACAGCACGACGGCCTGGCAGCCCGGCAGCCCGGCCGCGAAGGCGGCGAGCAGGCCTGCTTCCTCCTCCTCCAGCAGGGCGGCGTCGCTTTCGTCGTCGGTGCGGACCACCTGCTGTCGGCCGGCGATGAAGCGGGTCTTGCAGATGGTCGGCCGGCGGGCGCTGGCGACCAGCGCGTCGCGCACCCGGTCTTGCCTGGTCAGCAATTGCCGAAGCCGCGCGCCCGCTTCGTCCAGCCCCACGAGCCCGATCAGGACCGCGCGCCCGCCGAGGGAGGCGACGTTGGCTGCGACGTTGCCCGCCCCGCCGGGCATCTCGCGCGTGCTGCGCAGGCGCAGTACCGGCACCGGCGCCTCCGGCGAGATGCGGTCGATGTCGCCGTGCACGAAGCGGTCGAGCATGACGTCGCCCATGCAGAGCACGCTAAGGTCGGAAAAATCCATGCCCGCCGTCATACCATGGGGGATGCGGCTGTCAGCCTTGGGGGCGCGGGTCCCGATTGATTTCCGGTCGGTTCTCCTGCCAGAACGACAGCGTATCGGAGGAGGTCCGCATGACCGAGAACGCCGTATCCGCCGCCCAGGACCTGCCGGGCACGCCGGCCGTGGCCGGACCCGCCCAGGACGGCCTGCACTTCGCCGCTCCCGGATGCGAGGAGAAGCCGACCCCGTTCGGCGCGATGCCGGAGACCATGCCGCCGCCCCCGGTGCGCCCGCTCCTGCCGCCCGACTCGGCGCAGGAGGACCGGCGCGGCTGGCTCGGCCGGCTGCTGGGCGGGCGTTAACTGGGATCCAAACGCCCGGCGTTTGGCGGGGTGCGGGGGGGGGCCCCGCGTTTGTGCCAGTCGCGGCGTAGGCGCCGGCCCCTTCACAGATCAACGCCCCTGGCCTTTGCTGGGCGCCCGCGCCCGTCAGCTCCTCTGGTCGATGAGCGCGCGGCGCTTGAGGTCCTGCTGAAGCTGCCTCGACCCCAGCTCCACGCGTTCCTGCAGAAGCTGGTTGCCGATGTCGTCGCGGGTCATCGCGGCCATGTTCTTCTGGTCCTTCGAGCAGATCATCACCACCAGGATGCCTTCGTTGGTGACCAGGGCCTTGCTGGCCTGGCCGACCGATAGCCCGCCGAGCAGGGCCTGCATGGGGCCCGCCAGCCGATCCAGCCTGACCGGGCCGGGATCGGCCGCGCGCTTGTCGCCGGCGGCGCGGTTCGCGGCCTCGATGTCGGCGCAGCTATGGGCGGACTTGCTCAGGTTCTGGCCGTCGATCAGGGCGCGACGCTGCTCGGGGGTCGGGTTCTGCGGATCGAGCTGGGAGGGGAACGGGTAGAACGCCTGACGCAGGTTCAGCACGGTGGCGAGATCCGAGCCGACCTGGCGCTTCTCCTGCAGGGTGACCACGTCGAAGCCGCCGGCCACGCGGACCGGGTTGCTGATCGCGCCCACCGGCATTTCGGTGACCAGCTTGGCCACTTGCGGGTCGAGCTGGTCTGGCCGCACCCAGCCGAGCGAGCCGCCTTCCAGCGCGGTCTGGCTCTGGCTGAACTCGGCCGCCACGATGCCGAACGGCGCGCCCGCGTGCAGCTGCTGGATGACGGTGTCGGCAAAGCGCCGGGCGTCGTTGAGGTGGGCCGGGTCTTCGGCCGCGACGAAAATCTCCCCCAACCGGTACTGCGGCTGGCCCTGCTCGCGCTTGAAAATCTTTTCCTGTTCGGCGATCTCGCTGTCGGTGATGCGGCCGTGCTCGGAGAGTTCCTGGCGCAGCACGCGCGTCCAGCCGAGCTGGGTGCGTATCTGGGCGATCAGGGTGGAGGGGGAGACGCCCTGGCCGGACAGCTTGGCCTGCAGGCCGCCGGGCGGCAGGTGGTTGCGCTGCTCGATGTCGGCGATGGCGTGCGCCACGTCGATGTCTGGCACGGCGATCTTGCGCCGCTGGATCTCCTGCATGCGCAGCCGGTCGTCGATCAGCTCGCGGGTGATCTGCGGCCGCAGCAGCTTGAGGGTTTCCGGCGCGATCGGCTGGCCGGTGGTCAGTGCGAACAGCCGCGCCCGGTTGTCCACGTCGGCGCGCGTGATCACGTCGCCGTTCACCACTGCGACGATGCCGTCGGCCGGTTCGGGCGCGGGTGCGGCCGGCGGGTGCGCCGGCTTGACCGGCACCGCAGGGGTTGCTTGGACCGAAGCTGCCGAAAGCAGGAACAGGGCTGCCAGAGCGATTCGCATGGATGAACCTAGATCGAACTGCGGGATGGGGGAACCGGTCAACCGTTCACGCCGACGGCGCCGACCGTCTTGAAGATGATCGTGAACACCACGGTCGTGTCGCCGGAATCGAAGTTGATCGCGGTGTAGCGGCGCGCGGCGTAGATGTCGAAGGCGAAGCACTCGTTCTCCCACTTCGCATTCGTGCCGATCGAGATGAGCCGGCCCGTCTCCAGGTCGCGCCTGGCGTCGGCGGCGATCGTGTAGCCGCCGAAATGCGTGCTGAGGCCGACCGTTCCTTCCTGACGGGGCGTGTAGAACGCCTGGTAGAGCTTGAGCGGATCATTGGGCAAAAATAGGGCAGGGATGTTGTAGTTGAACAGGTACTGCGCATAGGGGTTGGTGGCGCTGAAGACGAAGCCGCCATTGACGCGCAGCAGGGGAACGCCGGCGCTGGCGATGGCGTCGGCGAACCGCACGTCGCCGCTGGCGTGGTCGAAGCGGCCGCGGGCCGTGACGTCGAACAGCGGGTTGGGAACGTAGCTGGCCCTGGCGACGATGTCGGACAGGTGGCTGTTCGGTTCGAACCCGTTCCACGGCTGGAACTGGGGGTAGAGGTTGCGGTCGATATGCTCCTGCCACGACGCGCCGACCAGCCCTTCCAGCTTCTGGCCGCCGGACAGGTTCCACTCCGCGCGCAGGCCGAGATTGGCGCGGACGCCGCCATCGAACCGGTCGTAGCCGCCGAAGCGGTTCAGTTCGAACAGCGTGCTGTCGGTAAACTCGTAGTTCAGGCTGTCTTCGTTGGGGATGTTGTCGCGCAGGCTGTTGCCGCTCTGCGGTGCTGCGATCACCTGCACGATCGGCTCGACGATCTGGTTGCCGGACGCGCCCTGCGCCCGGATGAACGGCCAGTTCAGCTTCACCGCGACCTGCGCCTGGCCCTCGACACCGTGTGCGACGTCATGGTCGAGGTAGTTGGGCTGACCGTTCAGCACGTTGGCGTTGTAGAACGCGCCCACGCCCTGAAGCGTCAGCAGCCACTGGTCGCCGAATCGGCCGGCGAACGGGCGGTTCCATTCCAGCCGCCCCGCCAGCCGCTGGTCGTTGGTGCCCTGGTCGCGCAGGATGTTGTATTCCTGGCTGCTGAAGCTCAGCCGGCCGCCGAGGAGGTCCGGCTCGCCCAGGAAATCATACTGGAAGCGCGGCAGCACGTAGGGCAGCAGGCTCTGCTTGATGCTGCTGTTCAGGCCTTGATAGGTGAGCAGGTCGAGCTTGGCGTAGGACCCGACGCCGAAGCCCTCCACATAGGCCGTGCTGGTCAGCACGTTGGCGCCGTAGCCGGGGATGTGGAAGTCCCGCATGTAGTCGATCGAGCTGGCCAGGTTGATGTTGAAGCCGTAGCGCCAGGTGTTGTTCCAGTCGAACACGCCGCTGGTGAAGACGTAGCCCTGGATGCCCTTGGAGCCGCTATTGGCCCCTGCCGCCTGGTTGTTGCTCTGGTCGCGCGCGATGGCCCCGTCCACCCGCAGCACGCCGTCGTTGAAGTCCCGCCGGTACAGCGCCTCGAGCTGCGGACCGGTGCGCGTGGCGATCAGCGGCGTGAGGGTGAGGTCGGACTGCCCGTCCAGCACGATGTAGTAGGGCAGCGCCACGTAGCTGCCGAGGTGGCTGTCGGTGGCGCCGATGTTGGGGGCGAGCAGCCCGGTCTGCCGCTTCACCGAGGGGTCGCTGTTGGAGAAATACGGCAGGTAGAAGACCGGCAGCCCCATGAAGTCGAGATAGGCGTCGCGGTACTCGATGCGGTGGTTCTCGAGGTCCTGGGTCAGCAGGTGCGCGCGCAGATCCCACAGCGCCGGCCGTTCGGGGTGCTCGGCGCACACGTTGCACGTCGAATACAGGCCCCGGCTCATCTCGTTCAGCTTGCCGTCGGTGCGGCGGGCGCCGTTGGCCGCAAGCCTGCCGTTCTGGTCGAGCAGCGCGCGCATGCCGGTCAGCACGCCGCTGCGCATGCCCTGCGTCAGCTCCGCGTAGTCGGCGAACAGCACCTGCCCGTCCGGCTCCACGATCACGACGTGGCCGTAGGCGGCGGCAACGTTGGTGTTGCGGTCGAACGTCACGCGGTCCGCGCGCAGCACGTGGTCGTTCTGCCACGCTTCCACATGGCCGTCGGCCGAGACGATGCCGTGGTCCTTGTCGTAGCTGACGCTGTCGGCCTGGAACGTCACCGGCTCGTTGCCCGAGAGCGGCTGGGCGTTCGGGTTGATGGTGGGGAAGTGCTGCTGCGGCGGCCGGTATTGCGCGTGCGCCAGGCCAGGCAGCAGCACCACCAGGGCATGGAGGATCAGAAAGAGTGCGCGGGCACGCACTCAGCCGTCTTCCAGGTGGATCAGCAGCGACACCGCGAACATCAGCCCGGCGGCGGCGGGCGCCCAGGCCGCCAGCACGGCCGGCAGCACGCCGGACTGCCCGAACTCCTCGGCCACCTTGCTGATCGTGAACAATGCGAACCCCGCTGCGACCCCAGACCCGACCATGCGGGCCACGCCCCCGCGCCGTGTCTGGCGCATCGAGAAGCCTGCGGCAACAAGCGCCATCGTGCCGCAGAGTAACGGCAGGGCCAGCAGCGATTGGTAGTGCAGCCGGTGCCGCACGGAGGAAAACCCGGCGCTTTCGAGCAGCCTGATGAAGCCCGGCAGCGTCCACAGCGAGAGCGTGTCGGGCGATTGGAAGCTTTCCTCGACCCGCCGCGCGGTCAGGTCGGTGGGCAGCCTGAAGGTGCCGACGTCCACCGGAAGATGGTCCGGCGTGATCGTCCGCGCGCCGTCCATCGTCCAGGCGCCGTCGCCCAGCGTCGCGTGGCCCGCCTCCACCCGGGACAGCAGGTGGTCGGTCGCGTTGAGCCGGAACACGCTGACATCGGCGACCCCCACCAGCGCGCCCTCCAGCGCCACGCGGCGGGCGTGGATGATCGCCACCCCCTGCGGGTCCAGGCCGCGGTCGGCCTGGCGCAGCCAGAGCTGTCCGCCGCTCAGCGCCAGCGGGCCGCCGGTCTGGCGCAGGTAGATGTTGTCCAGCGCGGAGGCGCGCGCAAACATCACCGACGACAGCGGCGACAGCGCGCCGCTTGCCAGCACGCCCAGCCCGACGGCGCCGGCCACCGGCACGCTGAGGAATTGCCAGGCCGAAACGCCCGCCGCGCGCGCCACGATCAGCTCGGACGACCGGGTGAGCCGCCAGAACGCGATGATGCCGCCCAGCAGCACCGCGAACGGCAGGATCTGCAGCATGTAGTAGGGCAGCCGAAGCAGCGCGATGCCGACGACCAGGCCGAAGCCGACATCGGTGCGCAGCGCCGCCCGGCGCAGCAGCTCGATGAAGTCGAACAGCATCACCAGCATCGACAGGGCGGCGAGCATCGCCAGGGCCGCCGCGATGAACTGGCGGGCGATGTAGAGCGAAAGGGTGAGGGCGAACCGCATCGTCAGGCGGCCACGCGACCGCCCGCCGGGTGCCGCACCGCTCCGCCCAGCAGCAGCCAGCCGAAGACCAGGCCAGGCAGCACCGCCTGCAGCCAGATCAGCGGCACCAGTGCCGCATGCCGCACGGCCAGGCTCTGCGCCGTGAGGCCGAGCGCCAGCAGGCCGACCATGGCCAGCACGGAGCCCGCCGGACGCCACAGGCCGCCGGCCCGCCGGAAGCTGCCGGTCAGCACCGCATACAGCGCCAGCAGGGTGAAGCCGACCGTGGTCAGCGGCTGGGTCAGCCTGCGGTTGGCTTCGGCCAGGAACTTGCCCACGTCGTGCGGCGGGGTTGCGGCAGGGGGGTGCAGCAGCTCCTGCAGGCTCATCTCGTTGTCCTCCCGCAGGCGCTGGGCGCCCTCGCCATGCGCGCTGGCCAGGTCCACCGTGTCCTGGGCGAAGGTCAGCACGTCCAGCCGCCCTGTCTTGGCATCGATCTCCTCGCGCGACCCGTTCAGCAGCAGGACCCGCGGCGTGTCGCCGCTGGCGATCAGGCGCCCCGACTCGGCCAGGATGGTGGCGCGCGTGTCGGTCTGCCGGTCGTCCTCCACCAGTATGCCGCGCAGCGTCCCGTCGGCGTCGCGCGACCGGACATAGACGGTGAGCTGGTCGCTGATGGCGGTGAACACGCCCTCCTGCAGCAGGAACGCGGCAACCTTGTTGCGCAGCTCGAACTGGTACTCCTTGAACGCGGTGAAGCTGGCCGGCACGATCCAGATGTTGAGGCAGTAGCTCGCCGCCATCGCCAGCAGCGCCAGGATGAGCGCGGGGCGGGCAAGCGACCATTGCGACAGGCCGGCGCTGCGCATGACCGTCAGCTCGCGGTCGCCCGACAGGCGCTGATAGACGAACTGCACCACGACGAAGGTGGTGATCGGCAGGATGACGGCGACGAAATTGGGTATCAGCAGGCCGGTCAGCTGCAGGAACACTCGCAGGCTGAGCCCGCGGTTGACGACCAGCTCGACGAAGCGGAGCGACTGGGTGAGCCAGATCAGCGCCACCAGCGCCGTGGTGACGGCGAACAGGGCGCCGATCAGCTGGCGCAGGATGTAGCGGTCCAGGCCGGACATGGGGGGGCGAGCCATGCCGGCAGCCTAGCGGCAAGGCAAGCGGCGCACAAAAGCCGCTTCATCCCAAGATTGACTTATGGTAGAGGGACCGGTCGAACAAACCGGTCGATAGCTCCGTTGAAAGTCCATCGATGCGCGAAGTTCCCTCGTCAGCCGCCAAAACACACTTGGCCCAGCTTCTCGACGAGGTGGAGGCCGGCAACACAGTGGTCATCACCCGGCATGGTCACCCTGTCGCCCGCCTCGTCCCCGACGCCGAGATGCGGCGAGCGGAGAGGGTGAAGGTCATTGCAGAGATGCGAGAGGCGGCCAAAGGCATGGGTCCTATCAGCGTCGAAGAGATCATTGCTTGGCGTGACGAGGGCCGTCGTTTCTGATGTTTGCGATCGACACCTCGGCCATGATGCCGTGGATTTTTGAAGACGACAGCCACGCCGTCGCTTCCGCTGCGATCGACAGGGCGGCTTCGGAGGACCTGGCTGTGCCGGCAGTATGGTGGTTCGAAGTTCGCAACGCCTTGATAGTGGGTGAGCGACGCAAACGCGTGACGCCGGAGAAGACTCATGGCTTTCTTCGGATGTTGGCCAAGTTCACCATCGTCATCGATCGTGAACCGGACGAGACAGCCGTCCTCTCGATTGCGCGGCGCCATGGTCTGACGGTGTACGACGCAGCCTACCTTGAGTTGGCCCTACGACACTCTGTTGGACTCGCGACACTCGATATGGCCTTGGCCAAGGCCGCCAGTCGCGAAGCCGTGGAACTCATCGGCCGCCGCCACTGAACGTCGCTTTGGCGCAAAATGCCTTGAGCGCGCGCGTCCACGTCACCAAATCCAGTCCCGACGGCGCTGCCTCAGAGAGGGGCGCCAATGCTTCAGTCGCCTGACAGGGACGAACACAGATGGACATGGAAAAGCTCACCGAGCGCACGCGCGGCTTCTTGCAGGCCGCCCAGACGATCGCCATTCGCGAGTTTCACCAGCGGATCACACCGGAGCACCTGCTCAAGGCGCTGCTCGACGACGAGGAAGGGGCCGCATCCGGCCTGATCCGTGCCGCCGGCGGCGACCCGCAGAAGATACGGGCGGCCAACGAGGCCGAGCTTGCCCGTGTGCCCAAGGTGCAGGGGCAGGGTGCGGGACAGCCGCAGATCACCCCCGAACTGGTGCGCGTGCTGGATGCGGCGGGCAAGCAGGCGACCGGCGCCGGCGACGAATACGTGGCGCAGGACCGGGTGCTGTCTGCCCTGGTCGCCAGCGACACGCCGGCCGGCCGTGCCCTGCGCGGCGGCGGGGCCAACCCGCAGGGCGTCGAGCGGGCGCTGGACCAGATACGCAAGGGCCGCAAGGTGACCAGCCCGAACGCCGAATCCGGCTTCGACGCCCTGAAGAAATACACCAAGGACGTGACCGAGCAGGCGCGCAGCCAGAAGCTCGACCCCGTCATCGGGCGCGACGAGGAGATCCGCCGCACCATCCAGGTGCTCGCCCGCCGCACCAAGAACAATCCCGTGCTGATCGGCGAGCCAGGCGTGGGCAAGACCGCCATCGTCGAGGGGCTGGCCCTGCGCATCGTGCGCGGCGACGTGCCGGAGGCGCTGAAGAACAAGCGCGTGCTCTCGCTCGACATGGGCGGCCTGGTCGCCGGTGCGAAATACCGCGGCGAGTTCGAGGAGCGGCTGAAGGCGGTGCTGCAGGAGATCGAGAGCGCGCAGGGCCAGGTGATCCTGTTCATCGACGAGATGCACACGCTGGTGGGCGCGGGCCGCGCCGACGGTGCGATGGACGCGTCCAACCTGCTGAAGCCGGAGCTCGCGCGCGGCGCGCTGCACTGCATCGGCGCCACCACGCTCGCCGAATACCGCAAGCACGTGGAGAAGGACGCGGCCCTGGCGCGCCGCTTCCAGCCGGTGTTCGTGGGCGAGCCGAGCGTGGAGGACACGATCAGCATCCTGCGCGGCATCAAGGAGAAGTACGAGCTGCATCACGGCGTGCGCATCACCGACGGCGCGCTGGTTGCGGCGGCGACGCTGTCCAACCGCTACATCACCGACCGTTTCCTGCCGGACAAGGCGATCGACCTGATGGACGAGGCGGCCTCGCGGCTGCGCATGGAGGTCGACAGCAAGCCCGAGGAGCTGGACGAGCTGGACCGGCGGCTGATCCAGCTCAAGATCGAGCGGGAGGCGCTGCGTCGCGAGGACGATGCCGCCTCGCGCGAGCGGCTGGCTCGGCTGGAGCAGGAGCTGGCCGACCTCGAGGAGCGTTCGACCGCGATGACGCTGGCCTGGAAGAACGAGACCGAAAAGGTGGCCGGCACCCAGAAGCTGAAGGAACAGCTGGACCAGGCGCGCGGCGACGTGGAGATCGCGCAGCGCAACGGCAACCTGGCCCGCGCCTCCGAACTGCTCTACGGCGTGATCCCCGACCTGCAGCGCAGGATCGAGGGCAGCCAGGCGGACGGCAAACTGGTCAACGAGGCGGTGACAGCCGAGCAGATCGCGGGCGTGGTCAGCCGCTGGACCGGCGTGCCGGTGGAACGCATGCTGGAGGGCGAGCGCGCCAAGCTGATCCGCATGGAGGACGAGCTGCGCCGCCGCGTGGTGGGGCAGGAGGACGCGTTGCGGGCGGTGGCCAACGCGGTGCGCCGGGCGCGCGCGGGCCTGGGCGACCCCAACCGCCCGATCGGCAGCTTCCTGTTTCTCGGCCCGACCGGCGTCGGCAAGACCGAGCTGACCAAGGCACTCGCAGAATTCCTGTTCGACGACGAGCGCGCCATGCTGCGCATCGACATGAGCGAGTTCATGGAGAAGCACGCCGTCGCCCGTCTGATCGGCGCGCCGCCCGGCTACGTGGGCTACGAGGAAGGCGGGGTGCTGACCGAGGCGGTGCGCCGGCGCCCCTACCAGGTGATCCTGTTCGACGAGGTGGAGAAGGCGCATGGCGACGTGTTCAACGTGCTGCTGCAGGTGCTCGATGACGGGCGGCTGACCGACGGGCAGGGGCGGACGGCGGATTTCCGCAACACCATCATCGTGCTGACCTCCAACCTCGGCAGCGAGATCCTGGCCAACCAGCCGGATGGCGAGCCGATGGCGATGGCACACGCCCAGGTGATGCGGGTGGTGCGCGAGCATTTCCGGCCGGAATTCCTCAACCGCCTGGACGAGATCATCACCTTCCGCCGCCTGGCGCGGACGGACATGCAGGTGATCGTCGACATCCAGCTGAAGCACCTGCGCGGGCTGCTGGCCGACCGGAAGATCGGGCTGGAACTCGACCAGACGGCGCAGGACTGGCTGGCCAACGAGGGCTACGACCCGGTGTACGGGGCGAGGCCGCTGAAGCGGGTCATCCAGCGCAGCCTGCAGAACCCTCTGGCCAGCCTGCTTCTGGAAGGCGCGGTGCACGAGGGCGAGACGGTGCATGTCGGCGCGGGCGTGGACGGCCTGACGATCAACGGGCGGGTGAGCGAACTCGTCTAGCTTCGCACGACCCCCCGAGGTGTCAAAGGCTTGCCTTTGACGGGGTCCAGGGGCAGCGCCCCATAAGCGCGAATCGAAGGTCTTTCCGCGGCTCGATGTGATGTGATTCATGGTGGGGATGAGCAAGACATTCCTGCATGACG
>CALMVI010000058.1 GCA_937873095.1 uncultured Acetobacteraceae bacterium | reverse complement strand
GACACCAGCGCCGCTCCGCTACCTCCCGCCTCGCCCCTCCCTGCCCGACCCGCCCACGGCGCGGTCGAGCGGGCGCGTCGTCGCTCGTCCGCTCCAAGGTGCTGACGTCCCGGCCCGCCATCCGCTAGAAGGGCGGTTCGGGAGCCTTCCCGCAGCCCAGGAGCAGCCGTGTCGTCCATCGTCGTCCGAGGCGCCCGCGAACATAACCTCAAGAACGTCGACGTGGAGATCCCGCGCGACCAGTTGACGGTGATCACCGGCCTGTCGGGCAGCGGCAAGTCCTCGCTCGCCTTCGACACGATCTACGCCGAGGGCCAGCGCCGCTACGTCGAGTCGCTCTCCAGCTACGCCCGCCAGTTCCTCGAACTGATGGGCAAGCCGGACGTGGACAGCATCGAAGGCCTGTCGCCGGCCATCTCGATCGAGCAGAAAACCACCAGCCGCAACCCGCGCAGCACCGTCGGCACCGTCACCGAGATCCACGACTACATGCGCCTGCTGTGGGCGCGCGCCGGCGTGCCCTACTCGCCCGCGACCGGCCTGCCGATCGAGGCCCAGACGGTCAGCCAGATGGTGGACCGCGTGATGGCGATGCCCGAAGGCACCCGCCTGCTGCTGCTGGCGCCCGTGGTGCGGGACCGCAAGGGCGAATACCGCAAGGAGCTGGCCGACCTGCAGCGCCGCGGTTTTACGCGCGCCAAGGTGGACGGCACGCTCTACGAAATCGCCGAGGTGCCGGCGCTGAACCGCAAGACCAAGCACACGGTGGAAGCCGTCGTGGACCGGGTGGTCGTCCGCGCCGGCGCCGAACAGCGCCTCGCCGACAGTTTCGAGACCGGCCTCGGCATGGTGCCAGACGGCATCGTCTATGCCGAAGACGCCGACACGGCGGCGCGCACCGTGTTCTCGTCCCGCTTCGCCTGCCCGGTCAGCGGCTTCACCATCGAGGACATTGAACCCCGACTGTTCAGTTTTAATTCCCCGCACGGCGCCTGCCCCGCCTGCGACGGCTTGGGCGTCGAGACGTTTTTCGACCCGGCCATGGTGGTGCCGGACGAACGGCGCAGCCTGGCCGAGGGCGCGATCGCCCCCTGGACAGGCGCGATGAGCCCGTATTTCGACCAGACGCTGCAAAGCCTGGCGCGCCACTACAAAATCACCACCCGCACGCCCTGGGCCGAGCTGCCCGAGCGGGTGCGCCACGCCATCCTGCACGGGTCCGGCACCGAGGTGGTCAAGATGACCTACAAGGACAGCGTGCGCGCCTATTCCGTCGAAAAACCGTTCGAGGGCGTGCTGCGCAACCTCGAACGCCGCTGGCGCGAGACCGACAGCGCCTGGGTGCGCGAGGAGATGAGCCGCTACCAGGCCGACAAGCCCTGCGAGATCTGCCACGGCGCGCGCCTCAAGCCAGAAGCGCTGGCCGTCAAGATCGACGGCCGCACCATCGCGCAAGCCTCCGACCTGTCGATCCGCGGCGCGCTCGACTGGTTCCGCGCGGTCGGCGGAACGCTGACCCCGCAGCGTCTGGAAATCGCCCGCCGCATCCTGCGCGAGATCGTCGAACGGCTGCAGTTCCTCGTCGATGTCGGCCTCGACTACCTCTCTCTCTCGCGCGGCTCCACCACACTGTCGGGCGGCGAGAGCCAGCGCATCCGGCTCGCCAGCCAGATCGGCAGCGGCCTGACCGGCGTGCTCTACGTGCTGGACGAGCCGTCGATCGGCCTGCACCAGCGCGACAACGAACGCCTGCTCGGCACCCTGCGGCGGCTCAAGTCGCTCGGCAACACGGTGCTCGTCGTCGAACACGACGAGGACGCCATTCGCCAGGCCGACTACCTGATCGACATGGGACCGCGCGCCGGCATGAACGGCGGCCACGTCATCGCCCGCGGCACGCCGGCCGAAGTGGCCGCAAATCCTGAATCACTGACCGGCGACTATCTGAGCGGACGACGCCGAATCGAAGTGCCGGCACGCCGCCGACCGGTGGATCCCTCCCGCATGCTGACCGTGGTTGGTGCGACCGGTCATAACCTGCACTTGGTTAACGCATCGTTTCCGCTCGGCACCTTCACCTGCGTCACCGGCGTGTCCGGCGGCGGCAAGTCCACCCTCGTCGTGGACACGCTCTACAAGGCGGTCTCCAGGCGCCTGATGGGATCGGGCGAAGTGCCCTCCCCGCACCTCCGCATCGACGGCCTCAACCAGCTCGACAAGATCATCGACATCGACCAGTCGCCGATCGGCCGCACGCCGCGCAGCAACCCCGCCACCTACACCGACCTGTTCGCGCCGATCCGCGACTGGTTCGCCGAACTCCCGGAGAGCAAGGTGCGCGGCTACAAATCCGGCCGCTTCAGCTTCAACGTCAAGGGCGGACGGTGCGAAGCCTGCCAGGGCGACGGCGTGCTGAAGATCGAGATGCACTTCCTGCCAGACGTCTTCGTCACCTGCGACACGTGCAAGGGCGCCCGCTACAACCGCGAGACGCTGGAGATCAAGTTCCGCGGCCACTCGATCGCCGAGATCCTCGCGATGACGGTGGACGAGGCGCAGCCGCTGTTCTCGGTGGTGAACCGCATCAACGACCGGCTCGGCATCCTGCAGCGCGTAGGCCTCGGCTACATCAGCCTCGGCCAGCAATCGACCACCCTGTCCGGCGGCGAGGCGCAGCGCATCAAGCTTGCCAAGGAACTGGCGCGCCGGGCCACCGGCCGCACGCTCTACATCCTGGACGAGCCCACGACCGGCCTGCATTTCGAGGACATCCGCAAGCTGCTCGAAGTGCTGCACGCGCTGGTGGACCAGGGCAACACGGTGGTGGTGATCGAGCACAACCTCGAAGTCATCAAGACCGCCGACTGGGTGATCGACATGGGGCCCGAGGGCGGCGACGGCGGTGGACGCATCGTGGCCGAGGGCACGCCGGAGATGGTTGCAGCCACGCAAGGCAGCCATACCGGGCGGTTTCTCGCACCCCTGCTCCCGCCGCCCGCGCCCGCGCGGGTGCGCAAGCGCGCCTGAGCGCCGAGCCTGCTCCGTTAACCGGGCCTCAAAGTCTCCACGTCAAAATACAACCCGGCGTCCAATCCTGACGCGCCAACGATCGGTGAACCGTATGCCTGGCCATCAGCCAACCGAAGACGACCGGCTGACCAGCATCAAGCGTGAGCTGGCATGCAGGGGCTTCCGGCTGAGCTTCAAGGATCAGCAGCTCGAGCAGCAGTACAGGAAGCAGCGCGTCTCGCGCGGGCGCCGTTACAACAACCTGGCCGCGTTCGGCACGATCGTCATGTTCGACCTGTTCATCCTGGGCGAGATACCGATCTGCCCGGAAGTGCTGGACCTGTCGTTCTTGTTCCGTTTCGGGATTGCAACACCGGCCTGCCTGCTGTTTCTGCTGCTCGACGGGCGCAAGCTGCTCGGCGTCTGGTCCGAGGCGGCGCTGGCAACGCTGCTCTACCTGCCGACCCTCTTCGGCTGCCTCGAAACCTTTGCCGTCCATCATGTCGAAGCCCTGCCGGATTTCCAGGCGCTTCCGCTGATGCAGCTCTCCATTCTGACCTGCGGCCTCAGCGTGCGCCGGGCGATATATTCGGTCGCGCTGGCCTGTCTGACCTACATCACGGTCACATTCTGCAGAGACCTCATTCCTCCCGCAGCAGTCCCCTCGCTCGTGCTGACCGACCTCGTCATCGGCTTCACCGTGCTCACCTTCTCGAGCCGGCTCGACTATCGCCAGCGCCAGGTCTTCCTGTTCGAGCTGCAATCCGAGATCGTCCGCAACATGCTGGCCGTCCAGAACGCGACCTTGTCGAAACTGACCAGGATCGACGCGTTGACGGGGGTCAGCAACCGCCGCTGCTTCGACGACACGATTGAGGATCTCTGGGCGCCCGAACAGCGCGAACGCGACCAGCCGGTGACGTTGATCCTGTTCGACATCGACCACTTCAAGCAGTTCAACGACACGCTCGGCCACCGGGCGGGCGATGAGTGCCTGAAGACCCTTGCGCAAACCGTGGCGCTGTGCCTGGGCGAGGATGCCGACAAGCTGGCGCGCTACGGCGGGGAGGAGTTCGCCATCGTGCTTCCCGCCACGCATGCCGAAGCCGGCCGCGCCGTGGCCGAGCGTGTGCGGCTGGCCGTGCAGGAGCGCGCCATCCCCCACCCCGGCAACGCGCCGTCTGGTGTGGTGACCGTAAGCCTGGGGGTGGCCAGCGTCCTGCCCGCCAGCCAGCAGGCGGCGTCGATGATAGAACGGGCGGACCGCTGCCTGTACCGGGCCAAGCGTGCCGGACGCAACACCGTGGTCGCCGACGGGCCCTGGGCCGCGCCGACCCTGCTGCACCGGCTGCCGCAGACGCTGCTTGTCCACCCGCACTGACCGCGCCGGCGGCGGCCCGTGGCGAACCGCCACCCACCCCGGCGCAGGCGCCATGGTGCTTGCGGCCGGCCCGCCGACGTGGCTGCTTGGCGGCCCGCGCGCCGGCCCGACACGGAATGATGATCCATGGACCAGATGACCTCGCGTCCCGGCAAGGCCCTGCTCAGACCGGACAGCCGGCGGGCGCCCACGCCCGTTTCGCCAACCACGCCCCTCAGGCGCAGCATCGCGGGCCAGCTGCTGGCCGCCCGGCGCGTCGCCTGGATCCTCCTGCTCACCCCTCCGGCCTGCCTGGTGCAGGGGGCGCTGCTCCTCACGTCGCGGCGCGGACGGGTCGAGTTTGCGGTGTTCTACTGGAACAGCGTCGCCCGCCTCCTCGGGCTCAGGGTGCGCGTGCTCGGGGCGCCGGCGGGCATGGCCGAACGGCGGGTGATCTACGTGTGCAACCACTCGTCCTGGATGGACATCCCGGCCCTGGGCGGATGCGTGCGCGCCTGTTTCGTCGCCAAGGACGACGTGGCCGGATGGCCGATCGTCGGCACCATCGCGCGCCTGGGCCGCACCGTGTTCGTCAGCCGCTCGCGCCAGGGAATCGGGCGGGAGCGCGACCAGATGCGGGAACGCCTCGTCGCGGGCGACGACCTGATCCTGTTTCCCGAAGGCACGAGCTCGGACGGTTCGCGCGTGCTGCCGTTCCACTCCTCGTTCTTTGCGGCCGCCTATGGCGGGCCGCCGCCGCTGATCCAGCCCGTGTCGATCGTCTACGACCGCCTGGCCGGCCTCCCAGTCACCCGAAGCTCCCGAACGGTGTTCGCCTGGTACGGCGACATGGACCTCGCACCGCATCTCTGGCGGGCAGCCCAGTGGCGCGGCAAGCGGGTCAGCCTGCAGTTCCACCCGCTGCTCGACGCTGCCGATTTCGCGTCCCGCAAGGCGCTGAGCCAGACGACATGGCAGATCGTCGCCGACGGCGCGGCAGCGCTGCGCCAGAACCGGTGCGTGCAGCCGGTGAGCGCACCAGCCATGCCGGCGCCCGAGCTCACCGCGGCCTGACGTGAGGCCGCAACGTGGACCCGTGCGCGAATTTGTCGCTTGACCAGGACTCGCGTTCTCACCGCTGATGGCGGCATCCTCGGAGATGCGCATGTCCGACCCGGGACGCAGTTGACTGCACGGCCGCCCGGCCCGATTCCTCCGCCATGCCCGGCTTCGGCCTGGCAGAGCCGGAGCCAGCATTCGATGTCCCTCGCAGTCAAGCCAAGCCTGCCCGCAAGACGCCTGCACGTGATCACCCGGGGCTGCCAGATGAACGTGTACGACAGCGCCAGGATGGCCGACGTCCTCGCTCCCCTCGGCTATGCGCCGGCAGCCGGGCCGGACGAGGCCGACATGATCATCCTGAACACCTGTCACATCAGGGATCGGGCGACCGAAAAGGTGTTCTCCGAACTCGGCAGGCTGCGCCAGGTCAAGATGGCGCGAGCCGCCGAGGGGCGCGCCACGATCCTGGCCGTCGCCGGCTGCGTGGCACAGGCCGAAGGGCAGGAAATCCTGGCCCGCGCGCCCTATGTGGACATCGTGTTCGGCCCGCAGACCTACCACCGGCTTCCCGAAATGGTGGCACAGGCCAACCGCGCGGCCGGCGCCGTCATCGACACGGACTTTCCTGCCGAGTCCAAGTTCGATTTCCTGCCGGACGCCGCGGCGCCGCAGACCGCCGGCGGGCTGACCCCGTTCCTCACCATCCAGGAAGGCTGCGACAAGTTCTGCAGCTTCTGCGTCGTCCCCTACACGCGCGGCGCCGAGGCGAGCCGGCCGGCCGCGTCCATCCTGGCCGAGGCGCGCCGCATGGTCGCGGCCGGCGCGCGCGAAATCACCCTGCTCGGCCAGAACGTCAACGCCTGGCGCGGCAAGCAGCCAGGCGGCGCCGCGCGCTCGCTCGCCTGGCTGCTGCACGCGCTGGCCGACATCCCCGGCCTGCTGCGTCTGCGCTACACCACGTCCCACCCGCGCGACATGGGCGACGACCTGATCCTCGCCCACGCCAGCCTGCCGCAGCTGATGCCGTTCCTGCATCTGCCCGTGCAGTCGGGATCGGACCGCATGCTGTCCGCGATGAACCGCCGCCACAGCGCCGACGACTACAGGCGGCTGGTGGACCGCCTGCGCCGGGCGCGCCCCGACCTCGCCCTGTCGTCGGACTTCATCGTCGGGCATCCCGGAGAGACCGAGGCCGATTTCGAGGCGACGCTGTCCCTGGTGCGCGACACCGGCTTCGCCCAGGCGTTCAGCTTCAAGTACTCGGCGCGTCCGGGCACGCCCGCCGGCGGGGCGCCCGGACAGGTTCCGGAGCCCGAAAAAGATCGCAGGCTGCAATCGCTGCAAGCCCTGCTGCGCGAGCAGCAGGCAGCCTTCAACGCGCGCTGCGTCGGCCTGACCATGCCCGTGCTGATCACCGGCCCGGGCCGGCATCCCGGCCAGGTCATGGGCCGGGCGCCGTACCTGCAGCCTGTCCACCTGGTCGGCCCAGCCGCGCTGATCGGCCAGGAAATACCGGTGTGCATCGCCGCTGCGCACACCAACTCACTGTCTGGAGTCCTCAAGGAGAAGGCCTGCGCTTGACCCATATATCCCCCGCCGTCGTTCCGGCCCCCGGCAAGGCCATCACCCTCGCCTTCAACGACAACGCCCTGCTGCCATTGCTGCTCGGCGATCACGACCGGCATCTGGTGCGGCTGGAACAGGGTTTCGGGGTGCGGCTGGCGTGCCGCGGCAACAAGGTCGCCATCAGCGGCGAACCGGACCGGGTGCAGGCGGCGCAGGCGGCGCTGACGGGCTTGTGGAAGCGGCTCGAACGCGGCGAGGCGGTGGCCTCCGGCGACGTGGACGCGGCCATCCGGCTGCTGAGCGGGGCGGATGACGACCCGCGCCTGCCGTTGTCGGACCTGCCGGCCATCCGCACGCGGCGCGGCGCGGTCGGGCCGCGTTCGCCCGGCCAGTCCGCCTACATGGACATGCTGGCCCGCCACGAGATGGTGTTCGCCCTCGGCCCGGCCGGCACTGGCAAGACCTATCTCGCCGTGGCCCAGGCGGTCGCCATGCTGCTGGCCGGCCGGGTGGAGCGCATCGTGCTGTGCCGGCCTGCGGTCGAGGCGGGGGAGCGGCTCGGCTTCCTGCCCGGCGACCTCAAGGAGAAGATCGACCCCTATCTGCGCCCGCTCTACGACGCGCTGCACGACATGATGCCGGGCGACCAGGTGATCCGGCGCATGAGCACGGGCGAGATCGAGGTGGCGCCGCTCGCCTTCATGCGCGGACGCACGCTGTCGCACGCCTTCGTCATCCTGGACGAGGCGCAGAACACCACCGAGGCGCAGATGAAGATGTTCCTGACCCGGATGGGCGAGGGCACGCGCATGGTGGTCACCGGCGACCTGACCCAGATCGACCTGCCGCCGGGAACGCGCAGCGGCCTGCGTGACGCGGTGGAGACGCTGGAGGGCGTGCAGGGCATCGGCTTCGCCCGTTTCAACACGCGCGACGTGGTGCGCCATCCCCTGGTCGGCCGCATCGTCGACGCTTATGACCAGCGTGCGGCAGCCGTGCGCGAGAGCAGGCGCGGCGCGACCCGCCGGGAGATCGATGGACCCGCACCAACCTAGCCCCGCTGCGGCGGGGTTTCCGGCCAGGGCAGGCGGCGGCGCGCGTGCCACCGTCCTGGTCCTCGATACGCGGTGGCGGCGCCTGGTGCGCAATGTGGAACGGCTGGCGGCCCGCGCCGCCTCCGAGGCCGGCGGGGCCGGCACCGTCGTCCTGTCGGGCGACCGCGCCGTGCAGGCCCTGAACGCCCTGCATCGCGGGCGGAACAGGCCGACCAACGTGCTGACCTTCGAGATGGATACCGGCTCGGGCGGCTTCCTGGGCGGCGACATCGTGCTCGCCCTCGGCACTGTCCGCCGCGAGGCCAAGGCCGCCGGGCGGAATGTGGCGCATCACCTGGCGCACCTCGTGGTGCACGGCGCACTGCACCTGCGCGGACACGACCACACCCGGGTGGGCGACGCGCGCCGCATGGAGATGGAGGAGGCGCGCATCCTGCACCGCCTCGGCGTCCCCAACCCGTGGAACCGGCGGTGAAGGCGGCCGCGCCTTGAGCGAGGCTGCTTCGGCCGCCACGCTGCTGAACCGGCTGACGAACTTCATCGGCGTCGGCGGGCGGCGGCGCGGCGCGGACCAGGGCGTGCGAGAGAGCATCGCCGAACTGGTGCAGGAGGCGGCCGATGCAGGCGACGCGGACGGCGCCACGTCCGAACTGGACCGGCAGGAGCGCGCGCTGATCGCCAACGTGCTGCGGCTGCGCGGCAAGACCGCCGACGACGTGATGGTGCCGCGGGCCGACATCGTCGCCATGCCCGCCGACCTCACCTGGGACCAGGCCGTCGAGCTGATCCGGCGGGAGGGCCACTCCCGCATGCCGGTCTATCGCGAGCAGCTCGACGACGTGGCCGGGATGATCCACATAAAGGACGTCTTCGCCTATTCCGGAAAACCCGAGGCGTTCCAGCTCGAACACATCCTGCGCCGCCCGCTGATGGTGGCGCCGCAGATGCCGGTGCTGGACCTGCTGCTGCAGATGCGCACCGCGCGCGTCCACCTGGCCCTGGTGGTGGACGAGTACGGCGGCATCGACGGGCTGCTGACCATCGAGGACCTGGTCGAAACCATCACCGGCGACATCGCCGACGAGCACGACGAGCCCGACCTGCCGCGCGTCACCGACCGCCCGGACGGGACCTTCGACCTGGACGCGCGCCTGTCGGTGGAGGGCTACGAGGAGCGGTTCGGCCCGCTGCTGACCGACGAGGAGCGAGAGGCCGACATCGACACCGTGGGCGGCCTGATCTTCACACTCGCCGGCCGCGTGCCCGCCAGGGGCGAGGTCATCACCCACTCCAACGGCACGGCGTTCCGGGTGCTGGAGGCCGACGCACGGCGCATCCGCCGCCTGCGCGTCAAGCTGCCCGCCGTCGCCTGATAGAGTATCCGTGTTGATCAAGCTCTGATTTGCTCGGCTTGAT
>CALMVI010000057.1 GCA_937873095.1 uncultured Acetobacteraceae bacterium | reverse complement strand
GGCGGGGCGTTGCCGCTGCGCCAGCAGGCGGCGGGCGGCGCGGGTGCCCACGCGCCCGCCGAGCGAGACCGCACGGACCACCGGCGCCGGCAGCAGGTCGTGGAACGCCTCGCGGTAGACGTACGCGAAGTGCAGGCGCGTGACGCCCAGGCGATAGCGCGCCGTCTTCGTCCACGGCGCGGCAGGCGGCTCCTCCATGGCCGCAGGATCGGGCCAGGGCGCGTCCTCGTCCTCGGTCGGCGGCGGGGGCAGGTCCGCGGGCGCGGTGTCCGGCCAGCATCGGGTGTCCAGCACCGCCCCGTCCACCTGCAGCACGGCCGGCGCAGGCGCCGGGGGCTGCCCGGCGCACGCCACCGGCGGCGGGGCGACCAGCACCGGGTAGTCCTCGCCCATCAGGGTGCGCACCGCGCGCGCCAGGTGGGAGGAGAAGCACACGACCCCGCCGCAGCGCGCCAGCCTGCCGCGCCAATCCGTGCCCGCGCGCCCTGCGAACGGACGGGTCGGGCAGTCCGCCAGGCACAGCCCGAACACGGCCCAGGTTTCCTGCCCCGCCGCCTCCGGCAGCTCGTGCGGCAGCGCAAAGCACAAATGGACGGCCGGAACGCGCGACCGTGCCGCCCGCGAAACTGCGTCCTCCGGCGCGTCGAGTAGGATGACCTCGCCCAGCGCCGAAAGCACGGGGGCAAGCTGGTCTGCCAGCGCGCCGCGCGAGGCGTCCCGGCTTCCGGTGCCGTATCCGGCCTCGCTGCCGCCCCCGGCGAACGTCACGAAGAACTTCATCCGACGTGCCGATATCACACTCGCGCAAAGCCTCAAGAGTCGGGGGTCTGAGGTTTTAACCCCAGCCGGGTCCAGGGGCGTCGTGCGAAGCACGCTAGCGCATGACGCCCCTGGCCGTCCTGGAGCCTGATCGCTTCAGGTAGCCGAAGCGACCAGGCTCCAGCTCTTTGTTTGGGCGAGCATGTTCATCGTGGTTGACGGTCAACCTGAAGCGATCATGCTCTCGTCAGCCCGCTAAGCCCCGAGATCCTTGGCCACATCGGGCGCGCGCAGGAGTTCGTTGATGTGCATGGCGTATTCCAGCGCCGTATCGGCCTGGAACGAAACATCGGGTGCCACGCGCAGGCGCATGGCGTGCGCCAGTTGTGCGCGGAAATACGGTGCCGCGCGGCGCAGCGCCGGCAGCGACTGTTCGATATCCGTGCGGCCGAGCCGGGTGACAAAGGCGGTCGCATGCTTGAGGTCGAGCGACATGCGCACTTCCGTCACGGTGACTTCGATGTCGGCGAGATCAGGATCGCGGAACTCGTGCCGGGTGAACAGGCCGGAGAGAACGTGGCGCACCTCCTCGCCCACCCGCAACTGCCGCTGGCTCGGCCCCTTGGGCGTGTTTTTCGGCCCGCCAGCCCGGGGTTTTGCCGGTTTGGCGGGCTCGCTCTGCCTCGTCTCCTTACGTCTTGCTTTCAAGCGAGGAAGGCCTTCAAGCCGGGACCAGCTCGCTTTCGTAGCACTCCACGACGTCGCCCTCGCGCAGGTCGTTGTAACCCGCAAAGGAGAGGCCGCATTCGTAGCCGCGCGCCACTTCGCGCACGTCGTCCTTGAAGCGCTTGAGCTGGCTGAGTTCGCCCTGGTGGATCACCACGTTGTCGCGCAGCAGGCGCACGCCGCAGCCGCGCTTGACCAGCCCCTCGGTGATCATGCAGCCGGCCACCTTGCCGGTCTTGGTAATGTCGAACACCTTGCGGATTTCGGCGTAGCCCAGGAAATTCTCGCGGTATTTCGGGGCGATCTTGCCCTTGACGAGTTGCTCGATGTCGTCGGCCACTTGGTAGATGATCGAGTAGTAGCGGATGTCCACGCCGTCGCGATGCGCCAGCTCGCGCGCCTGGCTGGACGCGCGCACGTTGAAGCCGACCAGGATGGCGTTGGAAGCCTTGGCGAGCTGCACGTCGCCCTCGGTGATCTGGCCGACGGTCGCGTTCAGCACGCGCACGCGCACCTCCTCGTGCTCCAGCTTCAGCACGGTGGCCTGGATGGCCTCCGCACTGCCCTGCACGTCCGCCTTGATCACGACGGCCACCTCTTTCTGCGCACCGGCGGCGATGCGGGTCAGCATCTGCTCCAGCGTCCCGCGCGCCGCGGTCGCACCGGCGGCGGCCTGGTCGCGCAGTTTGCGGGTGCGGAACTCGCTGACCTCGCGCGCCCGGCCCTCGTTCTCCACCACCACGAACGGCTCGCCGGCCGAGGGCACGCCGCCCAGGCCGAGGATCTCGACCGGGGTGGAAGGGCCCGCCACCTTGATCGGCTTGTTCTTGTCGTCCAGCAGGGCGCGCACGCGGCCCCATTCGGCGCCGCAAACTACGATGTCGCCCTGGTTCAGGGTGCCGTTCTGCACCAGCAGGGTGGCGACCGGTCCGCGCCCCCGATCCAGCCGGCTTTCGATCACCGATCCCTCGCCGGGCCGATCCGGATTTGCCTTCAGATCGAGGATTTCGGCCTGCAACAGGATCGCCTCTTCCAGCTTGTCGAGGCCCGTCCGCTTGGTGGCCGAAACCTGCACGTCCTGGGTGTCGCCGCCCAGATCCTCGACCACGATCTCGTGGCTCAGCAGCTCCTCCCGCACGCGCTGCGGGTTCGAGTCGGGCTTGTCGGACTTGTTGATGGCCACGATGATCGGGGCGTGCGCGGCGCGGGCGTGCTTGATCGCCTCGATGGTCTGCGGCATCACGCCGTCATCGCCCGCCACCACCAGAACCACGATGTCGGTCACCGAGGCGCCGCGCGCGCGCATCGAGGTGAACGCCTCATGGCCCGGCGTGTCGATGAAGGTGATCTGGCTGCCGGACGGCAGCGTCACCTGGTAGGCGCCGATATGCTGGGTGATGCCGCCGGCCTCGCCCGCGGCCACGTCGGTCGCCCGCAGCGCGTCCAGCAGCGACGTCTTGCCGTGATCGACATGGCCCATGATGGTCACCACCGGCGCGCGGGAAACCAGATCGGTATCCTCGTCCACCTCGCCCTCGATGCCCTGCTCGACATCGCTCTCGGACACGCGGCGCACGCGGTGGCCGAATTCCTGCACCACCAGCTCGGCAGTGTCGCTGTCGAGCACCTGGGTGATCGTCGCCATCACGCCCAGCCGCATCAGCGTTTTCACCACATCGACGGCGCGGGCGGCCATGCGGTTGGCCAGTTCCTGCACGGTGATCGCGTCTGGCAGCACCACGTCGCGCACCACGCGCACCTGGTCGGCGCGCAGGGCGGCAAGCTCCGCGGAGCGCCGCTCGCGCTCGCGCTGGCGGCGCACGCTAGCCAGCGAGCGTGTCTTCTCGTCCTCGCCTTCGATCGCGGCCTGCACGTCGATACGGCCGGCGCGGCGGCCTTCTCCCGGGCCCTTCTTGGCGACGACCGGGGTCAGCACGCGCCGGGGCGCGGCCACGCCGCCGGGGCGCCGCACGCCGCGCGCCTCCTCCTCCTCCTCGCGCCCGGTGCGCAGGCGCAGCGTCTCGGTCGGCGTGCCCGGTGCCGCCGGACGCGCGCCAGGCACCGCCACGGCGGGCTTGGCCGCAGGGGAGGCAGCGCGCGCCGCAGGAGTCTCGCCCGCGGTCTCTGCCGCAGGCTGCGGCTCTGCCGCGGTCTCACGCGCCCTGGCCTGCTCGGCCACCAGGCGGCGCGTCTCCTCCTCGGCCGCGCGGCGGGAATCCTCCTCGCGCCGGCGTGCCTCCTCGGCGGCCGACAGGATGGAGATCTTCTCCTGCTCGCGCCGTTCGGCCTCGCGCTTGGCGTTCTCGCGCGACTGCTCCTGCAGCACCTTCTGCTGCTCCAGCAGCACGCGCTGGCGCACCGCAAGCTCGTTCGGCGTCAGCGCCCGTCCGCCCATGCCGGGCCGCGCGGGCGACTGGGCCGGCCGTGCGGCGGCGGCACCTGGCTTGACGTCCACGACAGGCGCCGGGCGCGGCGCCCCGAGATTGGCGGGCAAAGCCGGCTGCGGGGTCGCCTGATAGGCGGGCTTGGGCGCTCCCGCACGCGTCTTGCGAACCTCGACCTGCACCGTCTTGGTGCGGCCGTGCGAAAAGCTTTGCTTGACGGAGCCGGCATCCACCGTCCGGCCAAGCTCCAGCCGTCCGGCCGGGCGCAGCGACAGCCGGCCCTTGGCCTCCTGCGCCGCATCCTGCCCGTCCTGGCCCACGTCGCGATCGTTGGTTTCGCTCATTCACCTGCCTGCTTGCACAACACCTGGCCGGATAACCCGGACAGGCGTCCAATCTCGTTCATCAGCATGTCGGCCAGCCGGCCCGACGCCACCGCCACATGCACCACCTGGTCGCGGCCGAACACCGCGCCCAGCCCTGCGGCCTCCATCGGCCAGGCAACCGCCACCTTCACGCCCGACAGCAGCCGCCGGCGCTCGTCCTGGCTGCCGTCGCTGGCCTGGAGCACCAGCCCGGCACGGCCCGTCTGCACCCAGCCGCGCGCCCGGTCGTAGCCCGCGACCGCCTGGCCGGCCCTTCGCGCCAGACCGAGCTGGTCGGCGATCCGCTTCGCGAGCCCTTTTCTCAGGGTGGCATCCAGGTCGGCGGGCACGGTCACCATCCCGCGCGCAGCACGGGCAAACGCCCCTTTGGCACGCGCGGTTTCTAGCACATCGGCCCGTGCGCTCAACCACAAACCCCGGCCGGGCAGGCGGGCCGCCAGATCGGGCACAACCTGCCGCTCCGGCCCTATCACGAAACGCAGCATCGCGGCACGGTCGCCATGCTCGCGCGTCACGATGCATCGCCGCCGCGGGCCGCTCTCCGGTTCGTCGGCCTCGGCATCCTCATCCAGATGGGGAGCCTGGTCAGGCGTTTGAAGCCTCCTCCGCCGCGGCCTCCGCCTGTCCGTCCTCGGCGAACCAGTGCGCGCGCGCCGCCATGATCACCTCGTTGGCGGTCGCCTCGTCGACCGCGTCCGCGCCCAGTATCTCGACCAGCTCGTCGCCTGCCAGGTCGGCCAGGTCGTCGAGCGTCTTGACGCCCTTCTCCCCCAAGGTGACCAGCATCTGCGGCGTGAACAGCTCGAAGGCCGCGACCTCGTCGGTCACGCCGAGCTCGACCCGGCGTTCGGTCAACCCCTCGTCGCGGGCAACCAGGAACTGCTCGGCGCGGCGGATCAGCTCCTCGGCCACCGTCTCATCGAACCCCTCGATCTCGGCCAGCTCGTCGCGGTCCACGAAGGCCAGCTCCTCGATCGAGTTGAACCCCTCGGTCACCAGCAGCCCGGCGATCACGTCGTCCACGTCGAGCGCTTCCACGAACAGCCCGGTGCGGCGGCGGAACTCCTCCTGCCGGCGCTCGCTCTCCTCGGCCTCGGTCAGGATGTCGATGTCCCAGCGGGTCAGCTGGCTGGCCAGGCGCACGTTCTGCCCGCGCCGGCCGATGGCCAGCGACAGCTGCTCGTCCGGCACCACCACTTCGACTCGGCCCGCCTCCTCGTCCATCACCACCTTGGTCACCTCGGCAGGCGCCAGAGCGTTCACCACGAAGGTGGCCGATTGCGGGCTCCACGGAATGATGTCGATTTTCTCGCCCTGCAGTTCCTGCACCACCGCCTGCACGCGGCTGCCGCGCATGCCGACGCAGGCGCCCACGGGATCGATCGAGCTGTCGCGGCTGATCACCGCCATCTTGGCGCGGCTGCCAGGATCGCGCGCCACCGCCTTGATCTCGATGATGCCGTCGTAAATCTCCGGCACTTCCTGCGCGAACAGTTTCGCCAGGAACGCAGGATGGGTGCGGGACAGAAAGATCTGCGGCCCGCGTATCTCCTCGCGTACGTCGAAGATGTAGGCGCGCACGCGGTCGCCGTTGCGGAAGCTCTCGCGCGGGATCAGCTCGTCGCGCCGCAGCAGGGCTTCGGACTTGCCCAGATCGACCATCAGGTTGCCGTACTCGGTGCGCTTGACCACGCCGTTGATGATCTCGCCCACGCGATCCTTGAACTCGTCGAACTGGCGCTTGCGTTCGTACTCGCGCACCCGCTGCACGATCACCTGCTTGGCGGTCTGTGCCGCGATCCGGCCGAAATCGATCGGCGGCAGAGGGTCGACGATGAATTGGCCAAGATCGAGGTCCGGCCTGAACTTCTTGGCGATGTGGACGGGGATCTGGGTCTCCTCGTTCTCCACCGTTTCGACCAGCTCGGTCCATCGCGACAGCCGCACGTCGCCGGTGCGGCGGTCGATGGTGGCGCGTATGTCCTTCTCGTGGCCGTACTTGGCGCGGCCGGCCTTCTGGATCGCCTGCTCCATCGCCTCGAGAACTTCCTCGCGGTCGATCGACTTCTCGCGGGCGACGGCGTCGGCGACCAGAAGCAGTTCGGGGCGGGAAACGGCGGTGTCCATGATTCAGTTCCCAGATGTCAGGGGTCAGTTGCCAGGAGTCAGTTGCCAGGACGGCTTGGCGCGGAGGCTTCGATCAATGCGTCCGTCAGGACGAGGCGCGCTTTTTTCACGTCGGCCAGGGGAAGCGCGATTTCGGTGCCGTCGTCCAGACGCAGCCGGCCATGCTCCTCGTCGGCGCCGAGCACGATGCCGGAAAAACGCTTGCGGCCGTCGACCGGCATGTTGACTTCGGCGCGCGCCAGGTGTCCCGAAAACCGGTTCCAATCCTTCACGCGGGTCAGCGGACGGTCGATGCCGGCCGAACTCACCTCCAGCGTCCATTCGCCGGGGATCGGATCGTCCACATCCAGCACCGCACCCACCGCGTGGCTGATCGCCTCGCAATCCTCGACCGCGATCAGCGCGCCGTCAGCGCGGTCGGCCATGATCTGCACGGTCGGCTTCTCTCGCCCCAGCACGGCCACCCGCACCAGCTCGTAGCCCATGCCGCCCAGAGTCGGTCCGACAGCAGCCGCAATGCGGCCCTCCAGCCCGGTATGGTTCAGCAATGCGTTCTGTGTATCCAAAACAAAAAAGGCGGCCCGCGAAGGCCACCCCCCGAGAGCGGAAGATGTAGGAATGCACGTCACTTAGCCTCTCCGCCGGCCGATAGCAAGGTGCAGCCAATCCCTCCGGCAAGCGCCTCGCCTACCCCGGCTGCAATCCGCGCGGCACCGCCCGGAAGCGCGGGCATACCGCCCGGGCGGTCACGTAGCGGTCGTGGAAGGCGCAGTATCCGTCATCGCCACGGCTGCACCCGTGCGCCGAGCCGAGCGAGGAGATGCCCGCCACGTCCCGCTCGATCCGCTGCGGGTCCGCCATGAAGGAGATGCACTCCCGGCAGCGTGCCCGCGACTGCTCAGTGTCCAAGCGCCGCCCAGTAGCCGCCGAACACGCCCACCGAGAGCAGCAGGCCGAGCAGCACGTTGACCGCGACGCCCAGGCTGAAGGCCGCCATCGGCCGGCCGCCCAGTGCGGCAAGGTCGCCGAACCGCGTCGTCAGCCCGATGCTGAGGAAGCCGAACGCAAACGCCCATGTGCGCAGCGTCTTGATCGGCGTCACCAGCGCCTGCGTCGTGGCACGGCCGAACTGCGCGTGCCCGGCCGACTGCGCCACCAGCGTGATGAAAATCGAGGCCACCAGGAAGCCCACGACGAATTTCGGGAAGCGCCGCCAGACCTCGCCTGCGCCGGCGCGGTTCGCAACCCCCGTGCTCTCCCAGCGCGTTGCGGCCACGACCGACAGAATTATGGCCCAGACGCCGATCCAGACGTCGCGCCCCACCACCTTCATCAGCGTGAAGGCGGCGACGGCCTGGTCCGCGGCACCGGCCGGCGCATGCGGCACCCGGGCCGCGATGTCGCCATAGGCCTGCGCCGCCGCCAGCCCCGCCGCGTCGGCGAACTCCGACGTGCCGATCCAGGCGCCGCCAACCCCTGCCGGCAGCCCGAGCCAGCCGGCGGCAAACGGCAGCACGAAGATCATCACGATCGCCCACAGCACCACGGTGGACACCACCACTGCCGCATCCTGCTTGCGGGCGCCGACCGCGGCGGCAATCGCGATTGCCGCCGATACGCCGCAGACCGCGCCGCCGACGCCCAGCGTGGCGGCGAAACGCTGCTCGACCCCCAGTGCGCGGGCGCTCGCGAAGATCACGCCGAAGGTGACGACCGACACGATCGAGGCCTGGATCAGCGCCACCGGCCCGGCCCAGAGGATCAGGGTGAAGGGCAGGGTGGCGCCGAGCAGGACCACCCCGAGCTTGATGTAGAACTCGACCCGGAAGCCCGCGTCCAGCCGGCGCGGCAGCACGCCCAGATTGGCCAGCAACAGGCCGAACGCCAGGGCCAGCAAGGGCGGCTCCAGGTTGTAGCGTATGGCCACCGACCACTGCCCCAGCGCAAAGATCGCTACCGAGGCGACGTAGATGAACAGGAAGCCCGGCACCGTGTCGGCCAGCCGGTAGCCGAGCGCGCGAAGCGCGGCGCAGGTCAGCACCAGCCACACCGCCCCCTGCGCCACGTAGCGGGGCCAGTTGCCGGCGAAATGTGCGGCCAGCTGGTCGGGCGTCGCCCATTTCACCGGCGCCACCGCGAGCCAGGACAGGCTGGCTCCTGAAAAGAACAGCCCGGCGGCCAGTGCCACCAGTCCCAGGCCGATCATCACCGCCCACCAATCGTCCTTTCCCCAGAACGGGGTCAGGCGTGACAGCGGCGCGGCAGCGACTTGGCTCATGGTCCCTCCGGACCAGCGAGCAATAGGCCGGGCGGTCATACGACGCAAGCCAGGCGTTGAATCGTAAGTCACCCTGTTGGACGCTGTGGATTACCTGCAGGCCAGGGGCGCTGCCCCATAAGCGCGAATCTAGTGCTTGTGTCGGCTCGTAGGCGTGTGATTCACGC
>CALMVI010000056.1 GCA_937873095.1 uncultured Acetobacteraceae bacterium | reverse complement strand
GAAGACCATTGCAGTGGAAGAGCCTTATGGAAGCTTAGCTTCGCGCTTATGGGGCGCTGCCCCTCAGGGCTTTGGCCGATCGCGCTTTGTCGCCCGCAAGCGCCGCTCGTCGCGGTCGCGGGCCACGAACGGTTGGTGGGGCGTCAGTCGGCCGCTTCCGCGTAGCGCGACAGAGGGGCGCAGGTGCAGGCCAGGTTGCGGTCGCCATAGGCGTTGTCCACGCGCTTGACCGGGGGCCAGTATTTGGCGGCCGGCGTGCCGCAAGGAAAGGCTGCCTGTTCGCGGGTGTAGGCGTGGCGCCAGGCGGACGAGGCGATTTCGGCGGCCGTGTGCGGTGCGTTGCGCAGCACGTTGTCGGTGCGGTCGGCGCGGCCCTCGGCGATGGCCGCGATCTCCCCGCGGATCGCGATCATCGCGTCGCAGAACCGGTCGAGCTCCGCGCGCGGCTCGCTCTCGGTCGGCTCCACCATCAGCGTGCCCGGCACCGGCCAGGACATGGTGGGCGCGTGGAACCCGTAATCCTGCAGGCGCTTGGCGATGTCCTCCACCTGGATGCCGGCGCTCTGCACGAAACCGCGGCAATCGAGGATGCACTCATGCGCGACGCTGCCCCCGGCACCGGTGTAGAGCACGGGGTAGTGCGCGCCGAGCCGGGCGGCGACGTAGTTGGCCGACAGGATCGCCACCTCGGTCGCGCGCCTCAGCCCGGGCGCACCCATCAGGCGGATGTAGGCGTAGCTGATCGGCAGGATGCCGGCGCTGCCGAACGGCGCGGCGCTGACCGGGCCGACGCCGGTCGCAGGACCCGCATCGTCGCGGAACGGATGGTTGGGCAGGTGCGGCGCCAGGTGGGCCGCCACCCCGATCGGGCCCACGCCCGGCCCGCCGCCGCCATGCGGGATGCAGAACGTCTTGTGCAGGTTCAGGTGGCAGACATCGGCGCCGATGGCGCCCGGGCTGGTCAGGCCGAGCTGCGCGTTGAGGTTGGCGCCGTCCATGTAGACCTGGCCGCCATGCGCGTGCACCAGCTCGCAGATCGTCTTGATCCCGTCCTCGAACACCCCGTGCGTGCTGGGGTAGGTCACCATCAGCGCGGCAAGCGTTGCCGAGTGGCGCGCCGCCTTGGCGTGCAAATCGGCCAGGTCGATGTTGCCGTCGCGGTCGCAGCCGACCACCACGATCTTCAGGCCCGCCATCGCGGCGCTGGCGGGGTTGGTGCCGTGCGCACTGGACGGGATCAGGCAGACGCGCCGGTCTGGCTCGCCGCGCGCCTCGTGATAGGCGCGTATCGCGAGCAGGCCGGCGTACTCGCCCTGGCTGCCTGCGTTGGGCTGCAGGCTGACCGCGGCGAAACCGGTGGCGCGCGCCAGCCAGGTCGACAGGCGTTGCGTCAGGGCCGCGTAGCCGCGCGTCTGCGCGGGAGGGGCGAACGGGTGGATGGCGGCAAATCCCGGCCAGCCGATCGGCAGCATCTCGGCCGTCGCGTTCAGCTTCATGGTGCAGGAGCCCAAGGGGATCATGCCGCGGTTCAGCGCCACGTCGCGATCCTCAAGCCGCTTGAGGTAGCGCAGCATGGCGTGCTCGCAGTGGTGCTCCGAGAACACCGGGTGCTGCAGGATCGGCGACGTGCGGGTCAGCGCGAGCGGGATGGAGGCCGGGGCGTGGGCCGCCGTGCCGCCGAACACGGCGCAGAGCCGGTCGAGCTCGTCTTGCGTCACCGTCTCGTCCAGTGCGACGCCGATGCCGGTCGCGTCCAGCCGGCACAGGTTGAAGCCTGCCGCCAGGGCGTCGCGCATCACCGCGTCGGCACGCCCGCCCGCCTCCAGAGCCAGCGTGTCGACGTAGGAGTCGTGGCGCAGGCGAAACCCCGCCCGCACGGCCGCGTCCGCCAGCAGGCGGGCCTGCAGGTTGACGCGTCGCGCGATGCGGACAAGCCCCTGCCGCCCGTGCCAGACGGCGTAGAAGCCTGCCATCACGGCGAGCAGCACCTGCGCGGTGCAGATGTTGCTCGTCGCCTTTTCGCGGCGGATGTGCTGCTCGCGCGTCTGCAGCGCCAGCCGCAGGGCAGGGGCGCCGGCCGCGTCCACGCTGCGGCCGACCAGGCGGCCCGGCATCTGGCGCTTGAAGGCGTCGGTGGTGGCGAAAAAGGCGGCGTGCGGGCCGCCGAACCCCATCGGCACGCCGAAACGCTGGGCCGAGCCGACCACGATGTCCGCCCCCATCTCGCCAGGCGGCGTCAGCAGAACGAGGCTCAGCAGGTCGGCGCTCACGATGGCCAGCGCGCCCGCCTCGTGGGCCGCATGGATCTCGGCCTGCAGCGGGCGTATGGCGCCCGTCGTGCCCGGGTATTGCAGCACCACGGCGAACGGGTTGCAGGCGGCCAGCGCCGCCGTGTCGCCCGGAGCGAAGCGGGCGAGCGTCCAGCCCAGCGGGCGGGCGCGCGTGGCCAGAACGGCCAGCGTCTGCGGGTGCAGGTCGGCGGCGACGGCGATGGTGTCCGAACCGGTGCGCGAGACGCCGTGCGCGAGCGCCACCGCCTCGGCCGCCGCCGTCGCCTCGTCGAGCAGGGACGCGTTGGCGATCGGCAGGCCGGTCAGGTCGGCGATCATGGTCTGGAAGTTCAGCAGCGCTTCCAGACGGCCCTGCGCCATCTCGGCCTGGTAGGGGGTGTAGGCGGTGTACCAGCCGGGGTTTTCCAGCACGTTGCGCAGCAGCACGGGCGGCGTGTGGGTGCCGTGATAGCCGCAGCCGATCAGCGACTTCGTGCCCGCATCGTTCTGCGCCGCCAACCCGGCCAGTTCGGCCAGCACGCCGGCCTCGTCGACGGCCGGCGGCAGGTCGGCGGCCGTGTCGCTGCGTATGCCGTCCGGCACGGTGCGCGCCACCAGCTCGTCCAGCGAGCCGGCGCCCACGGTGCGCAGCATGGCCAGGATGTCGGCGTCGCTCGGGCCGATGTGACGGGACACAAAGCCGTCTTGCGCGTGCAGTGCCGCCAGCTCGGCCAGGCTGTCCATTCAGAGCGTCTCCAAAAAAGCCTCGTAGGCTTCCTCGTCCATCAGCGACTCGAAATTCTCGTCGTCGTCGGCGGGCTCCAGCCGGTAGAACCAGCCTTCCCCTGTCGGGTCGCGGTTGATCAGGCCGGGGTCTTCGGCGATGATCTCGTTGGTCTCGGCGACGCGGCCGCTGATCGGCGCGTAGACGTCGTTGGCAGCCTTGGTGCTCTCCACGGTCGCCACCGACTCGCCTTCGACCACTTCGCGGTCCACCACCGGCAGCTCGACGAAGACGATGTCGCCCATCGCCTCCTGCGCGTGGTCGGTGATGCCGACGGTCAGCGTGCCGTCATCCTCCAGCCGCACCCATTCGTGGTCCCTGGTGAAACGCGTCTCGGCCATGGCAGCCTCCTTCATCTGGCGAAGCGGTGGGGAACGAAGGGAAGCGCTCCGACCACTGCCGGAAGACGCTGTCCCCGCACCAGCAAAGCCAGCTTCGTGCCCTCGGTTGCGAGGTCCCGGCGGACATATCCCATCGCCACCGGGCCGTTCAGCGTGGGCGAGAAGCTGCCCGAGGTGATGCTGCCCGCCAGGGTGTCGTCGGCCGCCGCGATGTCGGTGCCGGACCGGGCGGGCGCGCGGCCCGCAGGGCGGATGCCGACCCGGCATCGGGTCGGGCCGTGCGTCAGGTGGTCGTGGATAGGCGCCGCCCCCAGGAAGTCGAGCGACTGCCGCCGCCGCTTCGGGATGGTCCAGGCAAGGCCGGCCTCCACCGGGCTGGTGAGCATGTCGATGTCCGCGCCGTAGAGGCAGAGGCCCGCCTCCAGCCGGAGCGTATCGCGCGCGGCAAGCCCTGCCGGGGCCACCTCCGGCTCGGCCAGCAGCCGCCCGGCAAGTGCTGCGGCGTCGGCCGCAGGCACCGAAATCTCGAACCCGTCCTCGCCGGTGTAGCCGCTGCGGCTGATCCAGACGGGGATGCCGGCCAGATCCGTCTCGGCCGCGCCCAGGAACGGCAGCGCCGCCGCCGGCGGGGCCAGGCGGGCGACGATGTCGATCGCCCGGGGACCCTGCAGGGCCAGCAGCGCACGGTCGTCATGCAGTTCGGGGGACAGGCCGTGGCTGCGCAGGTGCGCGATGTCGGTCTCGGCGCGGGACGCGTTGAGCACGACGAACAGGCGGCCGGGATAGCGGGCCACCACGATGTCGTCGATGATGCCGCCGGCCTCGTTGGTCAGCAGGGCGTAGCGCTGGCGCCCGGGGGGCAGGCCCTCGATGTCGCCGGGGACCAGCCGCTCCAGCGCGCGGGCGGCGTCCGGCCCGTGCAGCGAGATCTGGCCCATGTGGGACGCGTCGAACAGGGCGGCGGCGGCCCGCGTGTGTGCGTGTTCGGCCAGCGTTCCGGCGAACTGCACCGGCAGCGACCAGCCGGCGAAACCCACCATGCGTCCGCCCAGGCTGCGATGCAGCGCGTCGAGCGGCGTGGTGCGAAGCGGTCCGGACGGGCCGGGCGATCGGTCGGACACTGTCGTTGGCTCCGCGTGAATTGTATCGGGACGGGTAGCCCTGGGCCGTGCTTCAACGGCCGGCCAGTTTGCCCTATGCTGCGGCGATGCGTCACCTGTTTCTGTTCGGACTGCTCTGCGCCCATCTCGCGCTGGCCGGTCGCGCGCTGGCCGGCGAGGCCGAGGCCCTGTGCGCGAAGAACCCCGCCTACGCGCCGCGCATCATGCTGGCCATCGTGCGCGAGCAGCTGGCGCGCGACCACGACCCGGCGCTGGACGCCGACACGCCGGAGGCGATGGCGGCCAAGGCCTCGGCCCAGGGCATCGCCGAATGTGCCGCAGAGATGCGGGCCGACCCGTCCATCGTCCCCGTGCTGTCGACCCTGCCGGGTGCCGACCAGAGCGTGGGGTGGGACGCCTACAACACCGCCTGTTCGGACCACCGCGCCAGCAAGGGCCAGTGCATCGCGGCCGAAGTGGCGGCGGACCATGCGCTGAAGCACATGATGGCGACGAACTCGCCACCAGGCGCCAAGGCGCTGGTGCAGGCCTGCGCGCTGGTCATGCAGACCGACCCGGCGATGGCCGAGTGGCGCCAGTGCGTGGACCAGGCGCTGGCGGTCCATGCGAGCGAAGACGCGGCCAGGCGGTGCAAGGTCTCGGCCAACTGGCACGTGGCCAAGACCGGCAGCGAGGCGGGGCAGGTCCTGGCGCAGTGCCTGCGGCGCTGACCGCTTTCCTGCCTGCCGTCCGCCGCTCCCGTCAGCTCAGGTTGAAGACCACCTTCACGCAGCCGTCCTTCTTGTCGCGGAACGTCTTATACAGCTCCGGCCCGTCCTCGAGCGTCGTGCTGCGGTGGGTGATGAGGAAGGTCGGGTCGATCTTGCCGTCCTGGATCAGCTTGGCCAGCGGCTCCAGGTAGCGCTTCACATGCGTCTGTCCGGTCTTGAAGGTCAGGCCCTTCTGGACGACGGCGCCCATGTTGATCGGGATCGGGCCGGCATAGACGCCGGGAATCGACACGATGCCGCAGGAGCGCACGGCCTGGATTGCCTGCTCCAGCGCGTAGGGGCGCTGGTTCGCGGTGACGGCTTCCTGGATGGCGCTGACCACGCCGAACACGCCGTGGCCGGCGGTCGCTTCCATGCCCACACAGTCGATGACCGCGTCCGGGCCCTCTCCGTTCGTGATCTCCTTGATCCTGTCGAGCACTTCCTCGTGCTTGAGGTCGATCACGTGCGTGGCGCCGGCCTGCTTGGCGAGCGCGATGCGCTCCGGCACCGTCTCGATCACGATGATCTTCTCGGCGCCCATGATCTGCGCCGACTTGATGGCGAACAGCCCGACGGGACCCGCACCCCAGATCGCCACCGTCTCACCGCCCTTGATCTCGCAATGCTCGGCCCCTTGCCAGCCGGTGGGCAGGATGTCGGTCAGGAACAGCACGTGCTCGTCGTCCAGCCCGTCCGGCACCACCATGGGCGCCACGTCGGCCATCGGCACGCGCACGTATTCGGCCTGTCCGCCCCAGTAGCCGCCGGTGATGTGCGCGTAGCCGAACAACCCGGCGGTGGGGTAGCCGAACATCTTGGCCGCCATGGCGCCGTTGCGGTTGGATTTCAGGCAGCAGGACCAGTTGCCCAGCTTGCACATCCGGCACTCGCCGCAGTTGATGTTGAAGGGCACGACGACGCGCTGGCCCTTCTTCAGCTTGTGGTTCGGCGAGCCGACCTCGACCACCTCGCCCATGAACTCGTGGCCGAGCACGTCGCCCTTCTCCATCGTGGGCATCTGCCCGTCGAATAGGTGCAGGTCCGAGCCGCAGATGGCGCAGGCCGTGACCTTCACGATGACGTCGCGCGTGTCCTCGATCTTGGGGTCGGCCACACTGTCGCAGCGGATGTCGTTCCTGCCATGCCAAACGAGTGCCTTCATCGGGTTTCTCTCTGTTGCAACGCGCGCTGCGTGGACCAGCAATCACGCCGGCGCGCGCGCCGAGTTCCGAAGTGTGCAGGCGGCGTAACGAAGGGGGCTAGAGCATGTTCCGTTCACTCGCGTTCACTTCACAGGCTCTAGCTCGTTGTTTTGAGAGCATCTTCACCCGATCAGACGATTCCGTCTGATCGGGATCTGCTCTAGGGGCGGACGCGGCGCAGCAGCAGGCGCGTGCTGCCGGAGTTCTGCGCGTGCGGATGGGCGGCGGCCAGCACGAGCGGCCGCAGGGCGGGGCGGTTCAGCCAATGCGGCAGCTCGCGCCGGATCACGCCGCCCTGCTCGCCCGAACCGCGGCCCGTGATCACCTCGACGCAGCGCAGCCGGTCCGCGTGCGCGGCGAGCAGGAAGCGTTCCAGCGCGTGGAACGCCGCCTGCGCCGTCTTGCCGTGCAGGTCGAGCGTCCTGGCCGGCGCGAGCCTGCCGCCGCTGAACCGGCCCCAGCTTGCGCGGTCCAGGCCCGCAGGCGGCAGTCCGGTGACGAGCTCTGCCGCGGCAGGTCGCCTGACTGCGGGAGGGGGCGGGCGCGGTGCACCTTGCGCGGGTGCGGCGGCCGCAGGAGCCGGCGCGGATTCCCTCGGCGGGGCGCGGCCGTCCAGGTGCCGGACGTGGCGCGCGTACTCGGCCCAGGCGGCGCGGTCGGTGTCGGTCAGCGTGCGGGGTCGCTGCGGCATGGCTTGAACTACTGATCGAGCTTGGGGCTCTGCCCCAAACCCCGCCGGGGGCGGGCGCCCCCGGACCCGCAA
>CALMVI010000055.1 GCA_937873095.1 uncultured Acetobacteraceae bacterium | reverse complement strand
GCGGAGAGTCGGGGAGCGCGGAGTCGGGGGGCGCGGCGGGCGGCACGGCGCTATCCGTGTTCGTGCGGCTCCACCAGCGGTGCTGCGGGCTGCGCGGGCTGGCCGGGCGTGCGCGGCCTGGGCTCCATCTGCCGCCGGGTGAACTCGGGCGCGATGTCGGACAGCTCCAGAAACTGGTCGGCCTGCCGGCGCAGCTCGTCGGCCACCATGGGCGGGGTGGTGCGGATCGACGACACCACCGACACCCGCACCCCGCGACGCTGGACCGCCTCGATCAGCCGCCGGAAATCGCTGTCGCCGCTGAACAGCACGGCATGGTCCATCCTGTCGGCCAGCTCCAGCATGTCGATGGCCAGCTCGATGTCCATGTTGCCCTTCACCCGCCTGCGGCCCGCGGCATCGGTGAACTCGCGGGCGGGCTTGGTGACCAGCGTGTAGCCGTTATAAGCGAGCCAGTCGGTCAGCGGCTTGAGAGGCGAATACTCTTCCGTTTCCAGCACGGCGGAGTAGTAGTATGCACGCAGGACGTGCGTCTTGCGCCGGAAGAACTCCAGCAAGTTGCGATAATCGACGTCGAACCCGAGGTTGCGCGAGGCGGAATACAGGTTGGCCCCATCGATAAACAGGCAAACCCGCTCGGTCGGGAGGAAATGCATCGGCGTCTTTCAATCGGGTCCCGCGGCTGAACATTGCCGGGGCAGAATAGCCATGATTAGGCTCGTCCTGTATTCAGATACAAGATGGCCAGTCACTTACCCGTGATAGTTGCAATCGGCGCCAATCTTCCTGCCGAGGACGGAGCGCCGCCGCTGCAGGCCTGCGAGCGTGCGCTGCGCGCGCTGGCGACGCTGCCAGGCACCACCGGGCTGACCCGATCGCGATGGTATTCCAGCGCGCCCGTGCCGCCGTCGGACCAGCCGCGCTTCATCAACGGTGCGGCGGCCTTCCGCACCGCCCTCCCGCCCGCCGACCTGCTGTCCCGGCTGCACGCGATCGAGGCCGCGGCCGGACGCCGCCGCGGGGCGGCCGACGCCGCCCGCACGCTCGACCTCGACATCATCGACATGGGCGGCCTGATCCGGGCGGCGCCGGACCCCGTCCTGCCGCACCCGCGGGCGCATCTGCGGGGCTTCGTCATGCTGCCGCTGCGCGACGTGGCGCCGGGCTGGATCCACCCCGCAACCCGCCGCAGCGTGGGCGAGATCGTGGCAGCCCTGCCTGCGCAGGACGTCGTCGCCTGCTGAGCGCACGCCCGCCTTGCAAGACAGCCCGCCTTGCAAGACAGATCATATAGCCGTAGCTAGAAAGTTTGCCGAAACCCGTCATTTGTCGTGCGGGGCCGGCAGTTCGCCCGATGATAGCCAGCCCGTTCGGCTTGGCCCTCGATGATGGAGTGCCCGCATGGCGCGCGTAACCGTGGAAGATTGCGTGGAGCGTGTTCCCAACCGCTTCGAACTCGTGCTGCTCGCCGCCCAGCGCGCCCGCAACATCAGCCGTGGCGAGGAGCTGACGGTCGAGCGCGACAACGACAAGAACCCCGTCGTGGCGCTGCGCGAGATCGCCGACGAGACGATCGAGCTGCCCAAGCTGGAGCAGGACCTGATCAAGTCGCTGTCCCGCTCGCCCGAGCCCGAGCCCGCCGACGAGGAGGTGCTCGACCTCATCCCCACCGACCAGAACATCTTCGGGCTGCAGGACATCTCGGCCGAGGAGGAGGCGGCCGGCATGGCGCAGGAGGAGATGTCGCCCGACGACATCGAAAACGCGATCGAAGCCGAACTCGGCGGACGCAGGCGCTAGGTCCTGGACCAACTAAAGGGCAAGTCTCTGAAATTCCGGTATCGAAGGAATTGGGGGTCTGGGGTTTCAAACCCCAGCGGGGTCCAGGGGCAGAGCCCCTGGCCTTCCTGAAATGCCCGAAGGCGGAAGCGGACTGATCACGGCCCGCGTCCAGGGCTACGCCCCCGGCTGCAACGTCGCGCTCATCGACGAGGCGTTCGCTCTCGCCGCCCAAGCCCACGGCGCGCAGACGCGCGACAACGGCGACCCCTACATCACCCACCCCGTCGCCGTCGCAGAGATCCTCGCCGGCTACCACCTAGACGTCGCCAGCATCTGCACCGCCCTGCTGCACGACACGGTCGAGGACACGCAGGTCACGATGCGCGAGATCGAGGCGCGCTTCGGCCCCGCCATCGCCGGGCTGGTGGACGGCGTCACCAAGCTGAACAAGCTCGAGCTGCAATCGGACCGCACCAAGCAGGCGGAAAACTTCCGCAAGCTGGTCCTGGCGATGAGCCGCGACATCCGCGTGCTGCTGGTCAAGCTCGCCGACCGCCTGCACAACATGCGCACGCTCGGCTTCGTGCAGAAGCGCGAGCGCCGGCAGCGCATCGCGCACGAGACGATGGACATCTACGCGCCGCTCGCCGCGCGCATCGGCATGGACGCGCTGAAGACCGAGTTGCAGAACCGCGCCTTCGCCGAGCTGGAGCCGGAGGCGCACGGCACCATACAGGCCAGGCTGAACTACCTGCGCGGCCAGGGTGCGGACGTGATCGAGGAGGTGCGGCGCGAGCTGCGCCAGGTCTGCCAGGATGGCGGCGTCGGGGTGCTGGAGGTGTCGGGCCGCGAGAAGAGCGCGTTCTCCATCTGGCAGAAGATGCAGATGCGCAACGTCGCCTTCGAACAGCTTTCGGACATCATGGCGTTCAGGGTCGTGGTACCGACGCGCGAGCAGTGCTACATGGCGCTCGGCGCCGTGCACAACGCGTTCCCGGTCATCGCCGGCCGGTTCAAGGACTACATCTCGACGCCCAAGACCAACGGCTACCAGAGCCTGCACACCGGCGTCACGCTGCGCCACCCGCGCAACCAGAAGATAGAGGTGCAGATACGCACGCGCGAGATGCACGACATCGCCGATAACGGCGTCGCCGCGCATTGGAACTACAAGGAGCCCGACAGCGAGCCGCCGAGCGAGGCCAAGAATTTCGGCTGGGTCAAGGACCTGCTCGAGATCCTCGACAACTCGGCCGCACCAGACGAATTCCTCGAGAACACCAAGCTCGAACTCTACCAGGACCAGGTCTTCTGCTTCACCCCCAAGGGGCAGCTGATCCAGCTGCCCAGGGGTGCGACGCCGATCGACTTCGCCTACGCCGTGCACAGCCAGGTCGGCGACACCACCGTCGGCGCCAAGATCAACGGCCGGCTGATGCCGCTGCGCACGGAACTCGCCAACGGCGACCAGGTCGAGATCATGACCGCGCGCGGCGGCACGCCCTCGCCGTCCTGGGAACGCTGGGTCGTCACCGGCAAGGCGCGCGCCCGCATCCGCCGCTACGTCGCCGCCCAGCAGCGCGCGCACACGATCGAGCAGGGGCGCACCGCACTCGCCCGCGCGTTCCGCCAGGAAGGCCTGGACGGGTCGGAAAAGGTGCTGGAAACCGCGCTGAAATCGCTGAAATGCGCGACGCTCGCCGACATGTACGTGGCCGTCGGCAGCGGCAATCTCGGCCCGCGCGACGTGGTGCACGCGGCCTATCCCGAGCTGCTGGAGGCCGCGCGCGCGCCGCGCATGATGCCCGCCCTGCTCGCGCGCTCGCCCACCGCCAAGCCGCCCTCGCGCGACAGCGGCTTGGCCATCACCGGCCTGGTCAGCGGCATGGCGGTGCACTACGCCGGCTGCTGCCACGCGCTGCCCGGCGACCCGATCGTGGGCATCGTGACGACCGGCAAGGGCGTCACCATCCACACGAAAGGCTGTTCGACGCTGGAGACGTTTGCGGCGACCCCGGAACGTTTCATCGACGTGGACTGGGATTACGCCGCGTCAGCCGAGGCGCCCAACGGAAAGAAGACCCATACCGGCCGCATCAGCGTGATCGCGGTCAACGAGCCCGCCACCCTGGGCAACCTGACCAACGCGGTCGCCCGCCAGGACGGCGGTGTCACCAACCTGAAGATCGTCAACCGCCAGCAGGATTTCATCGAGATCCTGGTCGACGTGGAGGTGCGCGACCTGCGCCACCTCTCCATGGTCATCGCCGGGCTGCGCGCGGTCAGCGGCCTGACCCAGGTGGAACGCGACCATGCGTGACGAGGCCAGGCGGCGATGATCATCGGCATCGGCGCCGATCTGTGCGACATACGCCGGGTGGAACGGGTGATGGCGCGGTTCGGCGACCGCTTCCTGCAGCGCGTGTTCACCGAGGCGGAACGGGCGCGGGCGGCCCGCCGCACCGAGGCGCTGCACGCAGGCACCTACGCCAAGCGTTTCGCCGCCAAGGAGGCCTGCGCCAAGGCGCTCGGCACCGGCTTCAGCCAGGGCGTCTTCCACTCCGACATGGGGGTCGTCAACCTGCCCGGCGGCCGGCCGACCATGGCGCTCACGGGCGGCGCGCTCGAACGCCTCAAACAGATCACCCCGCCCGGCATGCAGGCCCAGCTCGACCTCACCCTGACCGACGAGCCGCCCTACGCCTTTGCCCAGGTCGTGATTTCGGCCAGGCCGTAGAGGCTGTGAGTGCAAGAGCGGGGCTCTGCCCCGCACCCCGCCAAACGCGGGGCGTTTGGATCCCAGTAACGTTAATGTTTGCGGGTCCGGGGGCGCCCGCCCCCGGCGGGGTTTGGGGCAGAGCCCCAAGCTCAATCACACGCCGGCCTGGGCAATGCGCGCCAGCGCCTCCTCCCGCCCCAGTGCGGCCAGGGTCGCGTCGATGCCGGGGCTGGTCGTGCTGCCGGTCAGCGCGGCCCGCAGCGGCTGGGCGACCTGTCCCAGCGTACGGCCCGCCTCGCCGGCATAGGCCCGCAACGCCTGGTCCACCGCCGCCTGCGAGAAATCCGTCGCCGCCAGCCGCTCCGCCAGGCCGGACAGCAGCGCCCCGGCCTCCTCGGTCAGCAGCGCGCGCGCACGCGCGTCGAACGGCAACGGCACCCGGCGGGCCAGGAAGGCGGCACTCTGCGCCAGCTCCACCAGCGTCTTGGCGCGCTCCTTCAGCCCCGGCATCAGCGCCAGGATGCGCGCGCGCGCGGCCGCGTCCAGCACCACCCCGTCCGTCCCCGCCAGGCGGCGCATCACCTCGGCGGTCAGCCTTGCGTCGTCGGCCTGTCGCAGCCACACGCCGTTCAGATGGGTCAGCTTGGCGTAGTCCATCCGGCTCGCCGCCCTGCCCACGCCGTCCAGGTCGAACAGGGCCACCGCCTGCTCGCGGTCCAGGACCTCCGCGTCGCCATGCCCCCAGCCCAGCCGCAGCAGGTAGTTGCACAGCGCCTCCGGCAGGAAACCCTGCGTGTCGAACTCCAGCACGCTGACCGCGCCGTGGCGCTTGGACAGCTTCGCGCCGTCCGCGCCGTGGATCAGCGGGATGTGCGCGAAACGCGGGCGCTCCCAGCCCATCGCGTCGAAGATCTGCGCCTGGCGGAACGTGTTGGTCAGGTGGTCGTCGCCGCGGATCACGTGGGTGATGGCCATGTCGTGGTCGTCCACCACCACGGCGTGCAGGTAGGTGGGCGTGCCGTCGCTGCGCAGCAGGATCATGTCGTCCAGCTCGGCGTTCCGGACGCGGACCTGGCCCTGCACCAGATCGTCCACCACCGTCTCGCCCTGCTGCGGCGCCCGCAGCCGGATCACCGGCGCGACCCCGGGCGGCGCCTCGCCCGGGTCGCGGTCGCGCCAGCGCCCGTCATAGCGCGGCGGGCGGCCCTCCGCCGCCGCACGCTCGCGCATCTCCCGCAGCTCGTCGGCGCTGGTGTAGCAGCGATACGCCCGCCCGCTGGCCAGCAGCGCCTGCGCCACCTCGGCGTGGCGGGCGGCGCGGGTGGACTGGAACAGCGGCGGCTCGTCCGGCTGCAGGCCGAGCCAGTCGAGCCCCTGCAGGATCGCGTCCACCGCCTGCTGCGTGCTGCGTGCGCGGTCGGTGTCCTCGATGCGCAGCAGGAACTGCCCGCCATGGTGGCGCGCGAACAGGTAGTTGAACAGCGCGGTCCTCGCACCGCCGATGTGGAGCAGGCCGGTCGGGCTCGGCGCGAAACGGGTGCGTACGGTCATGGCGCCGCTCTCTACCGCCCCGGGACACACAAGTCATGGTCCAGGGATGGCGCGGCCGGCCGGGCCCGCCTAACCTGACCGCGTGCGCAACGTCTTCGACGCTTTCCTGACCGAGCAGCGCGGCCGCTTCGTGCTGTTCCTGCCGGTGTTCGCGGCTTGCGGCATCCTCGCCTATTTCGACCGGCTGACCGAGCCCCCGCTCGCCTGGCCGGCCGCGGCCACGGCGCTGTCCGCCTGCCTCGCCGCCGCCGCGTGGCGCCGGCCGGTGGCGCGCGCGGCGGCACTCTGCGCCGCCTTCGCCTGCGCCGGCTTCACGCTCGCCACCGTCGCCACCGCCCGCGCCCCGCC
>CALMVI010000054.1 GCA_937873095.1 uncultured Acetobacteraceae bacterium | reverse complement strand
CAGCCCGCACCCTTGCAATCAACCCCATCCCCGACTAATCACCCCATCACGGGGAGCGCGGGCGTAGCTCAGGGGTAGAGCACAACCTTGCCAAGGTTGGGGTCGTGGGTTCGAATCCCATCGCCCGCTCCAAATTTTCTCAATGAAATCATAGTGTTAAAGCGGTCCTTCGGGGCCGTTTTTTGCTTCCCCGCCCAGCGGGTCGGTGCCGGGGAAGCACCGGGGAAGCAGCCGGGATCATGCCGCGGGATACGCCCGGCGGCATTTGGCACGGGCGATACGGTCATTTCACGCCGCTCGGCGCGACCGGCAGGCTCTGTCGGGGGCATGTCCCAGCCAAGCGGACGCATGGCACTGAGTGCCTTCGACCCTTGAGGGACGGTCATACCGATGAGATTGGGCTGCGCGGCCATCACCGCTCAGTGCTCCCTGAAGCCATGCGCATGGGCAGAACCAGCCGAAGCGAGTCGGGCAGCTGCAAGAACCCATGGGCCGCGTAGAAACCAGCCGCAGTCTCGTCCAGGCGGTCGACCATGACCATAGAGGAGCCGACCGTGCCGGCACTGTCGAACGCGCGCTGCAACGCATCCGCCAGCAGCACGGCCCCAAGCCGCTGTCCCTGACGTTCCTTCGCGACAGCCAGGCGACCGATCAGCGTGGCGCTCACCAGCGGGTAGCGCGGGACGTGCTTGCGCGCCGCCTCCGGCACATCGCCCTGCGAGATCGCCATGGCGCACAGCGTGTAGTATCCCAACACGTGGGTCGGCTCGCTGACCTCGCTCAGGATGAACACGGCATTTGCCTTCATGCACACGTCCTGGCCAGCCTGCATCTTGAGATAGCGGTCCAGACTTTCTACCCCGCAGTTAAAGCTTCCACGGTCGTGCTCCTCTCCAAGCAGCACGATCCGAAGGTCCTCCGATGGCCGTGTCACCATTCACGGCACGACCCGGCGCTTATGCTCCGCAAAAGCCGCTGGAGCCGCTCGCTCGTAGCCGGGGGGCTGACCAAAGCGTCGAAGAATACCGCCCGGTCACGGTCGGACAGGAGCAGCGTTTCATGCGCCGCAATCGTCCGCCGCGCAGCGTCCGTGAGCGCGGTCATACATAAATCTGTCAGCTTGCGCCGTTCGAGTTGCGCCGCCCGTTCGATCAACGCCTTGGTTGGTTCGTCGACACGAAACCCAAGCCGTTCTTCCCGGAGACGGCGGTCGATCTTTGCTGGCATCGTCATAGTCACCTCCAGCCATCTATGTACGTCGATTGGACTAACTTTTCCAGCACTGGAATCCACGGTAGCACTGAGCAAGGGGGGTTTGATGGTTGGGGGCCTCCCGACCAGCGCCAATGGCGGGGCCGTTACATATACGGCGCCCATTCGACCCTGGCGGGACGCACGCACAATGAGGCATACGTCAGCGGCGCGATGCAGCACTTGGCGGCCTAACGAAAGCCAGAACCAAGCTACCCCGCCGCCAAACCGTCCAGCCGAACGCGACCACCTCACAGGTTCGCGACCTTAATCTCGACTATCTAAGCCCTTTGATCCAATCTCGGCTGGAAGGGGGCCGCATGCCGATAGCCGAGGAAGTGATACGCGATGCGGTTGCCCGCTACGATCGGGAACGCGATCGTTACCTGAAGCTGGCTGCACGCGTGTCGGACATTTGCCGGTCGAGCATCGTAGAAGATAACGCGATCCGGGCACAGGTGACATTCAGGACAAAGACTGTCCGAAGTTTCGAGGGCAAGCTGAAGCGCTTCGCGCGTCGGTCAGACAAGAATTATTCGTGCGTCGATGAAGTGTTCGCCTGCGTCGGGGACTTCGCAGGCGTTCGCATCGCCACCTATAGGCCCGAGGATGAGCGCCGGGTCACTGATGAGATCAGGAAATTGTTTGAGGGCGAGGCTAGCACGGAGGTGTTGGTCGATAAGAAGGACAAGCTCACCGTCAAAAGCTATCAATTCTATCGTGCCACTCATTGCCAGGTCTTCCTTCGGGAAGACGATCTGGTGGGCCATTATGAGAATTTGCGGGGAACGAGCTGCGAGATTCAGGTGTGCTCGATGATGGCGCATGTCTGGAATGAAATCGAGCACGACATCGGGTACAAGCCGGAGGGTGGCGGTCCCGGTGAAGCCGAAAAGGGACTGCTAGAGGCGCTCGGTCACCTGACTCGTTCCGGCGATGCCGCGATCACCCGGTTGCTCGCGGCTAACGCCGCGAGGATGCAAGAAAGTGTCGGGGATTTCATGGACGTCCATGATTTCGTGGCGCGCCTGCGGCCGTATTTCCCGGAAGCGGATCTGTCAGTTAACGCTGGTCAGGCGTTTGATGAAATCGTCCAACAGGGACTCAACTCGATCCCGAAGCTCACTGCGTCGCTCGGAGAGGAGGCGCTCAAACCAGCTGTGGCCACCAGCAGGATCGAGGCGTTTAACCGCTATCTAGGGTCTATCGACAGCGCGGAATATGCTCTGAATCCTGCCTCCGCCGACGTCGTGACCGTGGCCATACTCCAAAAATTTGCCAGGGCGATCTTCGACCGGCATCCCTCCGAACGCGGAAAGGGTCGCCCGGCGCGGATATTATTCATCAGCCGCCTCTATGCCCGATTTCTGGAAAGCCTGAACACGAGCGAGAGCAGCGCCGCATGAGCTTGGCGCAGGTATGATGAGCAGCGCCCTGCCAAGCGCGAGGCTCGCCGAGACCGGTGCAACCTTCAAGGCCACCGAGTCGCAACCGGTGATTTCCAAATCCCCCATAGTACGCGCGCCGGGTGACGTCTCGCCTGACCTGGTGGAGCTTGTACTCGCCAATGACACGTCCGTGCGGCTGCGCAATTCGATCGTGGCCATGGCCGAAGCCGGCACACTGCCGTTCCTATCTGTTCGCGACTATCTGGCTGCGGGCGCGACGGCAGTGCCAATCATGATGCGCAACGTCCGGCATTTTGGCGCGAAGACAGCACGCGAGCTCGATCTCCTCGTCAAGGCGGCGGGCGAAGCCACGGCTGCTCCAACGGAAATGATCGCCCCGGCTGAAGATGGTCCTAGCCCGCAAGAAATTCTTGGTGCGATCGAACACCTCTCTCTCGCCCAAGCCATCGAAGGCGAGCTTCTGTCGGTCCGGCTCGAGCACGGACTGGCCGCTCCCGAACTCCGAACGATGCGCTTCAGTGCTGTCGCACTTGCGCCCGACGACTTCCTCGCAGCGCTTCAGCGACGGCAGAACATTGGCAGGACATCCGTCAAGGAAATGGCGCGTCTGGTGCGGCGGCTTACACCGCGACTGCTGGCCGAGAATGGCGTCACGCAGGCGCAGATCGCGCGAACCTACGAAGCCCTGTTCGGTGAGGAACAACCAAACGACGCTGATGCTGCGGCCGATGGTGTGCCGCATTTTGAGACGCTTGCCGGGTGTCTCGAATGGCTGCTCGGCCATTGCGAGGCGCGGGATCGTCTGATCGTCGAACGCAGATTCGGCCTAGGGCACGCGGCACCTGAAACGCTTGAAGAAATCGGAGCGGACTATGGAGTGACGCGCGAGCGGGTCCGCCAGATCGAAAAGCGGGCTCTGAAGCGCATGCGCGTTCGAATACGGCGCGTTCCGTTCGCTGACCTTGTCACATCGGCATCGCCCGAGGTCTGGCTGCAGATCAGCGAAGGCCTTGGATGGATCTCCGACAGTCAAGTGGACGCCGCCTTGCGCAATCTCGATGGCAACATTCAGCTCGCACTGGAGCTGACCGGAACGGCACCGGGCAACTGGCTGTCGGCCAATGCGACGCGCGCGGCCCATGGCTGGATCGGCACGCCGGTCGATCCGGAGCTGACGAAGTCAGCCGCAAGCGAGCTTGGCGCTTTTCGGAACCTGCCATTGCCACGCTCGTTCTCTGAGGCAAATGGTGCCAATAGACCGCTTCATACGGAAGCAGCGCTCCGTATCGAACTCGGCCTTGAGCTTGACCAAGGCTATGTCGTTCAGTCGAAGCCGGGACGGCGGATGCGCCGTGCGCTTGGCCTACACCGCATATTGGTGTCGGCCGCCGTACCACTCGGCACCGAGCGTCTGATCCCGTTCTATCACCAGCTGTGTCCATCCGATCTCTGCTCCGCGCGCGACGCGGAGATCGTTATGCTGGCAGCGCCGCATCTCTTCATCGAGACGTTCGATCATGTTTGGTTTGGCGTCGGAGCCTGCGGCATTCCCGCCATTCTAGACGATAGTGTGCTGTGCCTGCACAAGCACCAGCCGGCAAATGCCGACACCGATGTCCACGACGATAGCGAAACCTGTATTAGCTCGCTGTTCGCCGCCCTGGAGCGCCGTGGTCCCGAGCGCCTATTGACCCTCTACCAGAATGCGGCGGACATCCTTCCGCCGGGACGCTCGCCAAACAGTGTAGGGCCGACCCTGCTTAGCAACCCCCATCTCTTCGTGCGGCTCCTGCCGGGTGTCTATGGCCTGCGCCATCAGGTGCCGCCGCCCGAGGAACTGCTCTCCAACCCTCCGCCCTATCTCCTCGACAATAATCAGCTACGCCTGCTGGCGCTTGCGCGACGCGCGGGCGAGCGCCGCAATGTGTTTCCCCTCTGGTCCGCCGAGGGCGAATTCGCGCTCGCTCGCTGGGGCTGCCATCAGGGCGCGCCGGAGAATTTCCGTTCGCTGCTTGCCGTCGCGGACATTGACGCGTGGCCCATCTCCCTATCCGAGCGCTCGCACTGGCGCGCTATCGCGCGGCGTGAAGGCCGGTTCGAGCTTGCAGACGCCCTACGTCACGATGCCTTTACGCGACCCGAACTGGACCGTCTTTTAGCAGCCTCCATCGAAGCCGTGAACGCTGGCGATCTCAACTGGATGGCGGTGAACCGAATGGCGGGACGACGGATTGACAGCCATGCTAGTGCGTCCGTCATGGCAATCCTGCTTGCCCTCGGTGCGCTGAGTAGCGAGAGCGCCGCCCCCTCCACCTGGCAGAGCCCTCACCGGGCGACCGAACGTGCTCGGGATTTGCGGGCGCATATGACCTGCGAACTCTCCTCAACTGGATCCCTCGCCTGGGACCGGGGCATTGGACCCAGTCTGCAGGACGAGATACGAGCCGCGGCCGCTGGGATGGACAGCTGGCCGGAGGCCGGCCGTCTCGTTGGGATGTTCGACAGCTCTGCACGCAGCCCAATTGCTTCGCCGACCGTTGCGATCGATCCGCTCGACGCCATCATGGCCGAGAGCCGCCAGTCTGCCGAGAGGCAGAGGCGCGAGGACCTGCTACAGTGGCTGCTTGAGGAATGATGCGGTATCGGGGCGCGGATGACTAAGGGGGTTGAGCATACGGGCTTTCATCCGAAGAGCCACTACCGGAGCGGCCGCGACAGCCTAGCCGACGACTTTTTTGCGCCATGCATCCGCAAGGCCAGCCTCTACCGGCGCGCTGCAGGATATTTTTCTAGTACGGCGTTGCTTGCTTGGATCGACGGCCTTCCGCGGGCAGCGCTCAAGATGCTATCCATTCGTCTCATCTCGTCCCCGATGATATCCGAAGCGGATCGGCACACCCTAACGACGCTGGACGACGACCAAGCTCGTGCGGCGTGCCGGGCAACCGTCGTCGAACGCATCCTCGAGGAGATTGCCGAGCTTGCGCTGTCACCCAACGACAAGGCGATCCGCGCGCGCGTGTTCGCATGGCTCATCGCCAATGACCGGCTGCAGCTCAAATTCGCATTTCCTGAGCATCTCGATGAACCAGGCATTTTCCATGAGAAGTTCGGGATATTCGATCTGGAGGGCGGCGGCAGGATCGCATTTACAGGCTCGGCGAACGAGACAAGCGGCGGCCATAGCAGGAACTACGAAAGCATAGACGTCTATTGCGACTGGCTTCCAGGCGAACAAGATCGCGTCGCGACCAAGGCCGAGCAGTTTGACGAAACTTGGGCAGGCGAAGCCGCCGGACTCGCCGTCGTTGAGCCATCGGCCGAAATTCTTGACCGGCTGCGCCAGAATGCCGACTGGCCGTTCGTCGAACCGACTTCGAAGGAAAATGCCGACAAGCCCGCAGAAGCCGACCCGCGCTGGCGTCATCAGGACGAGGCGGTGGCGGCCTTTCTGGAGAATCCTGCCGGCATTCTCGAAATGGCGACCGGCACCGGCAAGACACGGACGGCGATCAAGATACTAAGCCATCTCGTGACCGAAGACGCAATCAGCTGCGCCATCGTGACCATGGAAGGGACCGACCTGCTCGAGCAATGGGCGGGGGAGCTAGACGCCTGGAGTCTAGACGGTGGTCCAAAATGGCTGATCTACCGCCATTTCGGACGTTATCACGAGATGGGCGACTTCCTTGTCGATCCGGAAAAGGCACTCATCGTCGTCTCGCGCGGACAGCTCGCCCGTCTGCTCCCGCGTCTGCCTGATCGGACCAAGGCCAAAGCGCTTATCATCCACGACGAGGTACATGGGCTCGGTACGCCGAGTCTGGTTGCGAGCCTTGCCGGCCAGCATGCCGCATTCGGCTGGCGTGTGGGTCTCAGCGCCACACCCGACCGCGCCTATGACGCCCAGGGCAATGACTTTATCACCAGCGAATTGGGGCCGACCCTGTACCGCTTTCCGCTTGAGAAGGCGATCGCACGCGGCGTGCTCAGCGAATTCGATTACAGGCCGCTCGCCTATGACCTCACCGATGGCGATCGCGAAAGACTCCGACTCGTTTACGCCAAGAAAGCCGCACGCCTGCGCGAAGGGCGGCCAATGGCAAATGAGGAACTCTGGACTGAAATCGCGAAAGTCTACAAGACCGCCGAGGCAAAACCAGAGATCTTCGAAGAGCACCTCCGGATCGCCCCCGAGATCCTGAACCGCAGCATCATCTTCGTCGAGACGATCGAATATGGCGAGCGCATCCTCGCTTCGATCCATCGTCGCACCCACCGCTACCGGACCTATTATGCGGATGACGATCGCGATCATTTGGTCGCCTTTGCCCGGGGCGACATCGATTGCCTCATCACCTGCCACAGGATCTCGCAGGGCATCGACATTCGCTCGCTCAACGCGGTGATCCTGTTGGCCTCCGCACGCGCGAAGCTCGAGGCGATCCAGCGCATCGGACGCTGTTTGCGGATCGATCCGACCAATCTTAGCAAACGCGCACTCGTGGTGGACTTCGTGAGGCCGGGAGGTGAAGCTGACACCATCCCAAACGCGGACCAGGAACGCAGCGCGTGGCTGATGGATCTCGCGACGGTAAGGAAAGGAGATGATCATGGCACTTGATTCCGCGTTGGCTGCCGCACTGCGCGAAGCTGTCGAGGAAAGCGGTCAACCGCGGGCGCTTTCGCTCCGACTCGAAGCGTGGCTTCAAGCCATGACCGAGGGCGACGACGCGCAGGAAGACCAGGCCCAACGCTACGAGGATGTCCGCGAGACGATCCAACTGGAAGGACCGCCGAGTGCGAATTGACATTGCGGGGTGGTCGGCCTCGGGACTGCGCTGTCCCGAGGTCGTCATCGACCTGATCGGACCAGCATCGGCAACACCCAAGGTCACCTTGCTCCAGATGCCCAACGGCACAGGCAAGACCACGACACTCGAGATGCTGATCGCAACGCTGAGCGGCGGCGCGACATCCTGGGACGAGAAGCTGGTGCGCAGCTATCGACGAAAGGGCGATGACGCCGAGCTTGGTACATTCGTCGTATCGCTGCTTGTCGACGGTCGGCCCTTATCGATCGAACTTATCCTCGATTTCGAGATGGGGCGCGCACGCTATCGGACCACCAATCCTGGGAGCCGCGGCGTGGAAGATTCTTGGTCGCCGACTCCGCTTGTGCGTCGCTTCCTCGCCAAGGAATTTCTCGGTCTGTTCGTTTTCAACGGCGAGTTTGCCGCCCGCTTGCTCGACGAACGGCAAACGGCGGCGGACGACGCGATCGATGCACTTTGCCAGCTCTATCTTCTCGATGAGGTTGAGGATTTCGTCGAACAGGAATGGTCGCGGCGGACCAGACAGGCTGGCGCAAAGAGCGATGGCGCCCTTGCGCGGCTCCGCACCAAGCTTGCTGATATGACCGCACGCCGAGCGATCATCGTCCAGGCCCGAGCCAAGGCCGAAGGTCAGGTGCGCGACACCGCCGCCGAAATCGCGGATCTTAGCGCGAGAATAGAGGAACGTCTGGCGACCGGACGATCGACCCGTGAGCAGTTCAACGAAGCCAAGATCGAGATGGCGCGGGCCGAGGGCGCACTCGCGGTTGCAGCAGGGAATGCGATGCAGGCGCTACGCCAGCCGCTCGCGCTTCACCCGTCTTTCGCGCGGTCGTTGATCGCGCTCAAAGACAATCTTGACAATCTGCGACTTCCGGAAAACACCTCGGCGCAGTTCTTCAACGAACTGCTCGAGGAGGACGAATGCATTTGCGGTCGTGAAATGACGGCCGGTGCCAGGCATGAGATCGGCATCCGATCACTTCGTTATCTTGATGCATCAGAGTCCGGCGTCATTAACGCCATCAAACGGGACATTGGCGATTTCACCGTTTCGTCCGAAACCCAATCACCATCTGAAAGCCTCGCAAGCGCGATGGCTGAGCTGGGAACAGCTCGGCGGGACCAGAAAATGGCTCGGCAGACCGTTCTTGCTCTCCAGCAAAAGTTGATCGACGAAGGCGATGAAGAGCTCCGTGCGTGGCAGCAGCAGCTCGACAAGCAAATCAAGCTCAACGCCGAGTGCACTCGGCTCGTTCAGGAAATCGACGCCGACGATGAAAAGGACACTGAGTCTGCCCCGTGCTCGCTCAAGCTGATCGACAAGAGAATCGACGATTTTGGCAGTCAGATTTCCGAAATCACCGAGACGGTAACACTTCGCAAGCAGACCAACATTGTCAAAGGTATCATGGCGCGCACAAAGGAGCTCGCCAGGTCAAAGATAAAGGCCGAACTCATTGCGCTCTGCAACCGGCGCCTCGAGAAAGTCCTTGCCAATGATCCGCTGACGATCGCCCGGATCGATCGGTCTATCCGCCTTGAAGGCCAGGGTACGGGCAGTACGGCTCAGGTGCTGGCGGCGGGGTATGTCTTCCTGATGAGTGCGCTCCGCCGGGGCAATAATGACTTTCCCCTTGTCGTCGATAGTCCTGCAAACCCGATGGATATGGGACGGCGTCGGCGCGTCGGCGGCTTGATCCCGGAGCTTTGCAGCCAATTCGTCGCGTTCACTATCAATACGGAACTGCCCGGCTTCGTGCCGGCGCTGGCGGGCGCGACCGACGGGATCCGTTACCTGACAATGTTCCGGAAGACGCCGGGGACTGCCCGGCTGCTTCCGGCGCTTCCGGCGACCGGGGTTACCCAGAACGACCAGTCAGTAGTCGTCGAAGGGAGCGGGTATTTCATGACCTTTGACGTCACCGACGAGGAGGACGAATAGCATGGCCTATTTCCGCCTCCGCTCCGACGCACAAAGCTGGTTCTCCGAGATCGCTGATGCGCCGCCGTTCCGCACCAAGTTCGACGTCTATTATCTGTGCCTCCTTGCGGGGCTGGCGAGTGGACGAGCAACCGAACTCGCTGGCGCGGTGCATCCGGCGACCGATCTTGTCGAGAAATTCGTCGAGGACTATCGCCCGGCGAGCCGCCTGGTTATCGGGCTTCTGGTGACGGCGGAACTCCGCAAGAGCGGCATCGACGTCACTGAGAAGGCGCAAGTCCGTGCGCTATTCAAGAGACTCGTCGATTCCGAGAGCCCGAACAGCCTGACCGAATCTGGGATGCGGCGCCTCAACGCTTATGCGAGCGGCGGCTATGAATATCTCGCGGAACAGCGCGACATGAAGCCCTATACAGCGGAAGAGTTTATCCAGAGCTACACGGCATTGATCGGAGAAGCCGTCGAGATGGCGACGCCGGACTAGGTGATCGCGCGTGCCGGCATCGAGGATCGCCTCAGCCGCGTGCCTCCTCGATGATGAGCGCGGCTGCTACGACTATCTGCGCGTTGCTCGTGAACCGCCCCGCAGCATGCTATCAAAGATCTACTGTAGCATAGTTGGGGAAGTATCTGTAGAGGCGTGCATACTTCTTGGCCTCGGCTGCGGGAATTGAGCCGCAATCCATTGGAACTTCCAGAGAACTCGGCATTTGGCGCTCTACGTGCCGCAACTCGGCTTTCGTGAGAAACGGCATGTCAACGTGGAAGTAATACCGTCGAGCTTAACACCTGACTTGTTCGAGGTAGGGGTAGCTTGTCAGCGAGTGTAGGCGTTCTGCGGTGAGTGTGTTCCATGCTGTGCAGCAGGCGTTGACGATGTCGTCGTAGTTGTCGAGCAATCGGTGTGAAAGATGCCGTTCGCGCAGGTATAGCCAGACGCGTTCGATGGGGTTCAGCTCCGGGCTGTAGGCAGGCAGGATCACCAGGCTGACATTGTCGGGCACGTCGAGGTCATCGGATCGATGCCAGCCGGCGCCGTCCATGACCATCAGCGCGTGTTCGTCGGCCGCGCGCGTTGCGCTTAAACCTGCGAGGAAGGTGTTCATGACTTTGGTCGAGATTTCCGGCATGACGAGGCAGAAATCCTCGCCGGTTGCGGGCTGCACCGCGGCCAGCACGTGCACCCAGGTGTAGCGCTGGTCGCACACGCCGGGCGGTCGCTGGCCTCGCGTCCACCAGCGATGGCAGGTGCGCCCTTTCTGACCAACGCGGGCTTCATCCTCGAACCAGAGCGTCAGACGCTTGTCTGGACGAGCTGCGCGTGCTGCATCGACCGCCGCTTGAAGCCCCCTTTTTGGAAAGCGTCCTGAGCTTCCCTGCTGCTTTGCGAATGCACCTGCCTGGCTTTCTGTCGTGAGAACCCCAGCTTGCGGACCACACGCGACAGGCTGGCCGGATGCAGCGTCTTGTCCCAGCGCGCCTTGATCTCGGCACACAGATCGGCCAGCGTCCATGCCGACAGGCCGCTCGCCTCCACATCGGGACCATCGGTGATGAGTTTGGCCAGTCCGGTCCGCTCGGCCTCGGTCAGCCGCGGCTTGCGGCCCGATCGCGGCCGGTCGTGCAAGCCGTCCAGACCCTCCGCATTGTAGCGCACGACCGCGTCGCGCAACACTTGGCGCTCCATCCCGGCCAGCCGCGCCGCCTCGGCGCGCGACATGCCGTCCAACGCATTGGCGATCGCATACATCCGCGCCGATGCCGCCGGATCAGCCTGCCTACGGGCCAGCCGGCGCAGCTCGTCAGCCGAGCGATCAGTGCAAATGTCGAGAGCGCGGCCTGACATCGGGTCCTCCAAACCAGGTGGACCACCACAGAAACACACCATCAGCCCGTGCCGGAACCCCAATCAGCTGCATAAGTCAGAAAATCTACTCACCGGTATAATCTGCTCCCGAACGGTAGAAGTCCAGTTCTGGGAACTGGCATTGATCGAAATCGCCTTCTGGCCCTCATCGAAGAAAACACCGCCAATGGTGACCATGCGCAAGCCGTCTTTATAAACAAAGTGCATGATCTGCTCGAACCTCATTTTCTGCCCGGGTGGCAGAATGCCGTTCCGGCGAGCAAGCGTTTCCTCAATGCAGCTCACTATTGCGCTTCGGTAGACACCTGCCTGCCCCCACCCCACGAGCTCGGTGTCGACGAGATCGGGGGACACCAATTTCTCGCCTAGCTCAACCTCCAATCTGGACACCAGTTTTCTCGGTTCCGTCCCATCAGGCTGTCCCGAGTTGCACTGCACTGACACCACAAAGATACTTCCGCTAACTACGCGCTGAGTGAAGTTACTAATATCGTTGATTATTGCCTTGGAAAGCCGATTGTCGTAGTCCAGCCAGGCAATCGAACGCAGCCCAAGATTTACCTTGGGCAGTTCAGTCTCCGTGTTACCCCAGAGCATTTCGATCCCGGCAAACGGACGATTGTCGTCAAAGCGTCGCCGCTTCTCCGCGTCATCGCCAGGGTCATCCTCGATGTTCACCATTCTCACAAACCCAAGCGCACGATGAAAACGTGCAAAATCAGCAAAATATACCGAACCTAGGCCCACATACTGATAGCTCTCAACGCTGCCGAACTTTAAGCGTCGGAATACGTCGCACATCATCATGCGCTCGGCGTGCTTGGCTGGACGGAGCTGATAATTTGCCCGCTTGTAGGACTCAGTCATGCTGGGACATGCCGCTGCAAGGCCAAATCGAAAGCCATCCCCCCGACCTCGCTGGCGGATCTTGCATCGAGAGCCTCTTGCAACGCGGCGACTTGATCGCGCGGCTTTCTGAATTGCACGCTTACAAGTTGTGGACCCGTCCGCTCCCTGCGCACCGGCGCGCGAAAGGGTACCGATTGCGTGATCTCACGGACCTTCAACGGCTGAGCTTGGGCGACAGCCCTTGTGAGGACGCGATCAGCAGCCTCGACGATGTCCCTTTCGTCATCGAGGCGCAGAAGAAACTCAAGGACGGTCCGCATGCATTCTACCATTACGAGTAGCGTCGAGCGGTACAACGCCGCATCTTCGTCGACGCCCGTCTTTGTCGTATTCCATGGTAGCAGCCCAGCATTTGCAGCATCGAAGAAAGCTTATCCGCGGAAGCGCGCGAACTGGTTATGGTATTTGGGCGCAGCCATCGCCTCTTCTTCGGCCAACCGGCCCCAACCTGTGACATCGCTTTGGTTGGCTTCCAAGACCATGCGTCCGTTGCAGAAGACATACCAGCCGGCGAGCTTTGGGTTCGGCGCCGATATGCCAGCGAAGATCCTGGTATGCACATCCTCATTCCCGACCTTGATCGTGTCCATGCGACTGACGGGGGAGAGTTCTACACTGCTGAGCAGGGTCCAAGGTGAAGATGGGCAACTCACGTTATTAAACGTAATTAGAAGACCTCGGTCGAGAGACTCCTGCTGTCCTCGATCAATTTCCCGCGCCAGATTGTTCCGGAATGTTAAAAGATCGAAGGTGTCCGCCACGTTGTCACGTAGCCGGCTGACCTCGACGAGTGTCCCAATATCCTTCTCAGGGGTTTGCAGACCATCCTCGAAGTCTTCAAACCGGAAGCTCCAATTGTCGTCGTCCGCCTCCCATGCATCAACGTCGACGACAAGCTTGAACCGATCATTCAGCGTTCGCGATGTCACAGTGAACTCATGCCCGAACTTGAAGAGCGCTCGCTTCATACCGCCGCCGAACTCGCCGATGGCGTTAGGAGTTCGCGGCCTGCTCTTCGATCTGCCAATCCGAAATGCGTAGGTTCGGGCCAGGTCGAGGCCGATGCCGCCGCAGTTATCGTCGATGGAAAAGCCATTCCTCCCGAGTGTGATGTCGATTCGTAGTCCGCTCAGGTCGCTTCCGGGGCACGGCCGAAGCCGCCTTGCACCGTCGATACTGTTGTCGACCAAGTCGAGAACCGCACGATCGAGCATCAAGTCTCTCGTCAGCATTTCAACGAACAAGGCCTTTGTAGGAAGCACCTGGACCTCATCTGACGCCCCGCCCCTTAAACCACTCATTCCGCTCTCCTCCCAATCCACCACGCTATAGATGCCGTTTCCTTTTAGTCTTGCCAGAGGCTATTATGCGAGCTCAGGCTCCTTCAGGAATGCATGAGGTCATCAGCTTCGCTCGACGAATCCCTCGTTGCGTAGTATGGCTTCTGGCATCAGGAGGCTACCACCGCTTGAACGTCATGCGATAGCTGGCGAGAAGCGCCGTAAACGAGCGGCCTCCGCCACAAGTAGCTGGAGAGCCGCTTCCATATCCGCGGCGGTCGTGAAGCGGCCAGGAGCGATGCGGAAGGCTGATCGAGCTCGCGGCGTATCCCCAAACATGGCCTTCAGCACATGGGAAGTCTCGACCTTGTCGGTCGAGCAGGCGCTTGAAGCAGAAAAGCTCACTTTCTCGCGTAACCTCCGAATGAGGGCGAGAGGCTCCACTCCATCGATCGAGAACGAAAGATTATTTGCCAAGCGCTCAGTCGGATGACCATTGAGCTGCGCTCCTGGAACTTCAGCCAGCAACTGGTCGCGAAAGGCATCGCACATTCGCCGTAACCGCTCGCTCTCAGCCGCAGCGGATCGCCGCGCAAGAGTAAGCGCTTCGCCCATGCCAACTATGGCGGCTGTGTTCAAAGTTCCCGGCCGCAGGCCCCGCTCCTGTCCACCACCAAATAAGATCGGGGCTACGCGCACGCGAGGTTTGCGCGACCGTACGTAAAGCGCCCCGATCCCTTTGGGTCCATAAGCCTTGTGAGCCGACAGACTGGCCAAGTGGATGTGGTCCTTCTCGACATCGATCACGTCGTAGGCCGTAAGCTGCGCCAAATCGGTATGAAACAACGCTCCGCGTGCGGCGCACAGCTCGCCGATCATCCGAATTGGCTGTAAGGTACCTACCTCATTGTTTGCCGCCATAATCGAGACCAACACCGTTTCTGCCGTCAGTGCAGCCTCTATCGCCGCGAGGCTGACGCGACCCATCTCATCAACGGGCAAATAAGTAATACGCCACCCCTCCCTCTCGAGCGCCCGCGCCGGTTCGATCACCGCCGGATGCTCGATAGCGCTGACGATCAGGTGCCTCTTTTCCGGATGCGCCCGAGCGACACCAAGGATCGCCAAATTGTCGGCCTCGGTGCAACTGCCGGTAAAGATGATTTCATTGGGACGCGCGCCAATCGCCGCGGCGGCCCGCTCTCGCGCACGGTCGACTGCCTGTGCCGCGAGGCGACCATGCTCATGCTCGACGCTTGACGGGTTGCCAAAGAGATCGCGCAAATATGGCTCCATGGCCGCAACGACCACAGGGTCAGTCGGCGTAGTAGCATTGTGGTCGAGATAGATGCTATCCGCCATGACGTATCCGATCAGGGGGCTGCCGGGATGAGCCGTAGGATGTCGACAGGCGATCTCGCCCGCACCGACAAAGTGCCTACACCCCGATGTATATGTCCGCGCAGGCGCTTGAGCAGTTCCTCATTGCTGAGCGGCGTCTCGGGTGACTGGCCTTCTTCGACCCACCGTAGTAGGGCGGCGAACAGTGCGCCATACTCACCCGTAAGGGTGTAGGCGTTGAATTCCGAGCCATCCTCATCAGGGATAGCCGCACCACCGAGAACTCCCTCCTCCAAGGATGTCATTATCGCCATCCTACAGAGGAGGTTTGGCGTGATGCCGGTACGCTGCCGAATGTATCGAAGCTTGCTCGTGGCGTCTGCGGAAATCTTAAGCTTGCTGTAGTGCATGCTGCTGCCTCCTCGAACGTCCAGAGTTATCAAAGTAACCATGCGATGCCACCGTTCGGCCCGTAACCGGATCGTAGTCGAGCCGGTAGGCATGCGAGACGCTTGACCGCAAATCTTCCATTAGCCGATCGTCTACCTCGGTATCGGTCGATAAGAGGATCACCTGATGGGAGGCGGCGGGGAAGTAGCGCTCAACAAGATTAGCCCGGTGCTCGGAGTCGAGGCGGGCCAATGGGGTGTCGATGATCATCGGCAAAGGCCGCCCACTGGTCCCTGCCAACGCCCAAAGCATAGCGATCGCGTAGACCTGCTTCTCGCCAGCCGACAGGGATGCCTTCGGAATCTCGCGCCCGTCGCGATCGATTAGGGTCGCCGCAAAGGTGGCGGGATCGATAGAAACGTCGTCAATCAGATCCCCCTTGCGGGCAAGATGGTTGAACCGGCGCACGAATTCGCCACGCAATTGCGAGAGCTTATGCTCCAGAAGACGACGCTCATACTCTGCCAAAACCTGGGCCGCACGGGTCGCGAGTTCAGCGCGATGTTTCGTGGTCGCGGCACCAGCTTGTTCGTCTAGAAGCCGGCGGCGCTCGCGTTCGAGCGTCACGAGTTGGCCGCGCAGAAGTTTCAGCTCATCCTGGCGCGCTTTGAGCGTTGCCTCTGTAAATCCCACCCGCTGCTCGGAGAGACGTAATTCGTCGAGCATCACGCCCGATGCAGCGCTATCTGCCCGTGCCAGAGTGGCATCAAGCTCTCGACTGCGTCGCCCCAGCGCCTCCAACTCGTCCAAAAGCCCGAGTGCGCGCCGCCTTACGATTGTCTCGACCTCTACCAAGCGAGCGAGGGCGGCCGCGCCGTCGCCTACCTCCTGAAAGGCTGGCGACGGCTGAATTCTTGCCGGCGCTGGGGCTTGCGCCGAAAAAAACCGGCGAAGGTCGGTCCAATGCTTCTCGCTCCAACTGGCCTGCCGTTTGGGCAGACCCTCGGCACGCCAAGCGTCCAGAGCGTCCCGAACGGCCTCCATGGATCCTCGGTGCGCGTCGGCCATGTCGGCGCGAGCGAGAGCCGAGCGGAACGCACTGATTAATTTCGGCGCCATCGCAAACGGCAGCAACTTATTGGCCAGTTCACGGAGCTCATGCTCGCGACGGGTTATAGCGCGGCGAGCTTCGTCGCGCTCGGCTTCAGTGCGTGCTCGGTGAAGGGCCGCGTCGCCGCCTTCGGCGACGAAGCGACGACGCACTTGCTCGGCGGCGCGGGCCTGCGATTCTCGCGTCGATGTTAGTTCCGCAACTTCATCCGCGAGCACTGCGACCTGCCGTTCGGCAACGCTGATGTCCCGAATCGCTGCTTCAAGCCGCGCGGCCACTACGCCATCATCGTCTCGTTGATGCCTGGCGAGAAACAGGCCTAGATCGGTTCTCAGACGCCCGACGAGCTCTATGCCGAGCAGACCACGAACAGCTTCAGCCAGTTGTTCGTTGTCCGCCTCGCCGTCGGCGATCTCGCGAATTTTTTCTCCGTCGAAGAAAAACAACTGTGAAACGCCAGGTGGAATCAATTCCTGCAGAAAGTGGTGCCACTCGTCGCGGGGGACAGAAGTGACCGCCATTCCATCCTTGTCGAGCAGCAGGCTCTCGACCACACTTTTACCTCGGACAGCCCATTCGCGGCGAACCCGGTATCGATGCACCTCACCTGCTTCAGCATAGTCGAACTCAAGCGCCACGGCCGCCGCATACGCCGTCGAATTCCGATTAATGCGCTCGCGAAGATAGGCCTCGTAATCGGCTTGCCCCACACGCGCACCAAGCGCGCGTCGGCCGTAGAGCGCCAAACGAACCGCCTCCAAGAGCGTGGTTTTCCCTGCACCGTTCTTACCACCAATCAGCACGATTGGGGTCGGTCCTCCCTGCCGCCGACGGGGAACAAGATCGAGTTCGGTGACGCCGGCATAAAGGCCGAAATCTTCAAGTCGGATGCTGCGCAGGATCATCCAGCGGCTCCTGTGCGAGGCTCCAGTAGTGGCAACTCGGGTTCCTCGTCATCTTCAAGATCGGCAGCCGCGACCTCTTCGACTGATCGGCCCGAAAGGCGCTCGGCCAAAACCGCGTCAAGACCGCGCCACTCCTGACGGAATAGTTCCTCAATGCGCGTATGGACCGCGTGACGGCGTTTCAAGCCGTGAGCAGCTCGTTCAATGTCCAGTAACCGGATAACCAATTCGGTCGGGACGGAGCGATCGACGCAAACCTCGTCGAGCAGACGCCTGTCATCGGCAGTGAACGTAACGGTATCTTCCATCACCCAGTCCAGATCCCGTCCGAGGGCGTCTCGGACGATCTGCGGTACCGAGTCGGCCCAATCCCCCCGTTCCGAGCGCCAGATTCTCCGAACCTCGTGCAGTTCGGCATCGTGGATGAGCAGCGTGTCGTCGCCGGGCGGCGCCTCGCGTTGCACGCGGACCTGCGCATCCAGCAAACGCGCTAACAGCGACTTGCAAAAGTCGAGCGTATAGGGCCCCGGAACGGGGGTATCGGTTCCCTTGATAAAAGCCACATGCCCGCTGCGGCGTCGAAATTCGCGATAGAGCCTCTTCTTCTCCGGCGTTTGCGTCTCAGCAAGCAGATCACGGAATTCGAGCAGTGGCTCGAGCCAATCCTCACCGGAATCGATCATCGCTTCCATAGAACGATCACGCTCTACGACCGTACATACCCAGCACCCAAATCGAGAATTGCCGCAACTCGGCGTCGTCTTATCGACCACCAATGGGCACTCACCAGCCTGGGCGTTGCGGTACATCGCAACCAGGTCACGATTGTCATTTCCCCAAGGGGAAGGGTTTTGGAGCAAATAGGTCCAAACGTCGTCGGTCGAAAACGCCTCGATTGGGCCGTAAACGAAGGCGTTCAATAGCGACGAGTGTCGGGATAGGGGTGAACCCTCAATCCGGTGGAAGGACATCACTTGCGCCCGCGTTGCGCTTTCCGAGGAGCGAACGCCAAGCACCATAATGACCTCACCGAACTCGGCGACACGTCCCTTTATGAAATCATTGGCAGGTTCGATCTTAAGTCGCTCGGTACACCACCGGAACCGGCGGGAGGGTGCCGGGTAGCCTCGACCGATCAAATTGACCCAGAAGCTGCGGTCAACATTGGGCGTCACCTTTTTTGTCTCGATCGGCAAGCCCTGCTCGGCTGCTGCCGCGGCGATTCGAGCGAGGGTCACGTCAATGTAGCGAACGATGACCGGCGTCTCGACCAGCGTGTCCGAACTGATCACGTAGATGCGCTTCTGCCTTTGCTCCACAGGAAGCGCAGACAGGGCTGTCCACACCATCTGAAGAGTACACGTCGAGTCTTTGCCGCCCGAATAACCAATTACCCAAGGGCGATTGTCAGAAAGATAGATCTCGCGGATTTCACGATATCGGGCCTCGATCCCGGTGGCGTCAAAGATAGATTCCGCCGCCATCAGCTTGCCGCCTTCAAGACGACATCCTGGATTGGCGCATAGAGATCCTCCACCCGCTGAGCCTCAAGTGTCAGGGGAAGCCCAAGTGCCCGCACCACAACATTGGTGACGAGGGTCACGTTATTTTTCGACTTGTTGACCTTGCCTGCGACGAGGGCGCGGTTGTCCCATAGCTTTCGGTTTGCGCGCGACCAGTCAATGTCGCGTAATTTCGCGAGTCTCTTCTTCCAGTCCTTGGGATGCGCCGTCCTAAGTTGCGCCCCTGCGACAGCGATGGCGTGAACCGCGACCCCGTGGGCGTGGATATAGTCGCGGCGCAATTCATATGATGACACCTCGCGCGTGCCGACCCGCTGCCAGTCCGGCATCTGAGCGATCACCGCATTCCAGAACTCGACCGCGAGGTCCTTGTCGTCTGATTCAACCTTGCCGGACTTGGACTTTCCGATCAGCTCGGCCGTGGCTTGGTGCAAACTGCTCAATGTGAACAGCTTGATAGATCGGTTTGAGATGCTGGTGTTCTCGTAATCAGTGAAATCCCTTAGCAGGGGGACAGCCTTTACGACATCGCGCGACAGTCCTGCCAGCGCATTTCGATGATCATAGAGAAGCTTGATGGATTTGGTCGGGCGGACGGCGTGGATGTTCAGGTCGGCGAACATCTGTTGCGACCGCTTCAGCCCGCGGTCTGCAAACACGACCACGGAAATGGTCTCATCCCCCATCGTCGGCCGCTCGCGGACCGCGTCTTCAATCGCGGCGCGACGATGCTGACCGTCGTTGATGAGAATCGTCGCTCCCATGTCGATGCGAAGCTGGCCGACCTTGCGCAATGGTCCGTCTTGAGCTGCCGGCTCGAAGGCAATCTCGCCGTCTATCGAGGCGCAAAGTGAAGATAGAATGTACTCAGTCGAGTTGTTCGTGATGTAGTTAGCAATTGCTGGAACACGTGCCTTATTGAGGACCCGCTGAGCCCGCAACTCGGCCGGCATTGCCTCATCGTCGAACTTAAAGAGCCGCGGAACGACTTTCAGCGGCACCATGATAACGTAATAAGCGCTTCCGGCCTGCACGCCACGAATCGCCGTGAATTCCAAACTGTTCCCGTCCATTAGCTCCCTCCCGGAATGCTGACGACCTTACCTTGGTTGGCGGATGGAAGTCAATTCTGGAAGCTTGGACGTTTGATCCGCTCGGAAAAATGACTTCCAGGCAACGGCGAGTGGTTTCCACCCGTCCAGCGACGGGCCGACATACACGATGCAGAGGGGAACGCCTTCCCCCTGGCCGGCGCCTCGGTCGCCGGCACACCCCCTTCTGCGGGGACACCCCGCAACGCCCCGGGAGTGAGAGTGCGGGCGGGTTTTCCGTGACGGGTTGAGGGTTGTCGAGAGAGGCTCGGCAAGCGCCCGTCGCGGAGATCCGCGATGTCCAGACACAGTGCTCGCGCCCGCACCGGCCAGGACCGAGCGGGCCTATATCAGGAAATCACCGACAAGATTATCGCCGAGCTGGAGGCGGGCCGTGCGCCCTGGGTCCAGCCCTGGGGGACGGCGGCGGCAAGGGCGCCGCTGGGCTTGCCCAGGAACGCTTGCACCCAACGGCGCTACTCGGGGATCAACGTGCTCATCCTCTGGGGCGCCGTCATCGAGCACGGCTTTGCTGGCCAGAGCTGGCTGACCTTCCGCCAGGCGCTCGGCCTCGGCGGTCACGTCCGCAAGGGCGAGCGCGGCACAACGGTCGTTTACGCTGACCGGTTCACCCCGGATGACGAACGCCGGCGCGCGGCGGAGACCGGGGAGGAAGCGCAAGCCATCCCGTTCCTGAAGCGCTTCACGGTCTTCAACACCGCGCAATGCGAGGGCCTACCGGACGAGATGATGGCGACGGCCCCGCCGGTCGAAACCGATCTGGTTCTGCCGCAGGCCGAAGCGCTGATCCGCGCAACCGGCGTGGATTTCCGGATCGGCGGCGAGCGGGCATTCTACGATCCGCGGCACGATTTCGTGCAAGTGCCGTTGCCGCAGGCCTATTTCGAACCGATCAACTGGCACCGGACCGCGCTGCACGAAATCGGGCACGCCAGCGGCCATTCCTCCCGTCTCGACCGCGATCTGACCGGCTCCTTCGGGTCGAAGAAATACGCGTTCGAGGAGCTAATCGCAGAAATTTCAGCGGCCTATTTATGCGCTTTTCTAAACATTACGCCCACGGTGCGCCACGCGGACTATATCGGTTCTTGGCTCGAGGTGTTGCGGGAGGACAACCGCGCCATCGTGCGTGCTGCCAGCGCCGCGTCGAAGGCGGCGAATTACATCCTGGCGTTCCAGTCCGAAACTCCCGAGGCTGACGCTGCAATCGCGGCCGACGACGAGAAGGAGGCGGCCTGACGGTGGTGGCACCCAGGCCGGGTTTCAGCCGCACCGCAGAGCCGAATATCCGTGCCCCCGCTTTTCCGGCTTTCCGGGTCTGTGGCCCTCCAAGAGTAATACCAGCTCGCCTAAACACTGACACATGCCCATTCGCGTGTTCCGATTGATGCA
>CALMVI010000053.1 GCA_937873095.1 uncultured Acetobacteraceae bacterium | reverse complement strand
GTGGCCAACACCCCCCCCCGGGGGCCAGGGGCGTCGTGCAAAGCACGCTCGCGCATGACGCCCCTGGCCTTGTCTCAAGCGCGCCGCAAAAGCAGCACGATCAGCACGATCAGCAGAACGGTGCCCAGGCCGATGCCGCCGTACCCGTAATTGCCGTAGCCCGCCCCGCCCCAGCCGCCGAACGTGGTGCCCAGCCCGCCGCCGAACAGCAGGACCACCAGGATGATGAGAAGTATCAGGCCCATTGTCGCTCCTTGACACAGCTTACGCCACACTGAAACGCATGTACAACAAGAAGTTGCAAATCCGGCTGAATACGCTGCCGTATGGACACGGCCGATACGGCTCGGCAGGCGCCCGAGGCAGCGTCCGTTTCCTTCCGCTCACGATCCCGCTACACGGCGGCGGCGGGACTGACAGGCCGTATCCAAGCTTCCCGACAGGAGCCACGCCGATGACGCTGACCGAGGATGCGGGACCCATCGACGCCCGGCCGGACGACGCGGCCGAGATCGGTCGGTCCGCGACGCAGCCCAGGATCATGCTGGTCGATCCCGCCCATTTCGACGTCAGCTACGTGATCAACCCATGGATGCAGCCCGGCGCCTGGGCCGCCGACCCGGCCGGCCACGCCGCCGCCGCGCGCGCCAGTTTCGACGCGCTGCGCCGCGCGCTGGCCGAGTCGGGCGCTACCCTCGACGTGGTGGAGGGGGTCGCGGGCCAGCCGGACATGGTGTTTCCGGCAAACGCCGCCGTCATCCTGGACCGGCGCGCCATCGTCGCCCGCTTCGCCTGTGCCGAGCGCCGGGGGGAGGAGCGGCCGTATCTCGACGCCCTGGAAGGCTTCGTCGCGCGCGGCCTGCTCGACGAGGTGACGACGTTCCCCGAAGGCTGCTTCCAGGAGGGCGCGGGCGACGCCATCTGGGACGCCTCACGCCAGGTCTTCTGGGCCGGGTACGGCCAGCGCTCGATCCGCGCCGCGACCGACACGCTGGAACGCTTCTTCGGCAAGCCGGTGAGCCGCCTGGAGCTTGCGACCGATCGCTTCTACCACCTCGACACGTGCTTCTGCCCGCTCTCCGGCGGCGAGGTTCTGTTCTACCCGCCCGCCTTCACCGAGGCTGCGCTGGCCGTCATCCACGCGCATGTGCCGCCCGAGCAGCGACTGGAAGCCAGCGCCGAGGATGCGGCCGCGTTCTGCGTCAACGCCGTCAACATCGGCCGCACCGTGGTGATGGCGCGCGCGCCGGACCACGTCCGTGGCCTGCTCGCCGGCCGCGGCTACAGGGTGCGCGAAGTGGATCTCGACCCGTTCATCCTGTCCGGCGGCGGTGCATATTGCATGACGCTGCGGCTGGACCGCTCCAGCACCTGACCGGTCTGGCATCAAAGCTGACATCAGGCTGACAGCGGCCAAGTATTAAGCTGACATTTGGCTGACATCATGCTGGCGCCGACCAGTGTGTTCAGTAAACAAACCGTGCGGGGCAAGACGGCAGGACGCCGTAACTGGCTGACTGCCAGGTATTTCGCTTCGCAGGCCGCATGCTGTAACCAAACTGACGCTCAACCTTCACGGACGCGCCCGCGATGATGCGCCATGTGCTGCATCGACCGCGCTCTCTCCCCGGCATCGGGATGAGGCCGGCCGCATTGCCAGGAGAAGCCAGTTGAAAGTTGTTCGAAGCATTCGCGCGGCGTTGCTGTGCGGCACGATGATGGCGGGCGTGGTGCCCGCGCACGCCAATGACGGGCCGAACGACAATTCCGGCGTGTCCCCCGTGCCGTCGGGCCAGTTCGTCACCCCGACATTCGCCGCCGGTTCCACCTTCACCTCGCTGAACCCTGGCCTGGCCGCGCCCTATGACAGGTTTCGCCCGGACGGCGCGATCGCGTCCGCCGTCAGCCCCGACGGCAGCACGCTGCTGGTGATGACGAGCGGCTACAACACGCTGAACGACCAGAACGGCAACCTGCTCTCGCCCTCGAACGGCGACAGCGTGGACGGCGCCAGCGAGTACATCTTCGTCTACGACATCACCACCGCCAACAAGCCGAAGATCAAGGCGGTGCTGCGTCCGCCCAACACCTTCGTGGGCCTGGCCTGGGCGCCGAACGGCCAATCGTTCTACATCTCCGGCGGCAACGACGACGTGGTGTACCAGTACGAGTCGTCGAACATCGTTTCCGGCTGGTCGCCGTTCGCCACCATCAAGCTCGGCCACAGCAGCGGCATCGGCATGGGCCAGTCGCCGCAGGCGGGCGGCATCTCGATTGCCGGCGACGCGTCGCTCATCGCGGTCGCCAACACGCTCAACGACAGCTTCTCGCTGATCGACCCCGCCACCAACACACTGATCCCGTTCGCCAACTCCGCGCCGGGCACGCTTGCCACCGAGTACGACCTGCGTCCGTGGAACACGCAGGGCCAGAACGGCCGCGCCGGCGGCGAGACGGTCTACAGCATCGCCGTCGTCGGACGCTCGGGCGGCACCTACCGCGTGTTGGCCACCGCGTTGCGCGACCGCCAGGTGTCCGTGGTCGATGTCAGCATCGCCAACGGCCAGGCGACGGCCACGTTCAAGGGCTACATCGCGCTGGCGGGCGCGCCCAACAACATCATCCTCAACAAGGCGCAGACCCGCGCCTATGTCAGCCAGGACAACCAGGACCGTGTCGCCGTGATCGACACCGCGTCCGGCACGCTGATGCGCGAGATCGACGCGATCGCGCCGTCCGGCGTGCTGCCGGCGGGCAGCCCGCGCTACACCGGTGCCGCCACCAACAACCTGGCACTCTCGCCCGACGAGACCACGCTCTACGTCACCAATGGCGGCCAGAACGCGATGGCGATCATCCCGCTGAACGGCAGCGCCCCTGCCGCCCTGGTGCCGACCGGCTGGTGGCCCACCACCGTCTCGGTCAGCCGCGACGGCTCGATGCTCTACGTGTTCAACAACAAGAGCGATTCCGGCGCCAACCCGAAATACGCGACGAGCTCCACCTACGACCTGTATGCCGGCAACCCGCCGGTGCCGCCCAAGCCGTACGCCGCCGACGGCAACAGCAAGGCCGGCGACGACATGGCGCAGACCCAGGCCTACGCCTCCAACCAATACGACGAGCTGCTCGAGCAGTCCGGCCTGCTGGCGTTGCCGACACCGGCCTCGGCCGATTACGGCGTGCTGACGCAGCAGGTGGCGCAGAACAACGGCTACACCGCGCGCGTCAACACGCAGGACAGGGAGGTGATGACCTTCCTGCGCCAGCACATCAAGCACGTCATCTACATCGTCAAGGAAAACCGCACCTTCGACCAGGTGCTGGGCGACCTGAAGAACGGCGCCGATGCCGATCCGTCGCTCACCGTGTTCGGCAAGACCGTGACGCCGAACTTCCACAACATCTCGACGCAGTTCGTGACTCTGGACAATTTCTTCTGCACCGCCGAGGTCAGCGGCAACGGCTGGCCGTGGTCGACCGAGGGCCGCGAGACCGACTGGAACGAGAAGAACATCCCGATGGACTACGCCTTCGACGTGACGCGCTACAACGCGCCGTACGACGCCGAGGGACAGAACCGCAACGTGACCCTGTACGGCACGCTGGCCGCGCGGCAGACGGAAAACCCCAACTTCGCCCCGTCCACCGCCGGCGAGCCCGGCGGGTCGGCCAACGTGCTGCCCGGTCTGGACGACGACGGCGCGCCGGACGGCCCGGACGACCAGCGCCAGCACGGGCATCTTTGGGACGCGGCCATGAAGGCGGGCATCTCGTTCCGCGACTACGGTTTCTTCTCCGACAACAGCCGCTACGGCGGCACCGGCGCGGTGCCGGAGTTCACCGACCCGCTCGGCCCCTACGAGACCAAGACGCAGGTGCAGTTCCCGTCCAACCAGACGCTGGCCAAGCCGGGCAATTTCGACCCCTACTTCCGCGGCTTCGACAACACCACCCCGGACCTCTACCGCTTCGCCGAGTTCCGCCGCGAGTTCCAGCAGTTCGACACCAACGACTCGATGCCCAGCCTGGTCTTCCTGCGCTACATGCACGACCACATGGGCAGCTTCAGCGCCGCCAACCGGCTGCTGCCCGGCTCCGGCAACCCGGAGTTCCAGCAGGCCGACAACGATGCCGCCGTCGGCATGACCCTGCAGATGGTGGCGCAGAGCGCGCATTACGCGCGCAACACGCTGTTCGTCGTCGTCGAGGATGACGCGCAGGACGGGCCGGACCACCAGGACGCGCATCGCAGCACGGCCTACGTGGTGGGGCCCTACGTCAAGACCCGCGCCGTGGTGAAAACCCGCTACTCCACGGTGAACGCGGTGCGCACCATCGAGGACGTGCTGGGGCTCGAGCACCTCAACCTCAACACCGCCTATCAGCGGCCGATGACCGACGTGTTCGACATCGGCGCCACCGGCTACTGGAATTTTGCCGCCACCGCCTCGGTCTACGTCAAGGAAACCGGCATCAACCTGTCCTCGCTCTGGCCGGACGGGAAGGTGCAATTCGCAGAAGGGCCCGCGGACCCCAGGCCCACTCACGACGCCGCGTGGTGGGACGCGCAGACGCGCGGCTACGACTGGTCGAAGGAGGACCGTATCCCGACGGCCGCGTTCAACAGGGTGCTGTGGACCGGGCTGAAGGGCAGCGCGCCGTATCCCGTGCTGCGGACCGGCGCCACGGTTAACCTGCACGCGCCGGTGGCAGACACCGACCCGGACGATTGAGGAGCGAAACCACAGCGGAAAAAGGCCAGGGGCGTTGCCCCATAAGCGCGAAGCTAAGCTTCCATAAGGCTCTTCCACTGCAATGGTCT
>CALMVI010000052.1 GCA_937873095.1 uncultured Acetobacteraceae bacterium | reverse complement strand
CAGTGGAAGAGCCTTATGGAAGCTTAGCTTCGCGCTTATGGGGCAGAGCCCCTGGACCCCATCAAAGGCGGAGCCTTTAAAATCCTCATTGGGGGTCTGGGGTTTCAAACCCCAGCGGGGTCCAGGGGCAGGGCCCCTGGCCTTCTACGGCCGGGCGGCGCCGCGCTGGTTGGTGTAGACGGCCAGCAGCGTGTGCGACGCGCAGATGAACAGGCGCGACCGGTTGCGGCCGCCGAAGGTCAGGTTCGAGACCGTGCAGCCCGTCCTGATCGCGCCGAGCAGGGTGCCGTCCGGTGCGATGCAATGGACCCCGTCCCCGGCGCTGGTCCACAGATTGCCGTCCTCGTCCACGCGGAAGCCGTCGGCGTAGCCGGGCGAGACGGTGTGGAAGACGCGGCCGCCGGACAGGGCGCCGTCGTCGGCGACGTCGAACACCCGGATCGCGCGCCTGGCGTCGGCGTCGAATTGCGGCCCGGTTTCGGACACGTAGAGCAGGCGCTCGTCGGGCGAGAAGGCCAGCCCGTTCGGGCCTTCGAAGTCGTCCGCCGCCACGCTCAGCCTGCCGGTCTCGGGGTCGAGCCGGTAGAGGGTGGGCGGCAGTTCGGGGGTCTGCTTGCCGCCCTCGTAATCGGTGTTGATGCCGTAATGCGGGTCGCTGAACCAGATCGTCCCGTCCGAGCGGCAGACGACGTCGTTCGGCGCGTTCAGCCGCCTGCCCCGGTAGCGGTCGGCCAGCACGGTGATCCGGCCGTCCAGCTCGGTGCGGGTGACGCAGCGGTGCTGGTGCGAGCAGCCGACCAGCCTGCCCTGACGGTCGCGGGTGTGGCCGTTGGCGAAGCCGGACGGGCGGCGGAACACGCTGACCCCGCCATCCTCGGACCACCGCAGGATGCGGTCGTTGGGCAGGTCGCTGACCAGCAGGCAGTCCTGGTCGGCGAACCAGACCGGTCCCTCGAGCCAGGCGTAGCCCTCGCCGAGGGTCACCAGCGGCGCGTTCGGCAGGACGCAGGCGCGGAACCGGGGGTCCTCGATCTGCAGCCAGTCCATCACGCAGGCCCTGCCGTCGCGTGCATCGTTCTAGCGCAGGTGGCAGGGGCGGCGTTGCGGCGGCACGTGCAGCTGCACCGTCATCAGGACGGCGGGCACGTCGCCCATGGTGCCGGAGCGGTGGCCCTTCCTGCCGTCCACGGTGGAGCAGCCCTGGTCCTCGCCCAGCGAGAACTCGCCCGCGCCCTGTTCGATCCGGGTGCCGTCCATCGCCTCGATCCACCAGCGGCCGGACAGCACGACGATCCATTGCGGCGCGGGGTTTTCGTGCCACTCGCCCACCCAGCCCACCGGCTGGACCGTCACCACCACGGTCGCCTCCGAGCGCGGCTGGCGGTTGTTCCATTGCGCGGCCGCGTCGCCCACGCCCTTGAGGTCGAACTCGGTCAGCGCGCAGCGCGTCTGGCGGCTGATGCCGTTCTCGTCGGTCCAGAGGTGCCAGTAGGGGATTTCCGGTTTGGGGCCTGAATCTTCGGTCATGGCTGATCCTCCTCGATCGCGCCTGTCTGCCCCGCGCGGCTGACGAGCACGCGGTGGCCGTCCGGATCGCGCAGCACGCGGCGGGTGGGTGCCCCGTCGATCTCGATGCAAACCCAGTCGGTGGCCAGACAGGCGGCCGGCAGCATGGCGGCGCGCCCGGGCGGACGATAGCCCAGCAGCTCGAGGCCAGGACCGTCGGCGCTGGCTGGGCGAAGGCTGACCACCGAGAGGCTGGCGCGGGCCAGGCCGTCCAGCCTGGACTGGGCGGGGCCGTGGTTGCGCGAGCGTGCGGCTGAGGAAAAACCGAGCGCGCGGTAGAAGCGCAGGCTCCTCCAGGGTGCGGACACCGCGATCGCGCTGTGGTCGATGCCGAGGAACAGCGCTGCCGACGGCCCGCGCCACACGTCGCGCCCCTGGCCATGCGGAAACCAGATCAGCTCCAGAGGATGCCCGTCGGGGTCGCGGAACTTGAAGGCGCGGACGCCGCCATTGGCGGGCGGCAGGGTTTGCGGCCCGCCGCTGCTGATCGCCGTCCATCCCGTGACGGCGGACAGGTGGCGATACGCCTCGTCGATGTCGCGGACGACCACGGCAAGGTGCTGGAACCAGGCATCGTCGCTCCTGCGGCCGGCGGGGGTGGGCGCGCTGCCGCCGGCCAGGCAGACGAGCGCGATCTCCTCGCGGCCCAGGCGCATGACGGCCTGGCGGGCGGGGCCAAGCCCGAGCAGGGCCAGGTCGCCGGGATCCGCGGGCCCGACGGCGATCGTCTGGAACCCGAGCGCGTCGCGGTAGAAGGCCTGGGCGGCGTCCAGGTCCGATACCAGCCGGCCGATGCGGACGATACGGCATTGCGGGCGCGGCCGGGGCCTGGCCCACAGGGCCAGACAGGCCAGGGCGGCCAGGACCGCGCCGGGCCGCATCAGATGCGGAGCCGGCCGGCGATGTGGTCGGCCACGCGCAGCGCGTTGGCGATGATGGTGAGCGTCGGGTTCACTGCGCCGATGGATGGGAAGAAGCTGGCGTCGGTCACGTAGAGGTTGTCGAGTTCGTGCGCGCGGCAGGTCAGGTCCAGCACGGAGGTGGCAGGGTCGGTGCCGAACCGGCAGGTGCCGGCCTGGTGCGCGGTGCCGCCCAGGGGGATGTCCTTGCCCAGATAGAGCTTGCGGTCGAGCAGCCTTGGGAACGCGCCGAGCGGCACGCTGAGGTCGTTCAGCTTGCGCCGCAGCCGCGTCGCGGCCTCCGCGTTGTTCTCCCTAAAATCGAGCACGACCTTGTCGCCGTCGTAGAAGATGCGGTTTTCCGGCCGCGGCAGGTCTTCGCTCTGCAGCCAGAAATCGATCGAGTGCTCCGCCATCTTGTCGAACGTCCATTCCGGCACCAACGACACCAGCGGCTGCAGCGGCGCCTCGCCCCTGATCTGCTCGCCATGCGAGGTCGCGCACATCTGGATCAGCCCGAGCGGATACTCCCAGTCGTCGGCGCCGAAGTAGAAATCGCTGACCGCGAGCGTCTTCTGGAACACGGTGTGGTTTGGCTCGCGCAGCAGCGCCATCACCACGGACATGTTGTGGCGGATGTAGTTGCGGCCGACCTGGTCCGAGCCGTTGGCCAGGCCGCGGGGATGGGCATCGCTGGCCGAGCGCAGCAGGAGCAGGGCCGAGCTGAGCGCCCCGCAGGCGACCACGACGATGTCTGCCGAATAACGCTCGTCCGCGCCGTGCCGCGTCACCTGCACCGAGGCTATGCTGCGGCCGGAAGGGTCGGTGTCCAGCCGGGTGACGAGTGCGCCGGTCAGCAGGGTGAAGTTCGGATAGGCCGCCCGCATCGGGTCCACGCTGACGATCTGGGCGTCCGCCTTGCCGTTGAACGGGCACGGAAAGCCGTCGAACGCGTCGCAGCGTATGCAGGCGCTTTGCGGGGTGGCGCTGCCGTCCGCCTTCTGGTCGAGCAGGATGCCGAGCGGCAGGTGGAACGGTCGCAGCCCCTCTCCTTTCAGGAGTTCGTTGAGCTGCTGGATGCGCGGCTCGTGCTGCACCGCCGGGTGGGGAAAGGGCGTGCTGCACCAGGGTTCGGTCGGGTCTTCGCCGCGCTGTCCGTGCACGTGGTAGAGGGTTTCGGCGGCGGCGTAGTACGGCTCGAACACGTCGTAGCCCACCGGCCAGGCGGGCGAGACCCCGTCCTTGTGGCGCAGCTCGCCAAAATCGCGCTCGCGCAGGCGCAGCAGGGCGGAGCCGTAGACCTTCGAGTTGCCGCCCACGTAGTAGTGCAGTCCCGGGTGGAAGCTGCGGCCGTCGCTGTCGTACCAGGTTTCCGCGGCCTGGTAGGCGCCGTCGACGAACACGGTCTTGGAGTCGAGGTTGGCGAGCGAGCGCGGCAGGTAGCCGCCGCGCTCGAGCATCAGGATGCGCTTGCCCGTCGCGGCCAGCCGCTGCGCCAGCGACGCGCCACCAGGACCGCTGCCGATGACGATGACGTCATAGTGGTCCGGTGTCGCTGCCATGGCGGGGCTCCTGGGCGTGGCGCTCGCCTGGGGTGGTGCGCCGCTGGCTTTACGCGGGGGCGCTCGGGGCGTTCCGTTGGGGGGCCTTGGGGCGC
>CALMVI010000051.1 GCA_937873095.1 uncultured Acetobacteraceae bacterium | reverse complement strand
GCCGGATCCCCCAGGCAGACGCACTGCGAAAAGCCTAACGTTCGCGCTTATGGGGGCGCTGCCCTGGGCAGAAAGGCTGTAATATACCGAGTAAGCTTGGGGCTCCGCCCCAAACCCCGCCGGGGGCGGGCGCCCCCGGACCCGCAAATAATTGAGACTGGCCTTTTCAGCCAGCCCCGATACGTCGCTTCCCGCGCAGCCGAAGGCTTTCGGCGTTCAGCGCGGTCAGGGTGTCGGGCCGCGCCAGCAGCCCCTCTGCCACCGCGACCGCCCGGGCCAGCTCGGCGTCCGACGCGTTCCGTATCGCCGGCCGGGCGATCACCTCGTGCCAGGGCCGGCCGCATGCGGCGTCTAGGCAGACGCGCATGAAGCAGTGGTCGAGGCGGATCGGCCAGCCATGCCGGGCGGCCGCCTGCGGCAGTTGCCGGCGCGTCAGGTCCAGCCATCTGGCCAGGAGTGCACGATCCATCCGACCCACCTCTCGTGTTGACCCTGATGCTGGACGCCGCGTCGCAAGCCTGGTTCGACGCGCTCCGACGCCGCTATTTCCCGCCGGAGCGGCTGGTGGTGGGCGCGCATGTGACGATGTTCCACGCGTTGCCCGGCCGTCTCGAACCCGATGTGGCGGACGAGATTGCCGCCCTGTGCGCTGAGGCCGGCCCGTTCCCGGTGGGCGTCGAGGGGTTGCGGTCGCTCGGCCGCGGCGTCGCCTACCGGCTGGGAGCGCCTCCCGCCGCTGCGTTGCGGGCGCGCATCGCCAAACGCTTCCGCGGGCAGCTGACGGCCCAGGACCAGGCAGGCTGGTCGCCGCACATCACGGTGCAGAACAAGGTGACGCGCGAGCAGGCGGCAGCCACGCTCGCGGCCCTCGCCGGCGCGGCGCCGCCGCCCGCGACCGCCACCGGCCTGGCGCTCTGGCGCTATCGCGGCGGCCCCTGGGACCCGGTCAACACCTGGACGTTCGCGAGCCCGGCCAGCCCCGCATGACTGCTCGCCTCGCGCCTGACAGGCAGGGCGCTTGCGGTTGAAACTCGACCCGAATCGATCATGCTGACGGCCATGCACATCGCCATCATCGGCGGCGGGTTCTCGGGCGCAGCCTGCGCCCTGCACCTGCTGCGCGACCACCCGGACCTTCCGGTGCGCCTGACGATCATCGAGCCGCGAAGCGTGCTCGGCGCCGGGCTGGCCTACGCCTCGCCGTCTGCCGTGCACCGCACCAACGTGGCCGCCGCACGCATGTCGGTGCTGCCCGAGCACCCTCTGCATTTCCATGACTGGCTGCACCAGCAGGGCGAGCCGGAGCGCGATCCGGCCTGCGCCATGCCCGACGGCCGCCTGTACCCCGCCAGGCGCGTGTTCGGCCGCTACGTGGACGGCGTCCTGCGGGCCCAGATCGCCGGCCACCCTAGCGCCCGGGTGGCGCACCTGCCGCATCGCGCAACCTCGCTCCGCCAGGCGGACGGGCGGATAAGGATTGCCGTCCAGGCAGGCGAGGCGCTGCTGGCCGACGCCGCCGTGCTGGCGGTCAGCCACACCGCGCCGGACACGCCCGCGCCCCTGCTCGGCCTGCCTGGCCTGCTCGCCGACCCCTGGGACGTCGATGCCCTGGCCGCCGTGCCGCGCGATGCACGCGTGCTGGTGGTGGGAACCGGCCTGACCGCCTGCGACTGCATCGCCACCCTTCTCGCCGGCGGGCACCGTGGAGCGATCACCGCATTGTCGCGCCACGGCCTGCTGCCCCGGCCGCGCACCACGCTGCCGGTCGAGGCGGAAGGCGACTTCTCCACCCGGCCAGAGGCCTGCGCCAGCGCGCTGCTGCGGCGCATCCGGACGGCGATGCGGCGGGCCGAGGCGGCCGGGCGGCCGTGGGAGAACGTGGTCGACGCGCTGCGCCAGCAGGCCGGGGCCGCCTGGGGCACGCTGGACTGGACCGAGCGACGCCGGCTGCTGCGCCACCTGCGCACCATCTGGGACGTGCACCGCTTCCAGTCCGCCCCGCAGATCGACGCGGCGCTGGGCGCGGCGATGGCGAGCGGCCTGCTGACCATCCGGGCGGCGCGTCTGACCGGGGCGCGCCGCGGGGCCTCGGCCACCGTCGTCACCCTGCGCCCGCGCGGGGCCAGCGTGGAGGAGGAGCTCGCCTGCGACGCGGTGATCAACTGCACCGGCCCCGGCCACCGCTCGGTCACCGCATCGCACCCCGTGCTGCGCAGCCTTGCCGATGCAGGGGAGCTCGCCCCCGACCCCGCCGGGCTCGGCATCTGGGTGGACGCGCAGAGCCGGGTGCTGCGCGCGGACGGCACGGCGTGGCCGAACCTGTTCGTGGCCGGCCCGCTGGCGCGCGGCACGTTCGGCGAGCTGATGGGCCTGCCGCAGGTCAACCTGCAGCCGCGCGCGGTGGCGGCAGGGCTGGCCAGGCTGGCCGCCTCCGTGCCCGCTTGATCGGCGGCCGCACGCGGCTCGCCGGCGTGATCGGCTGGCCGGTGGCGCAGTCCCGCTCGCCGCGCCTGCACAATCACTGGCTGGCCCGCCACGGCATCGACGGCGCCTACCTGCCGCTGCCGGTCCGCCCGGGCGATCTTGCGTCGGCGGTGGCCGGCCTGCGCGCCAGCGGCTTTGCCGGCGCCAACGTCACGGTGCCGCACAAGGAGACCGCGGCCGCGCTGTGCGACACGCTGGACGACGCGGCCCGGGCCTCCGGGGCGGTCAACACGCTGGTGTTCACGGCGGAGGGCATCCACGGCGCCGACACCGACGGGGCGGGGTTCATGGCCAACCTCGCGGCGCACGGCGTGCAGGCAGGGCCCGCCCTGCTGCTGGGGGCAGGCGGCGCCGCGCGCGCCATCGCCGGCGCGCTCCTCGGGACCGGCGTCCCCGTCGCCGTCGCGAACCGCACGCCGGACCGCGCCTCGGCCCTGCAGGCGGCGCTGCCGGGCGTGCGGGTGGTGGGCTGGCCGCCGCGCGACCTGGCGGGATACGCACTGCTGGTGAACACCACCTCGCTCGGCATGGCGGGCCAGCCGCCGCTCGCGCTGGAGCTCGGCAACGCGCCGGCCGGCCTCGTCGTGGCCGACATCGTCTACGTGCCGCTGACGACGCCGCTTCTGGCCAGGGCGGCCGAGCGCGGGCTGCGCACGGTGCCGGGGCTCGGCATGCTGCTGCACCAGGCCGTGCCGGGCTTTGCCACCTGGTTCGGGGTGATGCCGCAGGTCGACCGGGAAACGCACGATCTGGTCGCGGCCGACATTCCTGCGCGATGAGGGTGGTCGGCCTGACCGGCGGGATCGGGATGGGCAAGTCCACGGCCGCCGCCACCCTGCGGCGCGCGCGCGTGCCGGTGTTCGACGCGGATGCGGCGGTGCATCGGCTGCAGGCGCCGGGCGGCCGCGCGCTGCCGGCGATCGCGCGGCAGTTTCCCGGCACGGTCCGGGCCGGCGTGCTGGACCGTGCAGCACTGCGCGCCGAGGTGCTGGCCGAGGACGCCCGCCTGCGCCGGCTGGAAGCCATCCTGCACCCCCTCGTGCGGGCCGAGCAGCGGCGTTTCCTGGCCCGCGCGCGGGCGGCGGGCGCACGGCTGGCCGTGCTGGACGTGCCGTTGCTGTTCGAGACCGGCGGCGACAGGCTGGTCGACGAGGTGATGACGGTGTCCGCCCCGCCCGCGGTGCAGCGGGCGCGCGTGCGCGCCAGGAGGCGGATGAGCGGCGAGCAGATCGAGCGCATCATCGCCCTGCAGCTGCCCGATGCCGAGCGGGTCCGCCGCGCCGACGTGGTGGTGCGCACCGGGCTGTCCCGCTTTCACGCGGTGCGCGCCATCCGCCGCTGGCTGGATGCCCGGGCGCGAACCTGAGCGACGCCGTCCACGTTGCTGGCTGATCACGGAGGTGGACGCACATGGAACTCTCGGGACAACGCTTCATAAACGCGCCGCGCGACAAGGTGCTGCGGGCACTGACCGACGCCGCCACGCTCGATGGCTGCTTCGAGGAGCACCAGGCGGTCCGGCGCGTCAGCGATGCCGAGTTCCAGTTCGGCGCCCCGGTCCACGGTCCCGTGCACGTCACCCAGCCCGCGCCGGACACGCTGCTGTTCGAGGCCCGCCAGGGCCGGCTCCGGGTCAGGCTGACGGCTGAAGCGGAAGCGATGACGCTGATGAGCTACGTGCTCGAAGCCGACCTGACCGACGCCGCGCGTGCCCAGGCCGAGATCGACCAGCTTCTGACGGCGTTCCAGGCCCAGGTCGCCGGCCCGCGGGAGTTCGGCGCCAGCGGTGCCGCCGGGGTGCAGGCCGCGGCCGTCAACGAGTGAGGCGGCCGGCAATTTCACCGGTTCGGGAAATGCCCTAGCCAGGACGTCCGTGTTTCGAGGACGCCCGAGTCGTGATGCCAGAGCGGCACGTCATCATTCCCGGCCAGCGCTCCGTCCTGTTCGACACCGAGACCACCGGGCTGGACCCTGCCTCGGGCGACCGCATCCTGGAGATCGCGGCCATCGAGCTGGTGCGCGACTTGCCGACCGCGCGCTTCTTCCACGCGCTGATCGACCCGGAGCGCGACGTGCCCGACGAGGCGACGCGCGTGCACGGCTACACGCGCAGCCACGTCATGGGCCAGCCGCGCTTCGCCGACGTCGTCGACGCGTTCCTCGATTTCCTGGGCGACGCGCCGCTGGTCGCCCACAACGCGGAGTTCGACTTCGCCTTCGTCAACGCCGAGCTCGCCCGCCTGGCCCTGCCGCCGCTGCAGGGCGGCCGGATGATCGACACCCTGACGCTGGCCAAGGCGCGCTTTCCCGGCATGCCGAACAGCCTGAACGCGCTGTGCAACCGCTTCGCCATCGACCTCTCGGAGCGCACCACGCACAACGCGCTGCTCGACTGCCGCCTGCTCGCCCAGGTCTATGTCGAGCTGACGGGCGGGCGCCAGCGCGGCCTGACCCTGGGCGGCCCGAGCCAGTCCGAGCATGTATACAGCTACAGCCGCCCGGCCAACCGCACGCCCCGGCCGATCGTGTTGTCGGCGGAGCAGGTGGCGGCCCACACGGCCTTTGTCGCGACGCTCAAGGACCCGCTCTGGTTGCAGCTCTGAGCGCTTGTAAATTGCTGCGATGCAGCAAACATGTGCCCGATGGATGAGCCGCTCTCCCGCCGCCTGCTCCGCGCCGCCCGGCTGCAGCATGCCGGCAGGCTGACGCAGGCCAGCTCCGCCATCCAGCGGGCGCTGGAGGGAGCGGTTGCCAAGCTGCTGCTGCCCCCTGCCGTCCAGTCGACGCCGGCGTGGCCGTTTGGCGGGAGTTCGCTCAGGCGCAAGGCGGAGCAGGGCGGTTCGGCTGCCAGGTCACCTGGCGAGTTCCTCGCAGGGGAGTTTTCGGGTCCGGCCGGATCACGCCCCTACCGGCTCTACGTTCCGAGCCGTCCGGCTGCCCGGCCCGCCCTGCTGGTGATGCTGCATGGCTGCACCCAGACCGCCGAGGATTTCGCCGCGGGAACCAGGATGAACGACCTGGCCGAGGCTGCCGGCGCCCTGGTGCTCTATCCGGTCCAGACCGCACGCGCGAACGCGCAGCGCTGCTGGAACTGGTTCAATCCCGCCGACCAGCAGGCCGGGCAGGGAGAACCCGCCATCATCGCGGGCATGCTCCGTCAGGTGGTGGCCGAGCGCGGCGCTGACCCCGCCCGGGTGTTCGCCGCAGGCCTGTCGGCGGGCGGCGCCCAGGCAGCGATACTGGGTGCGGCCTACCCCGGCGTGTTCCGTGCGGTGGGCGTGCATTCCGGCCTGGCGTGCGGGGCGGCGTCCGATGTCATGTCGGCCTTCTCCGCGATGAAGCAGGGCCATGCCGGGCACGGCCTGATCGGCGTGCCCGCCATCGTGTTCCATGGTGACCAGGACGGCACGGTAAACCCGCGCAACGCCGACGAGGTGGCTGCCCAGGTGGCGCCGGCCGGTCCCCGCCGCGCCGAGCAGGGTCGCGCGCCAGGCGGGCTTGCCTATACCAGGAGCGTGCAGCGCGCCGCCGACGGTCGGCCGCTGCTGGAGCAATGGACGGTGCACGGCGCGGGCCATGCCTGGTCCGGCGGCAGCCGGGAGGGCAGCTACACCGAGCCGCGCGGTCCCGACGCCTCGCGCGAGATGCTGCGGTTCTTTCTGGAAGTCTCGCGATAAAAGGCCGGGGCGGGCGCCCCCGGACCGGCAGTCACCGGGATCCAACGCCCAGCGTTGGCGGGGTGCGGGGT
>CALMVI010000050.1:11289-56926 GCA_937873095.1 uncultured Acetobacteraceae bacterium | reverse complement strand
CGGTGGCGAACGCCCCCGGCTTGCCGCGCCTGGTCCAGCTTGCCTGGTGCAGCTCCGTCAGCACCCCGAACCAGTCCAGCGCCTCCGTCCCGGTCCCGGCCCTGCGAAGCTGCAGCCCCGGACCGTACGACCGAAGCGAGCGGCGTATCTGGGCGCGCGCGTTCGCGCTCAGCGTGTCCAGGAACGGCCGCTCCGGCGCGCTCAGCGTCACGCAGGGCGCGAAGCGGCTCTGGGTCGGCACCAGCCAGCCGGCCTCGCGCGCGGCCGCCATCGTCTGGCCGTCCACCCCGGACAGGACGACGGCCCTGCGCCTCCTGGCGACGTGCCGCAGGGCGGCCGACACCGCGCTGCCGCACTCCGGACCGGCGAGCAGCCCGTTATGTTCGATGAACGGGGCGTCCAGCGCAGCCACCCCGGTCTCGTTGAGCCAGAACCGGCCGCGCGCCGTTCCGAGCAGGCCCAGCGCCACGTCGCACCCGTCCTGCGTCACGCTCAGCAGGCAGGCGCCGGCGAGCCGGCGTTCGGCGTCGCAGCCCAGGAACGTCCAGCTGCGGAAGAAGCCGGGCTCGCATCGCGACTCCAGCGCGCGCCAGCGACGGCCGAGCCCGTCTAGGTCGCCCACCGGTTCTAGGGTTGCACGCTGCACGGCCACGGCTTGTAGGCGTCGGGCGGCAGATTCTCCAGGCCGGCCGCTCGCTGGCAGACGCGATGCGGGATGGTTGCCGGCGCAGGAGTCGGGCACAGAACGCCCATGTCCCTGGCCGCCTTGCCCACCCTGCTTGTGGTTCCGCCGCTGAACTGCCTTCTCGCCAGCTGCCTCGGCGCGGTGTTCCGCCGCCGGCGTGCCGGGCGCATCCTGCTGGCCGCCGGCCTGTCCGGCCTGACCATCCTGTCCATACCGCTGGTGTCTGGCACCCTGATGGCGTCGCTCGAGACCGGCCTGCCGGTCACGCCGGACGACGCGGACCCGCCGCAGGCCATCGTCATCCTGAGCGGCGACATCGTCGAGCTGCAGAAAGCCGAAGGCGGGTTCGGCGTCGGCCACCTGACGCTCGAGCGCGAACGCGCCGGCGCCCGCCTGGCGCGGGCGACCGGCCTGCCCATCCTGGCGTCAGGCGGCAGGATACGCCCCGGCGCGCCCAGCATCGCTTCCCTGATGGCGGACAGCCTGCAGCAGGATTTCGGGCTGCCGACGCTCTGGCTCGAACAGGCCTCGAAGGACACCTGGCAGAACGCGGCCGACAGTGCCGCCGTGCTGCGCGCCAGCCACATCGATACGGTCTACGTGGTGACCCATGCCTGGCACATGCGCCGCGCGCTGATCGCCTTCCGCGCCGCCGGGCTGCGCGCGGTGGCCGCACCCGTGGACCCCGAGCGTTGGCCGCCGCTGGCGCCGCGCATGCTGGTGCCCAGCGTCTCGGCCTGGCAGCAGAGCTATTACGGCCTGCACGAATGGATCGGCTGCCTGTGGTACTCGCTGCGTGCGTGACGACCGCCTGACCGTCGAACGCCTGCACGACTGGGACGGGCTGCCGGAGCAGGCGCGCGCCCTGGCGGGCGCCGACGCGTTCTCCACCGCCGAGTGGTACCGCACCATGTCGCAGGCCGGCCTGGAGCCGGGCCAGCAGCCGAGCTTCCACGTCGTCCGCAGCGGCGCCGACACGCTGGCCGTGTTCGCGATGCAGGAGCGTGCGGGCAGGCTCTCCGCCCTGACGACGCCCTACACCGCCCTGTGGTCCCCCATGCTGCGGCCGGGCCTGCCCGCCCGCGTCCTGTCCGCCCTGGGCCTGGCGCTGGGGCGCGCCTGGCGCGGCTTCGCCTTGACCCGGCTGGACGCGATGGACGCCGATGCCGCTTGGGCGTCGCCGCTGCTGTCTGGGCTGCGCCTGGCCGGGCTGGTGCCGCTGCGCTTCGACCATTTCGGCAACTGGCACCTGCCGGTGGCGGGCCTGACCTGGGACGATTACCTGGCTTCCCGTCCCGGTCCGCTGCGGTCGGCCATCGCCCGCCGCACCCGCCGGCTGATGGACGGGCAGGGCGCGGTGCTCACCGTGACGGACGGGCAGGAAGGGCTGGAGCAGGCGCTCGCCGCCTACGAGCAGGTCTATGCCGCGAGCTGGAAGCAGCCCGAACCCCACCCGGCGTTCAACCCCGCGCTGATCCGCGCCTGCACGCCCGCCGGCCGCGTGCGGCTCGGCGTGCTCGCCCTGTCGGGCGTCCCCGTCGCCGCGCAGTTCTGGCTGGTCCATGCCGGCTGGGCGGGCGTGCAGAAGCTCGCCCACGACGAAGCCTACAAGCACCTGGCGCCCGGCACCGTGCTGACCGGGCTGATGGTGCGCCGACTGATCGAGCAGGAGCAGGTGAGGGAGCTGGATTTCGGCCGCGGCGACGATCCCTACAAGCAGTCCTGGACAGGCCTGCGGCGGCAGCGCGCGGGGGTCCTGCTGGCCGTGCCGTGGCGCGCGGCAGGCGCGCTGCAGATCGCCCGCCACTGCGCCGGGCGGCTTGGCGGGCTGGCTCGAACGATGCGCTTGAGTAACAGCGCGTGATCGGCGACCCTGCATTGCCCTGCCATCCGGCACGGGCGCACCCTCGCCATCCTGGTCCTGCCGCCGCACTGGGGAAGCCCCGTTGAACGCAGAGAGTTTCCGCCAGACCGTCGTCTCCGCGATGGGATGGTCGATCGTGATGAAGATCGGCTTCCAGGCCCTCACCTGGGCGATGACGCTGCTGGTGATCCGCGTGCTCTCGCCCAGCGATTACGGCCTGATGACCATATCGCAGGTGTTCCTCAGCTTCATGCTCGGCTTCTCCAACCTCGGGCTGGGCGACGCGCTGGTGGCCCGCAAGGACGTATCCCCGGAGGTCCTGGCCAGCGCCTTCGGCCTGCTCATCGTCGTCGCCGTCATCCTTGCGGTGGCGCTCGCCCTGGCTGCCTACCCGATCGCGTCCTGGTACGGCGATGCCCGGCTGACGCCGCTGATCCAGGTCTCCAGCCTCGGCTTCGTGTTCAACGCGATGACGACGCTGCCGCGCATGTCGCTTTCGAAGCTGATGCGGATCAGGCCGATCTTCGCGGCCGAGCTGACCTCCGGGCTGCTCGGGTCCATCGTCGTCATCGCGCTCGCCTATACCGGGCATGGCGTCTGGTCGCTGATGATGGGCTGGCTGGCCACCAACGTCAGCCGGCAGGTCGTCTTCCTCGTCGTCGCCCACACGTTCTACGTGTGGCCGCGATTCGACTTCCGTCCGGTCTGGCCGCTGCTGGGCTACGGCGCCTTCAGCACGCTGGAGTACCTCGCCTGGTCCGTCATGACCTCGGCCGACGTGCTGATCGTCGGCCGTGTGCTCGGGGCGGCGGATCTGGGGCTGTACACGGTCGTGCTCAACTTTGCCGCCCTGCCCGTCAACAAGATTGCGCCGATCGTCAACTCGGTGGCCTTCCCCGCCTTCGCCATGGTCCAGGGCCGGCTGGAGGACGCCAGGTTCTACATCCTCAAGGCGCTGCGGCTCGCCTCGCTGCTGGCGATCCCGGTCTTCCTCGGCATCGGCAGCACCGCGCCGGAGATCGTCGACATCGTCTTCGGGCCGCGCTGGGCCGCGGCACGGCCCTTGCTGTCCATCCTGTCGGTGGCGCTGATCTTCCGCGCCCTCCTCATCCTGGTGCCCAACTACCTGCAGGGCATAGGAGACGCCAAGGCGGCGTTCTGGTGCACCGCCGTGGGCGCGGTCGTCTTCCCGCCGGCCATCCTGCTCGGGTGTTCCTGGGGCGTCTCGGGCGCCTGCTATTCCTGGCTGATCGCCTACCCCGTGGTGTTCGCCGCCGAAGCGGTGATCGCGTCCCGTCGCGGGTCCCTCTCGATTCGCGATGTCGTTTGGGCGCCGTTGCGGCCCTTCTTCGCAGGCGCGGTCATGGCAGGCGTGGTCGCGGTCGAGCGCAGCTGGCTGCCCGGCTCGCTGTCGGACGTGGCGCGCCTGGCCTGCCTGTCGGTTACGGGAGCCGCCACCTACGCCGCCGTCATCGCGCTCGCCTTTCCCGCCCTGGCCGGCGAACTGCGTGGCTTGTTCAGGGACCGCAAGCCGGGCCTGCTGGTCTGAACGCGGCCGCCACCCGTAAGCGTGCTTTGATGCAAGCGGCCTCAAGGTCATCGACCAATGGGATGTGCGCGACCCGAAAACCGGCGCGATCCTTCGCCATATACGCCCGACCATCGCCTGCCGGTAGATCGCCTATGACGTCCTTCACCCCTTCAGGTAGTCGTCCAGCCTGGCCAATACCGCGTCCCAGGCGTAGCCCCGCTCCATCGCCTGTCGCCCGGCCTGCCCCAGCCCGGGGTGTCTGCCGTCCAGCACCGCGCAGATTGCATCGGCGAGGCCTGCCGCCCCCTCGGCCATCAGCAGGTCTCTGTCCCGCTCGGCCCGCACGCCCTCGAAGGCCGCCGGCGAGGCCACGACCGGCCGCCCCATCGCCATGCCCTCGAGCACCTTGTTCTGTATCCCGCGCGCGATGCGGAGCGGGCAGACGATCACGGCGGCATGCGCGACATAGGGACGCACGTCGTCCACGCGTCCGGTCACGTGAACGCCGGGCAGGGACGCCAGCCCGCGCACGTCCTGGCCGGGATTGGCGCCCACGATCCAGAACCGCAGCCCGGGTATCCGGCTTCGCAGCAGCGGCATCGCCTCGCGGGCGAACCAGGTCACCGCGTCGGCATTGGGCCAGTAATCCATGTTGCCGGTGAACACCAGGCACGGACCCGGATCGCCGAACGGCCAGTCGTAACGGTCGCCGGGCGAGAACCGGCTCAGATCCACCCCGTTCTCGACCGCAACGACGCGGTCCGCCGTCTCCGGCGCCAGCTGCCGGAAACGGCTGGCCTCTGGCTCGGAGACGAAGAACGTCAGCGCGCAGGCCCGGGCCGCCTGGCGTTCGTAGGCGAGCAGCGTGCGCGCCTCGCGCGCCCAGACCAGGCGCATGGGAAACGCTGCCTTGGTGGCGTATTCGGCCCATTTCTCCGAGTCGATGTCCTGCGCGTCGAGGATCTTGCGGCCTTGCCCCAGACGCGCCGCATAGGGCGCCATGGCGACCGAGTAGATGTAGACGACCTCCATCCTCACCCGTGCGGCCGTGTCGTCCACCCAGCGTTGCAGCGCCGGCGCGAAGTAGAAGCTGGGCATCAACGGCCGGCCGGGGCGGGCGTGCAGCAGCGCGCGGTATTTCTGGCGGCGCTTGTCGATCGGGAACGCGCCGACGCTGGCGCAAACCTCGCGCAGGCGGCCGACATGCTCCATGTCCGCCGGATCGTCGACGACGCAGCCGAGGTGAACCGAGTAGCCGAGCGCGCGCATGTGCTGGATCAGGTTCCAGCCGCGTATCTTCTCCCCCTTGTTCAGCGGCCAGGGGATGCGGTGGCTGATGAAGATCAGGTCAGGCATGCGGGCGCTCCCGTCGAACGCCTACAGCATGATCGCTTCAGGTTGACCTTCAACCACGATGAAAATGCTCGCCAAAACAAAGAGCTAGAGCCTGATCGCTTCGGCCACCTGAAGCGATCAGGCTCTAGCGCTGCGCGCGCAGGGACCACGTCTCGCTCCCCCGCTCGGTGAACTTTACGGGGTAGGCCATCGCACCGAACTCGTTGAGCGCGCTGATCAGCCGGTAGCGCCGCTCGGTCGGCACGACGAACATCATGAACCCGCCGCCGCCTGCCCCCGACACCTTGGCGCCGATGGCGCCCGCGTCCCTCGCCATGCCTTCCAGCCGCTCGATCGTGGCGTTCGTCACTCCCGGCGCGGTGCGCTTCTTGGCCAGCCACGACCGCTCCAGCAGGGCTGCCACGGCAGGGATGTCGCCCAGCAGGATGGCCCGTTTCATGTCGACCGCGTCCTGGCGCAACTGGTGCATGGCGTCCATCACCTCGGCCGAGTGCGCGTCCACCCCGCTCGTCTGCTGCCGGATGATCGCGTCCGAAGACCGCGACTGTCCCGAAAAGCTGACGACGAGCGAACTTTCGAGTTCCAGTGCGACACCCTCGGAAAACCGCAGGGGGTTAACGATCACCTCCCCATCGCGCAGGAATTCCAGGAAGTTGAGCCCGCCGAACGCCGCCGAATACTGGTCCTGGCGTCCGCCCGCCAGGCCCAGATCCACCCGCTCGATCTCGTAGGCCAGATGGGCCACGTCGTAGCGCGCCAGCGGCAGGTCGAGATAGGCGCGATACGCCTCGATCAGCGCCACCACCAGCGCCGAGGACGACCCCAGGCCCGACCCCATGGGCGCGTCCACGGCGGTGGTCACGCTGACCGGCAGCGGCGCGCCGCCGTTATGGTCGCGCACCATGCGCTCGTACACGCCGCGATGCAGCAGCAGGGTGCTCGCGGGCAGGGAAGCTGCCGCGGCGTGCACCTCCTCGCGGCCGAGGTCGCAGGCTTCGAAATACACGCGCCCGTCGTCACGCGCGCGGATCGATGCGAAGGCGAACCTGTCGATCGTGGCGTTCAGCACCGCCCCGCCATGCTGGCTGGAATAGCTCAGCAGGTCGGTCCCGCCGCCCGCAAGCCCCAGCCGCAGCGGCGCGCGCGCGCGCACCACCGCACGGCGCCGGCCGGCATGGTCGGTCGTCTGCGACGAGGGTTCGTGATGCGTGTCCATGGCGAAATCGTTGCCTACCCGGTCCTGACTTGGCAGTCATCCCCGATTAGGGCACAGGGGGGTTAATGCCTAGTTTACTCTTAACCCACCTCGCCATGTCGGCCGAGAGTGCTGCCCGGCTGGCGGCGGACGGCGAGGCCAACGGCGTCCTGCACGGCATGGCGGCCCAAATCGCGGCGGTCCTGCGGGCGGGCGGCAAGCTGCTGCTGGCCGGCAACGGCGGCAGTGCCGCGGACGCGCAGCACATCGCCGCCGAGTTCGTCAGCCGCCTACTGTTCGACCGGGCGCCGCTGGCCGCACTCGCCCTGACCGAAAGCGGCCCCATCCTGACCGCCTGCGGCAACGATTACGGTTTTGCGAGCGTGTTCGCCCGCCAGGTCGCAGCACTCGGGCGCGACGGCGACGTGTTCTGGGGGTTCTCCACGTCCGGCAACTCGGCCAACCTGCTGGAAGCGGGCCAGGCGGCGCACGACCGGGGCATGACCACGCTCGGCTTCGCCGGCCGCGACGGCGGAGCGATGGCGGGGCGTTTCGACCATCTGTTCCGCGCGCCCAGCAGCCACGCGCAGGTGGTGCAGCAGCTGCACATGGTCGCCGCGCACGCCGTGCTGGCCGAAGTGGAGCACGCGATGTTCGCGGACGGGCCCGGATGACCGCCCGCCCGGCCACCATCCGGCAATGCGCGATCCTGGCCGGCGGCCTGGCGACACGGCTGGGCGACATCGCGGCCGACACGCCGAAGCCGGTGCTGGAGGTGGCGCGCCGCCCGTTCATCGCCTGGCTGATGCGCGAGATGCTCCGCTTCGGCGTCCAGGATTTCGTCATCCTCACCGGCCATCTGCCCCGTGCGGTGGAAGACGCGGTGCTGGGCGCCGCCGATGCGCTGCCGAAGCGCGTCCGCGTCCGCTTTTCCGAGGAGCCGCAGCGCGCCGGCACCGGCGGCGCCCTGTTCCACGCCGCGCACCTGCTGGACGACAGCTTCCTGCTGTGCAACGGCGACTCGCTGTTCGACTGCAACCTGGCGGCCCTGCTCGCCGACTTCGCCCGTGACGCGGGCGAGGTGCTCGGCCGCCTGGTGGTGCGCGAGGTGCCGGACGCCTCCCGCTACGGCACGGTCGCGCTCGACGCGGACCGGGTCACCGCCTTCAACGAACGGCCGGCGAGCGCGGCTGCCGGCCCTGGCCTGATCAACGCCGGCATCTACGCCCTGGACCGCCGCGTGCTGGACCGGCTGACCGCGTCCTGCTCGCTGGAGCGCGACCTGCTCGCCCCTCTGGCGCAGCAGGGCACGCTGCGCGCCACCCGCCAGCACGGCTGGTTCGTCGACATCGGCGTCCCTGACGACCTTGCCCATGCGCGAAGGGAGCTGGCCGCCTGCCTGGACCGGCCGGCGCTGTTCCTGGACCGGGACGGCGTGCTGAACGTCGACCACGGCTATGTCGGCAGCCTGGACCGCTGGGAGTGGGTCGACGGCGCGCGCGAGGCGGTGGCGCTGGCGACCTCGCATGGCTGGCACGTGTTCGTCGTCACCAACCAGGCGGGCATCGCGCACGGCCTGTACGGCGAGCCCGAGCTCGACGCGCTGCAGCGATGGCTGGCCGACGAGCTGCGCCGCTGCGGCGGCACGCTCGACGACTGGCGTCACTGCCCGTACCACACCGAAGCCCGCATCGACGCCTATCGCCGCGACAGCGACTGGCGCAAGCCTGCCCCAGGCATGCTGCTGGACCTGATGCGCAGCTGGGAGCTCGACCCGCGGCGCTGCCTGATGATCGGCGACAAGGAGACCGACATGCAGGCGGCCGAACGCGCCGGTGTGGCCGGGCACCTGTTCCGGGGCGGCAACCTGCTGGAGTTCGTCAGGCCGCTCTTGGCCTGAAAATAGAAAGCCAGGGGCGTTTGCCCCTGGACCCCATCAAAGGCGAGCCTTTGAAATCCTCATTTGGGGGTCTGGGGTTTCAAACCCCAGCGGGGTCCAGGGGCAGCGCCCCTGGCCTTCACCCCAGATCGGCCACTTCCGGCACCAGCAGCGTGCCCGCACGGTCGTCATGCACGCCGAGATCGGCGTCGGTCAGCATGCGCCAGCTTCCGCCGGCCAGGATCTCGCTCGGCCGGAAGCGCGCCTTGTAGGCCATCTTCTGGCTCTCCGGCACCCAGTAGCCGAGATAGACGTAGGGCAGCCCCATCAGCCTTGCACGCTCCACCAGCCACAATATGGCGTAGGTGCCGAGCGACCGCTTGGACAGCTCGGGCGCGAAGAAGCTGTAGACCGCCGAGAGCCCGTCGCCCAGCCGGTCTGCCAGGCACGCGCCCACCAGCCGGTCGTCGGCGTCGCGGAACTCCACCACCATGGTCTCGATCGGGGTGTCCTCCACCATGGCGCGGTAGTCGTAGAAACTCATCGTCGCCATGTCGCCGTCGCCGTGCCGCGCCTGCTGGTAGCGCTGGAACAGGCCGAACTGCTCGGCGGTCGCGCGCGCCGGCACCTCGAAACCCTCGGTCGCCTCGTTGGCGCGGGCCACGCGCTTGAGCGAGCGGTCGGGTTCGAACACGCGCGTGTCGATGCGGATCGGCACGCAGGCCGAGCAGTTGGGGCAGACCGGCGCGTAGGCGATGTTGTGGCTGCGGCGGAAGCCGGCGCGCGACAGCCGGTCGTGCAGCGTGTCCGAGTCGGGTCCCGTGATCTCGGTCACCACCTTGCGCTCAACCCGGCCCGGCACGTAGGGGCAGGGCAGGGGCGCCGTGGTGTAGAAGAAATGAGGCCTGCGTGGCGGCTTGTACGTCATCCGTGCTTCGAACGCTTATGCCCGCATCATGCAGGTTAAACCCGTGCCGTGGGAAGAACCTTCGATCACGGCTCCAGCCGCACGGTGCCGGACACCCTGTCCGGCATGGCAGGTATGGTGATGGTCCGGCCCTCCGCCCAGAGCGGCAGCATGTCCCACGCATGCGCGCTGAGCAGGTTGCCCGACTGTCCAGGGGCCACCACGAACCGGCTGCGGTCCAGCTCGGCCAGGTCGTAGACGCCGCGATAGGCCGCGCCGTGCAGGGCCGCGAACTCTCCCAGCCTGCCGTTGCCGCCGCGCAGCAGGGTGGTGTCGTCGCCGTCCACCTCCACCCGCCGCGAGGCGAGCCGACCCACCGCCGGCAGGTCGCCCAGCAGGGGATGGGCGAACACGGCGCGGTGCACCGCACCCCAGCGCCAGGCCACTGGATCCGGCCCGTACGACGCGGCAAGGGCGTCGGCCGCGCGGCGGAACGCCGACGCCAGCGCCGGCCGGCAGCCCCCCTCGCACCAGGCGTCTCCCGCCGGCGTCAGCAGCCATTCGGCAAAACCCTCCCAGGGCCCGGACTCCGCCTCGGGCACGTGGCTGGCGGCCAGCGTCTCGGCCACGAAGCGCTGCATCGCCGCGTTGAAGATCAGCGGTTCGGGCCGGTCGCGCGCCATGCTGCCGTCCCAGCCCTGCAGCAGCAGCAGCGACTGCCCCGCGGTGCCGGCCTGCGGCGGCAGGCTGCGCAGCACCGGCAGCAGGTCGCGGGCGAACACGCTGACATCGTCGTGCTGCATCGCCGCGAAATCGGCGGCTGAGAAAACCGGCCTGGCCGCCAGCACGTCGTGGATACGCCGCGCCCTGATCGGCGCCGGGAAGTCCCGGCCGAGATAGGGCGCGAACCCCGCCGGCGCTGTGCGTTCGTTGGCGTTCTCCAGCGTGCCCGCCGGCGGGTTGACGAAATGAGGCAGCGCGTAGCCGCCGGCAAAGCCCGTCCAGTCATGCAGCCCGTCCGCCCCGTCGACCGGCGCGCTGCCGTCGCCCGCGCGCCGCAGCGGCACCTGCCCGGTGGTGAACAGCGCGATGCCGTCGGGATCGGCGACGGTCAGGTTCTGCATCGGCGCGGTCATCATCGCGGCTGCCCGGCCGGCGCCCGCCACGTCGCGCGCGTGGTTGAGCGCGAACAGCCCCGGCGCCGGGCTGCCGAGCTGCAGCCCCGCCATCGCGACGGCCAGCACAGGGCCGGCGGGCCTGCCCCGCTCGCCGGGCAGGGGGTCGCTGATCACCGGGCCGTGCCGGGTCGCGCGCACCGTCAGCACCACGTCGTCCGCGCCGCGCACGTGGATCACCTCGCGGCGCGTCTCGAACGCGCGCGGCCCTTCGGGTGTCGCGTAGTTGCCGCCGGGCAGCTCGGTTTCGACGAACACGTCCTGGGTGTCGATGCCGGTGGTGGTGAAGCTCCAGGCGATGCGGGCGTTGCGGCCGATCACCAGGAACGGCACGCCGGGTGCGGTCGCACCGGCGAGCACGCCGGTCGGCGTCTCGATCCTGGCGAGGTACCAAAGTGCCGGGAAGCCCAGCGCCAGATGCGGGTCGCCCGCGAGCAGCGGCGCTCCAGTGGCCGTGTGCCGGCCATCGACGGCCCAGGCGTTGGACGCCTGCGCGGGCAGGGTGAACGCGCCGGGGAAGCTCGGCAGCTCGTCGAGCAGGCCTTGCTGGACTGCCGGTGTGGTGCTGTCCGGCGCCGGCGTGCCGTCGGTCGGCGGCCAGAGCTCCAGGATGCGCGCGGGCGCGAGCTTCCCCTTCAGGGCCGCGCGCGCCATCTCGGTGCGGAAATTGTCCGACAGCCACAGCGAGACCGTCTCGCTCCACAGCAGGCAGTCGACCGGCGTCCACGGCTCCGGCGCGCCGAGTGCGAGGAACTCCGGCGCCGCCATACGGCCCCGCTCGCGGGTCCAGGCGTTCACCCCCGCGCTGTAGGCGGCCAGCACGGATCTCACGTCGGCGGGCAGGCCGGCGTAGGATCGCTCGGCATGCCTTCGCTCGCCGAGGATGCGGGCCATGCGGTCCAGCGGCAACGCGCGCGGCCCGGCGATCTCCGCCAGCCTGCCGGAGGCCTGGCGGCGCATCAGCTCCATCTGGAACATGCGGTCGCGCGCATGCAGGTAGCCCAGCGCCGCGGCTGCATCGGCCTCGGTCATGGCGTGGATGCGCGGCACGCCCCAGCCGTCGAGCGTCACGTCGACAGGGGCGGAGAGGCCGGCCAGATGCAGCGTGCTGCGCGCAGGCGGCAGGGTCAGCCAGAGGGCCAGGGCGACCACTGAGGCCGCGATGACAGGGGCCGAGAGCAGCAGCACAAGCCAGCGGCGTCCGGACGGTGTCACGACGGCGCCATCACCGCGACGCGTTCGGCCCGGTGCAAGACGGCCGCAAACCCAAGTTCAAACGTCGTGCCGGTCAGCATGGCGCCGGCTGCGAAATCAGGCACCGCCCGACTCGCAGTGCTGCAGACATGGCTTGCCGAACGTTTCAGGCGACGTCTTGCAGCGCGCGGGTCCGGTCGCCGTGCCCTTCAAGCAGGCCGGCGACCGAGATGTCTTCGTCCAGGCCCTCCCAATGCAGCCCCCGGCTGCTGATCCGGCATGCGGCGCGTTCGCTTGCCGACGCGTGCATCAGGCGCGGAAACCAGGCCAGAGGAACACCGAGCGTGCGGCCGTCCTGAAGGCTCACCCAAAGATTGTCCTCGTCACAACGTACCGAGATCGCCTTGACCGAAGAAGCCATCCCACACCCTTTCGATACGCTTGGCATTGACCTCGACCATCAAAGCCACATGCCGAAGTGTCCGAGCATCAAAGCCGTCGTTATACGCCAGAGCGACCGCAGGCTTCACCCAGAACTTGGCTTCTGAGTCGCCTCTCTCAACATGGACGTGCAGGGGCTCCCTCGGATCGCCCTCGTTGGCGAAAAAGAAGAACCTGAAGCCGTTCTGGCGGAAAACGGTCGGCACATGCGGGCCTCAATGCAACCTCGGCGCCCGCAGGAAGCTCGCCCGGTCGGCCGAGTGCAGCGTCACGTGCAGCAGCTCGTCGTCGCGCCCCACGCTCATCCGCACCCGCGCGCCCGCCGTGCCGGCGCTCCAGACGCGGCGCCATAGCCCGCCGAGATCGGTCACCTCGTCGCCGTCCACCGCCACGATGCGGTCGCCCGCCCGCAAGCCCGCCTTGTCGGCCGGGCCGTTATCGGCCAGGCCGGCGACCACGACCGAGTCCTCGCTCTCCATCGCGAACAGGCCGAGCCACGGGCGCGCCGGCCGGTTCACCCGGCCGTGCTGCACGAGCTCGTCCAGGACAGGCGTCAGCAGCGCCGTCGGCACCACCATGTTCATGTCGACCCGGCGGCCCTTCTCGTCGCCCTGCTGCAGGCTGAGCGAGGCGATGCCGAGCAGGCGGCCATCGGTGCCGATGAGCCCCGCGCCGCCCCAGAACGGGTGCGCGGGCGCGGTGAAGATCGCGTCGTCGATCAGGTACTCCCAATATCCGGCAAATTCCTGCCGGCCCACCACCTTGGTCTCGATCGTGCGGTGCCGCCCGCCCGCCGCGGCCAGCAGGCCGGCATGGCCCACCTCCACCGCGTTGCTGTCGCCGATCGCCATCTCCGGCACGCCGAGCTTGCCCAGCGGCTGCACCAGGCCGAACCCGGTCTCTGCATCCACCGCCAGCGCGTGGCCGGGCACCGCCCAACCCTCGGACGTGGTCAGCCAGATGCTCTCGGCCTCCATCACCAGGTAGCCCATCGTCAGCACCAGGCCGCCGCGGATGCAGATGCCGTTGCCGGCGCGCTCGGTGCCCAGCGTGCCCGCGGTGAACGCGTCGGCGGGGATGTCGGCGCGTATGGCGACGACGCTGCGCAGGGCGGCGTCCAGGTCGAAGGCGTAGTCAGCCGGGCGGGGCTGCAGGTTCTGCGGAATGTCGCGGTCGGTCTTGGCCATGTCTGCTTCTTGTCGGTGGCTGGGTGCCGGGCGAGTATCGGCCTGTTCGCATGGATCACTCAATGGCGCAGGGCGTCACGTCAGGTAACGGCGGCAACCGCGTCGCGGCAAACGGCTACATCCCGGCGCTGGACGGCTTGCGGGCCGCCGCCATACTGCTCGTCCTGGCCAGTCATGCCGGGCTGGACCGGGTGGTGCCGGGCGCCTTCGGCGTGACCCTGTTCTTCTTCATCAGCGGCTACCTCATCACCCGCCAGCTGCTGGGAAGCCTGTCGCGGCAGGGGCGCATCGGCCTGGGCGGCTTCTATCTCCGGCGGGTGCTGCGCCTGATGCCGGCGGGGCTCGCCTACACTGTGCTCGCAGGCGCGGCGTTCAGCCTGGCCGGCGGCGCCGTGCCGCCGCTCGGCTGGGGTGCCGCAGTGTTCTACGGCGCCAACATCTACGATCTGTGGGTCGGCTACCGCTCCACCCTGGCTGGCGTGCGCCACCCGTTCAACATCCTGTGGTCCCTCGCCATAGAGGAGCATTTCTACGCCGTCTGGCCCTTCGTCCTGGCCGCCATCTGGCGCCGGCGGTCGGCGGTGATCCTGCTGGCCGGGCTTTGCCTGGCGGTCCTGGCGTGGCGCCTCTGGCTGTTCGGGCAGTGCGGCAACGTCGCCTGGTCGGTGCTGTGCGGCCGCGTGCAGCCGCAGCAATGGCGCTACAACCGCCTCTATCTCGGCACCGACACGCGCCTCGACTCGATCGCCTGGGGCGCGCTGCTGGCGCTGGCCGAGCACCGCCGGGCGGCATGGGTCGGCGTGGCCGAGCGGTCGCGGCTGGTCCAGGCGGCCGGGGCCGCGCTGCTGGTCGGCGGTTTCCTGATCCCCGGCGCGCTGGCCCGGCAGGTGGTGCGCACCACCCTGCAGGGGGCGGCCCTGACGATGCTGTTCCCCGCCATCCTGCATGGCGGCCGGTCGTCCAGGCTGCTCTCGATGCCGCAAGCGGTGCTGGTCGGGCGGCTGAGCTACTCGCTGTATCTGTGGCACTGGGGCGCGTTCGCCTGCGCCGATGCGCTCGCCCCGCCGGGCAGCCTCGCCTGGCTGGGGGCCGCGCTGCCGCTCTCGGCCGCACTCGCCGTCGCGTCCTACTGGCTGGTCGAGCAGCCCATGCTGCGCCTCCGCCGCCGCGCCGGCAGCCACGCCCCGTCCGCCCTGTCCACGCCGGAACCGGCCGCCTTGCCTGGACGTGCCAGTCTGAGCAGCCAGTCTTAGCAGCGGGTCTGGGCAGCGGGTCTGGGCAGCGGGTCTGGGCAGCGGGTCAGCTTGCGGCGGGCAGCGCGTTCAGGCTGGCGACGTTCCAGCTCAGCGCGTCGACGTAGCGCAGCGCGATCGGGTCATCGACCTCGTTGCGGTCGTGCTCGTCGAACTCCTGCATCCGGCGGATTGCGACGTCGCTGGGGTAGCCGCGTTCCAGCTTGGCCGCCCAGTGCGCGCGTGATCGGGTGAAGTAATGGTTGATGCGGCACACGCTGTAATCGGGCGCCATCAGCGTCACCCCGGGCAGGATGCCGCCATGCTCCGGCGCGGGCCACCACTGGATGGCGCGCCCGCGCGTGTCGCAGTAGCTGCCGAGCCGGTCGCCGCGCAGGTCGAAGCAGTGCGGGTTGAGGCAGCGTGCGGCAAAGCCCGGGCGGATGATGGATTTCACGTGTCGGTTGGCGAAGAAACCCGCTTCCGCCCGGCTGGTGAAGCTGTCCAGCACCAGCGCGTCGGGGTAATCGTCATGGCCGTTCGAACCGTAGATCGCCCAGTTCACCGCAATCCCGCTCCAGCCGTCGAAGCGGGCGAGCAGCGCGTTGATCGGCTCGTTGACCGCGGGGATCACGAACTCGTCGGAGTCGATGAACGCGATCCAGTCGAACTCGGGCTTGTAGGCGTCGCAGGCCGCCTCGTAGGCCGCCACCTGGCTGCGCTGGCTGTCGTCGGTCCAGAGGTGGTAGCGGATGTCGTACAGCGCGCGGGCGGACTTGACGATCGCGGCCGTGCCGTCATCGGATCGGTGGTCGAAGATGATCTGGGAGTCAAAGCCGATCATCGCGTGGAAGGCGATCCATTCGGCGATGTCGCGCACCTCGTTTCGCACGATCAGGCAGATGGCTGATTTCATGGGGTCCCGGCATGTGCTCGCGGCAGCGGTGAAAGCATGCCGTCGCGCGGTTTGCCAGGGCGGCGGCCAATGACCCGTCAGCCGGTGATCCAGGTTTCGCCGATGGGTGCCGTCGGCAACCGGATGATCCAGTACATCGCCGCCCTGGCGCTGGCCGCGCGCGTGCCCGGCGTGCGGCTGGAGAAGGTGCATCTGTACGAGTGGGGCATCCAGATACCGCCGACGCCCACCGACCCCGCGCGCACAATCGTGGTCAGGACGCCGGCGATAGACCACGCGGCGCTGGCCGGCGCGCTGCGGGACGGCGCGGCCGACTGCGTCGACATCCAGACCTACGCCCAGCGGGTCGAGAACTTCCTGCCGCACGGCGCCTATCGCGGCCTGTTCGGCGGGCCGTCCGCCGTCGGCGCGGGCCCCGGCGAGCTGCTGTGCAACATCCGCCAGGGCGACATACTGGACGCGCGCCACCCCGACTACGTGCTGATCCCGATCGACTTCTACGCCGAGCTTGTGGAGCGGACGGGGTTGCGTCCCGTGTTCATGGGCCAGCTTGAACCCTCGCCCTATCTGGACGCGCTGCGCGCCCGCTTCCCGCAGGCGCGCTACCTGCCGAGCCAGGGGCCGGTGGCGGACTTCGCCTTCATCCGCGGCTCGCACGCCATCGTGCCGGCGGTCAGCACGTTCAGCTGGCTGGCGGCCTGGCTGTCGGACGCCGAGCGCATCTTCATGCCGGCGCTGGGGCTGTTTCATCCGCTGCAGTCCAGGGACACCCATCTGCTGCCGCTGGACGATGCGCGGTTCCGCTTCACCCTGTTCCCGCACCACTACGCCGTGCCGGTCGAGCGCTTCGCCGCCGCCCACGCCTCGATACGCGGCCTGTGGCGCGCCATGCCGCCGGAGAGGCTGCGCCGAGTCCTCGACGCGCCCGTCAGGCCGCGCGATCCGGACGCGCATCTGGCCGCGGTCGACGAGGCGTTCTACCTGGCCCGCTACGCCGACGTGGCCGAGGCGGTGGCCGGCGGCGGCATGCCGAGCGGCGCGTACCATTATCAGCATTTCGGCTTCCGCGAGGGCCGCGAGCCCTGCGCGGTCGACAAGGCTTGGTACTGCCAGACCTACCCCATCGCCGCCGTCGAACTCGGGCAGGGCGACGCGCTGGACCCTGCGGACCACTGGATCACGCTGGGCCGGGACCGCGGCTATCGGCGCCATGCCGGCTCGCCTCCTTGAGCGACGACCGGCTGACCTCGCCCGCCGCGGCGCGCAATCGCGGGCCGATCCTCGACGTGCTGCGCCGCGTCCTGCCGGCCGCCGGGACGGTGCTGGAAGTGGCCAGCGGCACCGGCGAGCACGCGGTGTTCTTCGCCGAGGGCCTGCCTCGCCTGGACTGGCAGCCGACCGACGCGGATCCATCGAACCTGCGCAGCATCGCCGCCTGGTCGGCCACGATCCAGGCGGCCAACCTTTCGCCCCCCGTGCTGCTGGATGCGGCGGACCCGCAGGCGTGGCCGGTGCGCCACGCCTCGGCCGTGCTGGCCATCAACTTGATCCACATCGCCCCCTGGGCGGCGGCGTGCGGCCTGTTCGCCGGCGCGGCCGCAATCCTGCCCGCCCACGGCCCGCTCGTGCTCTACGGTCCGTTCCGAGAGGGCGGGCGGCACACCGCCGGCAGCAACGCCGCGTTCGACGCCGAGCTGCGGGCGCGCAACCCCGACTGGGGCGTGCGCGACCTGGACGCTGTGGCCGAACTCGCGGCGGGGAACCGGTTTGTATTGCAGGAGAGGGTGGCGATGCCCGCCAACAACCTGATCGTGGTGTTTCGGGCCGGCTCGGCCTGACCCGGCCGCTGCCCCGCTACGCCGCAGCGCCCTGCAGGCGCCGCGCCGCCTCCACGGCGAAATAGCTCAGCACGCCGGCCGCTCCCGCCCGCTTGAACCCAAGCAGGCTTTCCAGCATCGCCCGCTCCCGCTCCATCCAGCCGCGCTCCACGGCGGCCACGATCATCGAGTACTCGCCCGACACCTGGTAGGCGAAGGTCGGGACCTCGAACCGCTCGCTGACCCGGCGCACGATGTCGAGATAGGGCATGCCCGGCTTGACCATCACCATGTCGGCCCCCTCGCGCAGATCGGCCTCCACCTCGCGCATCGCCTCGTCGCTGTTGGCGGGGTCCATCTGGTAGGTCGTCTTGTCGCCCCCGCCTTGCTGCGATTGCAGCGACTTTGCCGAGCCGAGGGCGTCCCTGAACGGCCCGTAGAACGCGCTCGCGTATTTGGCCGCATAGCTCATGATGCGCGTGTCGATCAGCCCCGCCGCGTCCAGCGCCGCGCGTATCGCGCCGACCCGCCCGTCCATCATGTCGGACGGCGCGATCACGTCGATGCCGGCCTGCGCCTGGTTCACCGACTGGCGGGTCAGCACCGCCAGCGTGTCGTCGTTATGCACGTACCCGTCGCGGATCACGCCGTCATGGCCGTGCTCGGTATAGGGGTCGAGGGCGACGTCGCCGATCAGGCCGATGCCGGGATAGGCGCGCTTGAGCAGGCGGGCGGCCGAGCAGATCAGGTTGTCCGGGTTCAGCGCCTCGGTGCCCTCCGAGTCCTTCTTTTCCGCGGGCGTGGCCGGGAACAGGGCGACGGCCGGAATGCCCAGCCGCGCCGCTTCGGCGACGTGGCCTTCCAGCCGGTCCAGCGTCACCCGGTCCACGCCCGGCATCGCCGCGACCGGGACACTCAGGCCGGACCCTTCGATGACGAAGATCGGCCAGATCAGGTCGTCGACGCACAGCCGGTGTTCGGCCACCAGCCGACGGGTCCAGCCATCCCGGCGCAGCCGGCGCGGCCGGCCGGCCGGGTAGGGCGCCGCCCTCAACTGTAGCCGCGAAGGTGGCTGTGGAACCGGCTGTAGGTGAAGAACACGACGAGCCCGATCGCCAGCCAGACCATCGCCAGCACCCAGGTCTGCAGCGGCAGCGACGCCATCAGCGCGCCGCACACCAGTATGCCCGCGGCGGGCACGTAGGGGACGTAAGGCGTGCGGAACGCGCGGCGCCGCGCGGGATCGACCCGTCGCAGCACCAGCACGCCCACGCAGACGATGACGAAGGCCAGCAGCGTTCCGAACGACGTCATGTGGCCGAGCGAACTGATCGGCGTGAACCCCCCGGCAAGCCCCGCGAACACCATGAACAGCAGGTTCGACAGGTAGGGCGTGCGGAAACGCGGGTGCATGGAGCAGAAGACGCTGGGCAGCAGCCCGTCCTTGGACATCGAGTAGAACACCCGGCTCTGCCCCAGCAGCATGACCAGGATGACCGAGGTGAGGCCGGCGATCGCGCCCACGTCGACGGCGACCCTCAGGAAGGGCAGCGGCGTCTGGCCGATCGCGACCGACACCGGGGCCGAGACGTGCAGCTTGGTGTAGCTCAGCAGCCCTGTCAGCACCAGGCAGACCAGCACGTAGAGCACGGTGCAGATCGCCAGCGAGCCGAGTATGCCGATCGGCATGTCGCGCTCCGGGTTGCGGGTCTCCTGCGCGGCGGTGCTCACCGCATCGAAGCCGATATAGGCGAAGAACACGGTCGCCGCCCCGCGGAAGATGCCCGACACGCCGAAATGGCCGAAGGCGCCGGCGTTCGGCGGGATGAAGGGGTGCCAGTTCGCCGGCTTCACGTAGAACGCGCCGAAGCCGATTACCGCGGCGACGACGGCGAGCTTGACCGTCACGATGACCGCGTTGGTCTTGGCCGACTCGCTGATGCCGCGGATCAGCACCATCGACACGCAGGCGATGATCAGCATCGCCGGCAGGTTGACCATGCCGGGAGACGGGTTGCCGAGCGCGTCGGTGTCGAACGGGGAGGCGGTCAGCGCGTGCGGCAGGGCCAGGCCGAACTTGCCCAGGAAGCTGACCACGTAGCCCGACCAGGAGACCGACACGGTGGCCGCACCGACCGCATATTCCAGCGTCAGTGCCCAGCCGATGATCCAGGCGACCAGCTCGCCGAGCGAGGCATAGGCGTAGCTGTAGGCCGAGCCGGCGGCCGGGATCATGCCCGACAGCTCGCTGTAGCACAGGCCTGCCAGCGCGCAGCCGAGGGCCGCGAGCAGGAAGCTGACCACGACGGCGGGCCCGGCATTGTCGGCCGCAGCGATGCCGGTCAGGGAGAATATGCCGGCGCCGATGATGGCGCCGATCCCGAGCGCCACCAGGCTGAGCGGCCCGAGCGTCCGCTTGAAACCGTGCTCCCCGCCATCGGCGTCCATCGCCTGGATCGGCTTGCGGGTGAACAGCATGTTGCCGGGCGGGACGTCTCGCTGCTGCGCGGGGGTGATGTCCATGTCGGTCCTAACCGGAGGGTCTGGGCGGGCAGGCCAGTGCGTGCGCGGGTCCGCACGCCTGCGTGAATGGCAAAGCTGCCCGCTTGGCGCGCCGCACGCAACGCCTTCCGGCACGGCGGCCGAAGCCGGCCACACGATCTGCCGTCCGCACACGCGTACGTATGTCTCATTCCTGTGTCGCGTTCGCAAACAACAGGACGGGCGTCACTTTCGACATCACTCGCCATTTTAACAACAGACCGCGTCTCAAAATGCCGTTCTCGGTTCGTTGTAGTAACGTCATAGAAAAGTTTTCTGCCGGCCAGAATAGATTTCCGCTTGATCCCGTCAGGATTTTGGATCAAGGAAACGTGATCGACATAATGCCGGTCTGGTCTATCTGAGGGGTCATTCATGCTGTCTGGTCTTTGTCGCGCGGCATGCGCCTGCGCAATCATGTCCGCCGTTGCCGGGCCTGCGGGCGCGGCCTCGCCTGCGCTTTTGAGCGCCCACATGGGAGCGTATTTGCAAAATCCGGGCCTGCCGAACACGCCGGACAGGGTTTCATTCGACAGCCATCTGCAGCAATTTGCCGGTGCGATGAACGCCGCGCCGCAATTCCTCGACACCTACATCGACGATACCCAGCTGCAATCGTCCTGGGCGCAGAACGCCGGCTGGCTCGCCACCTGCCTGCAGACCTCGTCGGCCGCCGGCATGACACAGGTCGTGGGCGTGCCGCTGTTCTCGACCAACAACGGCATCGGCGCCAACCCGGACCCGCAGCTGCAGGCGATGGCGGCCGGCAGCTACGACCAGGCGCTGATCGGCATCGTCGACGCGCTGGCGACCTCGCGGACGGCCGGCTTCGCGGGCTTCAAGACGCTGTATTTCCGCCTGGGCTGGGAGATGAACCTGAACGGCAGGTGGTTCGCCGGCCAGAACGCGCAGACCGCCGCGGACTGGGTGCTTGCCTTCCAGCATGCGGCCGCCGTGCTGCGGCAGGAGGCCATCGCCGACAATGCCCAGGCGTTGATTGTCTGGAATCCCGGCACGGTGGTCTGGGGCGTGCAGAACGTGACGCAGGTGTTCTACCCGGGCGACGCGTATGTCGACGTCATCGCCGCCGATTTCTACGCCGACATGTATCCCGTGACCAACGGCACCACGCCCACCACCTGGGAGAACTGGGACACCAGGACCTCGCCCACCGGCCAGCCCTGGCCCGATACGAACTTCCTCGACATCATCGACGACGGCGTCAACCGCGCGCATTACTGGAGCTACCCTTCGGCCGACGAATGGTCGCCGCAGGGCGACCAGCTCGGTTTCACGACGTCGTTCATGACGCTGCTCAAATTCGCCCACGCCCGCCACAAGCCGTTCGGCGTGGCCGAGGCCGGCGCGGGCGGTGTGGCACCCTACGCCGACGTGTCCGACGACGGCACGTTTCCGGTCTGGCTCGGCACGCATCTGGCCCGCGCCGCGGCGTCGGGGACGACCATCGCCTTTGTCAACCTGTGGGACAGCAACGGCACTGCGCCCTACATGTTCTCGGACGGCAGCAAGCCCCAGGAACTGGCCGCGTTCCGGTCCTGGTTCGGCGGCAACTGAATGCCGCTGCCGCCCGTCCCGCAGGCGATCTCATCTCCGGCCCCCTCGGACATACAGCTCTCGGCCAGGGTGGCGCAGAGCGGCGCGTTCGCCGGCGTGCGCAACACGCTGAACACGGTCTGGCTGCCGGCAGGCCAGGCGGTGGCCGGGCTGGACGGTCGGGTCGTCCTGTCCAGCAACGGCCCCGGCTTCAGCGAAGCGCTGGTGCAGTTCGGCACCACGCTGGACGCGCAGGCGGGGTGCCGGGCGCGCGACGGGTCGGTCACGCCAGACATCCCGCCCAACCGGCGGATCTGGGCGGGCATATTGAAGAACAACGGCGAGGGGTCGGTGCAGCAGCCCGTGCACCTGGCGTTGCAGCACGCCCTGCCGTGGTCCAACGACCGGGGCGCCTGCCTGCTCACCATCGTCAGCGCGGGCTATCCGTTCCTGTCCGCGTCGCGGCCGCTCTACACGACGACCGATGTGAGCCTGACGGCCCGCCTGACCGCGCTCGCCGCCCATGGCACGCCCAGGCTGGCCCTGGGCATAGGCGGCGAGTTCAAGCTGCCGGCCGGCAGCGCGCCCGCGTGGGGAACCTATGTCGGCCTGCGCGCCGACGTGCCGCTCACCCTGGACGGCATCGCCATGACGCTCAGCGCCGCTCCGGTCCTGGGCGCGCCCGCGCAAGCCGGATGGGGGCCGCCGCCGGACGGGCCCTGGGGCGTATCGACCGATTTCGTCCTGGTGCCGGCCGGTGCCTGCCAGGCGGCCGGGCTCAGGGTACAGCCGTCCCAGGGACGGTTCTCCATACTGCGCTCGATGACGGCGGCACCGGTGCCCGCCTTTCCGGCCGCCTCAATCCTGCTGCATGGCGTGCTGGCGGGCCGGTTCTTCGCGCCGGAGCAAGCCTGGACGTATCAGCCGATGCGGCCGCTGACGCTCGCGCGAGGCGATTGCCTGCTCGCCGTGCAGGCCAACGTGCCGGCGCGTCGGACCGGCCCCGCCAGCCTGGACGTGGAAAACCAGTCCACCGTCTATCTCAGCCAGCTTGGCGGATGAAGGCCTGCGCGGGCCTCCGCGCGCCTGCCACCCTGCCGTCGTGTTGTGGGCCGGCCGCGCCATCGTCTAGAGACTGAGGCCTCCGGCGACCGGCCAGGCCGGCGCCTGCCGATCAGCGAGGCCGCCCGCGATGCGTTGTCCCTTCTGCGGACACGACGACACACAGGTGAAGGACAGCCGCCCCGCCGAGGAAGGGGCAGCCATACGCCGCCGCCGGTTCTGCGCCAGTTGCGGCCAGCGCTTCACCACCATCGAGCGCGTGCAGCTGCGCGAGCTGTACGTGGTCAAGAGCGACGGCCGCCGCGTCCCGTTTGACCGGGAAAAGCTGAACCGCTCGATCAGCATCGCCCTGCGCAAGCGCCCCGTGACCGACGAGCGCATCGAACGCGTGGTCAGCTCCATCGTGCGCCAGCTCGAAGCCTCGGGCGAGACCGACATACCCAGCGCCCAGATCGGCGAGCTGGTGATGGACACGCTCAAGGCGGTCGACGAGGTCGCCTACGTGCGCTTCGCCAGCGTGTACCGGGATTTTAGGGAGGCCAAGGATTTCGAGGCCTTTCTGGGCTCTCTCGAAGACCCCGGCTGACCCGCGCATGGACGGGACGCACATGCGCGCCGCCCTGGCGCTGGCCGAGCGCGGACTGGGCGGAACCTGGCCGAACCCCTCGGTCGGCTGCATCCTGGTGACGCCGGACGGCCGGGTCGCCGGGCGCGGGCGCACCGGCCTGCAAGGGCGCCCGCATGCCGAGACGGAGGCGCTCGCCATGGCGGGTGCGGCCGCGCGCGGTGCGACCGCCTACGTCACCCTCGAGCCGTGCAGCCACCATGGCCAGACACCCCCCTGCGCGGACGCGCTGGTCGCAGCAGGAATCAGCCGCGTGGTGGTCGCTGCCGGCGATCCGGACCCGAGGGTGAACGGGGCGGGCCTGGCGCGGCTGCGTGCGGCGGGCGTCGACGTGCTGGCCGGGTTCATGGAGCAGGCGGCGCGCGAGACCCTGGCCGGCTTCTTCGCCCGCGTGCAGCTCGGCCGGCCCCTGGTCACGCTCAAGCTCGCGACCACGCTGGACGGCCGCATCGCCACCCGGACCGGGCAGAGCCGGTGGATCACCGGCGCAGAGGCCCGCCGGCGCGTGCACGCGCTGCGCGGCCAGCACGACGCGGTGATGGTCGGCGCCGGCACGGCCGCGGCCGACGATCCCGACCTGACCTGCCGGCTGGACGGGTATGCCCGGCGCCCGGCGGTCAGGATCGTGGCCGACGGCCGGCTGCGGACCCCGGCCGGGTCCAGGCTGGTCTGCACGGCGCACCAAGCCCCGGTCTGGCTGCTGTATCACACCGACGGCGTGCCTGAGGACGTCCGTCTCTACGGCGCGCCGCCCGGCGAGCTCGTGCCGTCCCGGGCGCAGCGCCTGACCGAGGCAGGGGCGCGCTGCATCGCCGTGCCGCAGGGCGATGGCGGCATCGACCTGGCGCAGGCCCTGCAGGCGCTCGGCACGCGCGGCCTCACCCGCGTCCTGGTGGAAGGCGGGGCACGGCTTGCGTCGGCGCTGCTGAGGGCCGATCTGGTGGACAGGCTGGTGTGGTTCCATGCGCCGGGAGTGATCGGCGCCGACGGGCTGCCGGCGGTTCTGGAAATGGGTGTCGAAGCGGTGTCGCAGTCAAAGATCTTCTCTCCGCAGGGCGAACCGCTGGCGGCCGGCGCCGACGCCGTGCGCCGTTTCGCCAGAGCTTGCTGATGTTCACCGGCATCATCACCGCCCAAGGCGTAGTGCGGCAGGCCACCCGTGCCGAGGCGTCGCGCGACATGCATGCCGTGATCGGCGCCCCGCCCGAGTTCCTGGCCGGGTCCGGCGGCACGGCAATCGGCGCCTCCATCGCGTGCTCGGGCTGCTGCCTGACGGTGACGGCGCTGGGACCGGACTGGTTCGCGGTCGACGTCTCGAACGAGAGCGTCAACTGCACCACGCTCGGCGGCTGGCGCGAGGGCACGCGCGTCAACCTCGAACGCGCGCTGCGCATGGGCGACGAGCTGGGCGGGCACATGGTGTCCGGCCACGTGGACGGGGTGGGGACGGTGCAGGAGGTCAGGCCCGAGCAGGGCTCGCTGCGCCTGACGGTGGCGGTGCCCGAGCCCCTGTATCGTTACGTCGCGGCCAAGGGGTCGGTGGCGATCGACGGCGTGTCGCTGACGGTCAACGCGGTCGACGGCCGCATGTTCGGGGTCAACGTCATCCCGCACACGGCGGCGCACACGACGCTCGGGCAGCGCGTGCCTGGCGACGGCGTGCATGTCGAGATCGACATGCTGGCCCGTTACGTTGCCCGGCTGACGGAGACGGCATGAGCACCGGCAGCCTGGCCCGCCACAGCCTGCACGACCCGCCGCGGCATCGCCTGCACGACGCGATCAGCAGCACCGCCGAGCTGATCGCCGAGGCGCGCGCTGGGCGCATGTTCATCCTGGTCGACGACGAGGACCGCGAGAACGAGGGCGACCTGATCATCCCGGCGCAGTTCGCAACCCCCCAGGCGCTCGCCTTCATGATGCGCAACGCGCGCGGCCTGATCTGCCTGGCCCTGACGCCGGCGCAGGTGGAGCGCATGGCGCTGCCGATGATGTCGGTGGCCAACCAGCAGCGCCACCAGACCGCGTTTACCGTCAGCATCGAGGCGCGCGACGGCATCACCGACGGCGTCTCCGCACGCGACCGCGCGCAGACGATCGCGGTGGCGAGCAACCCGTTGAGCACGCCGCGCGACCTCGTCTCCCCGGGACACGTGTTTCCGCTGGCGGCACGCGCCGGCGGCACGCTGGTCAGGGCAGGACACACCGAAGCCGCGGTCGACATCGCCAGGATGGCGGGGCTAATCCCGGCCGGCGTGATCTGCGAGATCATGAACGCGGACGGCACCATGGCGCGCCTGCCCGACCTGGTCGGGTTCGCCCAGCTGCACGGGCTGAAGCTCGGGACGATCGCCGACCTGATCGCGCACCGGCGCGGGACCGAGAACCTGGTCCGGCGCGTGCACGCGGTGCAGGTGCAGGAGCTCGATACCGGACCGTGGAACGTCATGGTGTACAGCAGCACGCTGAACCAGGCCGAGCACGTGGTGATGGTGAAGGGCGAGATCGCCCGGCCCGGCCCGGTTCTGGTGCGCATGCAGGCGATCGACCCGATACAGATGCTGCCGGGCGGCGCGACCCACCGGCAGATGCACCAGGCGATGCGGCAGATCGAGGCGGAGGGCAGCGGGGTGATGGTGGTGCTGCACGACTGGCGCACCGGCAGCCTGCTCGACACGGTGACCGGCCGCCACGGGCCGGCACAGACGCGGGAGCGCATGCTGCGCGATTACGGCATCGGCGCGCAGATCCTGGCCGATCTGGGCGTGCGGGACATGGTGCTGCTGTCCAACACCGACAGGACGTTCGTCGGGCTCGAAGGCTACGGGCTGAACGTGGTCGGCCGCCGCCCGATCGAGGGAACAGGGTGAGCACGCAGGACGCGCCGCTGCCGGTCGAACCCGTTATCCCCGGGCCGCCCGCCCACCTGCTGGTGGTGCGCGCGCCCTATTACCACACGGTGATCGACGGCATGACCGAGGGCGCGCTGCGCATTCTGGCCGGCGCCGGCGCCACGCACGACGTGCTGGACGTGGCCGGCAGCTTCGAGCTGCCGCAGGCGATCCGCATCGCCCTGAACTCGGCGCGCCGGTTCGACGGCTTCGTGGCGCTGGGCTGCATCGTGCGCGGCGGCACGGACCATTACGACTACATCTGCCGCGAGACGATGGCGGGGCTGATGGCGGTGGCCCTGCAGCACGGCATCGCACTCGGCTCGGGCGTGCTGACGGTGCATTCGATCGAGCAGGCGCTCGCGCGCAGCGCCGCGGACGGCCACAACAAGGGTGCCGAGGCGGCGGTCGCTGCCCTGCTGCAGGTGGCGGCGGTTCGGCGGATGGGAGCGGGATGATGGCCAAGGCAGCAGGACGCACGGCGCCCACCTCGCGGCCGAGGACGGCGGCGCGGGTGGGCGCGGTGCAGGCGCTGTTCCAGGCCGAGCAGGGCGGCGAGAGCCCCGAGGCGGTGATCGACCAGTTCGTGCGCCACCGGCTCGGCGAGCTGCCGGGCACGGGCGGGTTCGAGGAGGGGCGGGTGCCGGACGCGCATGTCAAGCTGTTCGGGCGCATCGTGCGCGAGGCTGTCCTGCGGCAGGACCAGCTCGACGCGCTGCTTGTTCAATCGCTGCCGGCCGACTGGCCGCTCGGCCGGCTCGACCCGGTGCTGCGCGCCCTGCTGCGTGCTGCGGGCGCCGAGTTCACCATGCCGGACGGGCCGCCGGTCGCTGTGGTGATCAACGAGTACATGGACGTGGCGCACGGCTTCTTCCACGGCGAGGAACCAAAGATGGCCAACGGGCTGATGGACCGGATGGCGCACACGCTCAGGCCGAGGGAGTTCGAGACGCGGCAGTAGCCTTCGTGCTGCCGGCCGAGTTCGACCGCATCGCCTGCCTGCGCGGCCTGGCCGCCCCCGGCGCGCTCGGCCTGCTGGACGACGCGGCGGTGTTCGTGCCGCCACCCGGCCGCGAACTTGTGGTATCGGCCGACACGATCGTGGAGGGCGTGCATTTCCTGACGGACGACCCGGTGGAGACGCTGGGGCGCAAGCTGCTGCGGGTGAACCTGTCCGACATGGCGGCGATGGGGGCCACGCCGCTTCACTACCTGCTGGCGGTCTCCGTGCCGCGCAAGACGGGGACGACGTGGTTCGAGGCGTTCGCCCGCGGCCTGGCGCTGGACCAGGAGGCGTTCGGCGTCAGCCTGCTCGGCGGCGACACGACCAGCACGCCGGGCCCCATCACCCTGTCTGCGACCGTCATCGGTCATGTGGCTGGGGGTGCCGCGCTGCGCCGCGCCGGGGCCAGGGCAGGCGATGGCCTTTGGGTCACCGGCACGGTGGGGGACGGGGCGCTGGGCCTTCTGGCACTGCGCGGCGAGCTGGCCGACCCGGACGGTGCGCTGGCGCAACGCTACCGCCTGCCGCAGCCGAGGCTTGGGCTGTCGCTTTGGGGGATCGTGTCGGCGGCGATGGATGTGTCCGACGGCCTGGTGCAGGATTGCGGCCACCTGGCGCGGGCGGCGGGGCTCAGCGTCGAGCTCGACGCGTCCGCCGTTCCCCTCTCGGCCGCCGCGCGGCAGGCCGGGCGGCTGGATGTCTGCCTGTCCGGCGGCGACGATTACGAGCTGCTGATGGCCGTGCCGCCAGACGCCGAGCAGGCGCTGCGGGCGGAATGCGCGCGGGCGGGCATCGGCATCACCAGGATCGGCCGCTTCGTCACAGGAGACCCGGAGGTCCGCGTAACCGGCCCCGTCGTGCTGGCCCAGGCGGGATGGAGTCACTTCTGAGCATCAAGAGCCCAAGGATTGGGGCCTGGAGTTGATTAAGCTTGGGGCTCTGCCCCAAACCCCGCCGGGGGCGGGCGCCCCCGGACCCGCAAACAATGAGATTACCGGGATCCAAACGCCCGGCGTTTGGCGGGGTGCGGCGCCTAGTTTGGAGCACCAACCTGAGGCGCGTTCCCGGACGCCTGCCTGCGGCTCTGCCACAGCCCCACGAAGTCGATCGGCTGCAGCAGCACCGGCGGAAAACCACCCTCTCGCGTCACGTCCGACAGGATGGAGCGGGCGAACGGGAACAGCAGCCGCGGGCACTCGATCAGCAGCAGCGGCTCCACCGCCTCGGGCGGCACGCCGTTCAGGGTGAACACGCCGGCATATTGCAGCTCGACGATGAACACCGGCCGGCCTTCCTGGGCCGCGCCGGCCTGCGCGGTGCCGTTCTGCGCCGCCCCGTTCTGGCCGGGCGCGCCCTGCGCCGTCTCCCGCGCGTCGGCTTTGACGGCCAGCGTCACTTCGTAGACGTTCTGCCCTTCCTGCAGCGCGCGTGCCTGCACGTCCAGGTTGATCTGCACCGCGGGCTGGCTGCGCAGGGTGGCGTAGATTTCCGGCGCGTTCGGCACCTCGAAAGACAGATCCTTGATGTATTGCACGTTGACCACCAGCGGCGGCATCTGCTGGCCCGGTGCTGCGGCCGTTGGGTCTGCTGCTTCGGACATGGCGTGCTCCTTAGAGCGGGTTCAGGCTGACCGTATCAGCCTGAACCCGCCCAACCTATGTTTGTCGGCGGCGCGGTAGCACGCGGCGGAGGCGGCGCAAAGGCACGCTGCAGTCCAAGGCCGCGCGTGCCAAGGCAAGCGCGGGTCCAGCCGCCTCAGCTTGGGTCGAAGCGCACCCACTCGCCGTTTTCCAGGCTCTGTCCGGTCAGCGCCAGCAGGAACGCCCAATGGCTGACGACGAGCGTGGTCGCCCATTGCGGCAACTGCAGCATCTCGGCGCGGAACGCGGCGGCCCGGGCGTCCACGCTCTCGGCGGTTTCCGTGCCGGTCGGCCACCACACCTCGTCGATGTGGCCGAAATCGTGTTCCGGCCAGGCCTGGGCGAGTGCGGTGCGCGAACTGCCGATGTCGCACCGGAAATGCGCCCGCTCGCGCACGCCCACGTGGACGTGGACCGGCAGCCCCAGGGCACGCGCCGTGGGTGCCGCGGTCTGCAACGCCCGCGTGTAGGGCGAAGCGAGGATGCGGGTGATGCCCTGCCGGCTCAGCGCCTCTGCCGCCGCCTCCGCCTGCGCCTGGCCGAGCGGGGTCAGGCGCGGGTCCTCGATGCCGGGATCGCGCTTGGTGGCGGAAAAGTGGAGGTTGAACTCGCTCTGGCCGTGGCGCATCAGGATCATGCGCGGAGAGCTAGCCCCGCCTGTGACGAAGAGCAACGAGCGGGTGCGGTGCCGCGCGTCTGACGCCCGGGCGTCTCGCCGCTGTTTGCCGCGGGCCGGACAGTCCCTATGTGAAAGCCAGTGTCCGGGAGAGTCGAGTGCAAGCGGCAGGTGGTTTTCCGATCGATCTGGTCCTGTTCGCGATGATCGCGGCGTTCCTCGTGCTGCGTCTGCGCAGCATCCTGGGCAAGCGCACCGGGTTCGAGGGCGCGCCGGCCGCCCCCGTCCGCGTGCCGCAGCCCGCGTCCGGCATCGCCGACGCCAAGGCCGACCCGGCCGGCGCCGCCCGCAAGCTGCCAGACCCGTCGGGGCCGGTCGGGCGGACGATGGCCGCCATGCGCGGCATCGACCGGCGGTTCGAGCCGGCGCAGTTCCTCGCCGGCGCCGAGCACGCCTTCAGGATGATCGTCGATGCGTTCGCCGCCGGCGACCGGGCCAGGCTGCGGCCCCTTCTGGGGGACGCCACCTACCAGGCCTTCGACAGCGTGATCGCTGCAAGGGAGGCGGCGGGCGAGACCCAGCGCACCGAGATACGCGGCATCGACGAGGTGAGCGTGACCGATGCCTCGCTGTCCGGCACCCAGGCGGCAATCACCGTGCGGTTCGTCTCGCGCCAGGTGAACATCTCCTCCGACAAGGCCGGCCAGCCGATCAGCGGCACGGACGCGGTGACCGAGATTTCCGACCTGTGGGCCTTCGAGCGCGACCTCGCGGGAACCGACCTGACCTGGCGGCTGACGGCGGCGCGCAGCGCATAGCGTCATCGGTGCGGATGCGGTTCCGGCGCCGGTCTCTCGCGGCGGCTGCGTCAGCTTGGCTCGCGGGCTGCACGCCCGCGCCGCAGGACGGTGCGCTGCGTGCGACCCGGTTCGACGCGATCCCGGGCTGGTCGGCCGACACCCTGGCCGACACGCTGCCTGCCCTGAAAGCCGAGTGCCGCCGGTTCGCGCTGCTGCCGGCGGACACTTGGCTGGGCAGCAGCGGGGCGGCCGCCCAGGCTGCCGGCCGCGCAGGCCAGTGGACGCCGTCCTGTGCGGCCGCCCTTTCGCTCGCGCCCGGCGACGCGGCCGGCGCGCGCCGCTTCTACGAGGCCTGGTTCCAGCCCTACCGGATCGACGCGCCCGCGCTGGTGACCGGCTATTACGAGCCCGAAGTGCCGGGCGCGCTGGCCCCAGGCGGCGCCTACGCCGTGCCCATCCTGGCCAGGCCGCGCGACCTGGTGCAGGCGCGGCCGTCCTCGCCCGGCGCGGCTGCCCCGGTCGGGCGGCTGCAGGACGGGCGCCTGGTTCCCTACTGGACGCGGCAGGAGCTGGAGGCGGGCCGGGCAGGCTACGCGGCGCGGCCGCTGCTGTGGCTGCAGGACCCGGCCGATCTGTTCCTGCTGCAGGTGCAGGGTGCCGGCCGCGTCAGGCTGGCCGACGGCACGGTGGTGCGCGTCGCCTATGACGGCAAGAACGGCCGGCCCTACACCCCGCTCGGCCGCGTGCTCGTGCAGCAGGGCGCGCTGGCGGAAAACGCGGTCAGCCTGCAATCGGTCCGCGCCTGGCTGGCCGCGCACCCGGACCAGGCCCGCGCGGTGATGGACCGCAACGACGACTACGTCTTCTTCCGCGTGGTGCTGGGCGCCGATGCCGGCGACGGGCCGCCCGGCGCGCTCGGCGTGGACCTGGTCCCCGGCCGGGCGGCCGCCATCGACCGGCTGGCGCTGCCGCTGGGCGTGCCGCTGTTCCTCGACACCACCGACCCGGTGGACGGCGCGCCCTGGCGCAGGCTGCTGCTGGCCCAGGATCTCGGCAGCGACATCGTGGGTCCCGCGCGCGCCGACGTGTTCCTGGGCGCCGGCCGCGCCGCCGAGCAGCGCGCCGCCCGCATGCACCAGGGCGGCACGGAGTACATCCTGCTGCCGCGCCCCGCCCTCTGATGCTGGAGGGGGCTTTCTGACGCCGGCCTGTGCCCCTGTCCTGCTCGGGCCGCACACGATCCACCACGGCGACTGCCTGGCCGTGCTGCCCACCCTGGCCGCCGGGTCGGTCGACGTCGTCGTGACCTCGCCGCCCTACAACCTGGATCTCGCCTACAATGCCTATGACGACGCCAGGAGCGAGGCCGACTACCTGGCCTGGATGGTCCAGGTGGCGGGTGCGGTGCGCCGGGTGATGCGGCCGGACGCGTCGTTTTTCCTCAACATCGCCGGCTCCAACGCACGGCCCTGGCTGCCCTTCGAGCTGATCGTCCGGCTGCGGCCGCTCTTCGTGCTGCAGAACCACATCACCTGGATCAAGTCGGTCAGCACCGGCGACGACACGGTGGGCCATTTCAAGCCGGTCGCCGGCCGGCGCTTCCTGAACCACAACCACGAGCACGTGTTCCACCTGACGCTGACCGGCGACGTGCAGCTGGACCGTCTGGCGATCGGCGTGCCGTTCAAGGACAAGTCCAACATCGCCAGGCGCGGCCACGCCCAGGACGCACGCTGCCGCGGCAACACTTGGTTCATCCCCTACCGCACGGTGCAGAGCCGGTCGCAGAAATACCACCACCCCGGCACGTTTCCGCTCGACCTGCCGCGCTGGTGCATACGCCTGCACAACCGCCAGGACGCCCTGGTCCTGGACCCGTTCGCCGGCACCGGCACCACCCTGGTCGCGGCGGCGCTGGAAGGGGCGAGGGGGATCGGGATCGAGCTGGACGCGGCCTACGTGCAGACGGCGGCGGCGCGGCTGGCGGAAGAGCTAGGCGTTCGTTGCTGAAAGTCGTTTTTCGGACTTTGCGTTACGATCAGGGAAGTTTGATTTCAAAGGTGCCCAAACCACCCGCAAGTTATTCCAACCCCGGTAACTCATCCAGCTCTGAACCGGGGTTTGGGGCCGACTGGCCCCAACGGGTCAAGGGCAGAGCCCTTGCCTTACACCACATGACCAAAATGCACCGCGCCCAGCCCGTAACCGATCGGCGCCAGCGGCTCCGCCTGCCGGGCAAACACGTCCGCAGCGCCCGGCGCCGCGGCGTGCGGCGCGGGGGACCCGGCGCCGGCGGCAAACCGGATCAGCTCGTCGCCATGCGTGCCCGCCGTCACCGTCAGCGAGCCACTCAGCGCGGAGGTGGTGGCCAGCCGCAGCGTGCCGCCGTTGCTGAGCGAGACGACGATGCTGTCGCCGGAGAACGCGGCCGAGCGGGCGCTGGTGTTGAGCACGTCGATCGTGTCGCCGGAGGCGAAGCCGCCGATGGTGCCGAGGAAGTAGGGCGGCAGCAGCCCGAGCACGCCCCCCGCACCCGCGAAGCTGACCGTCTGTCCGGTGCCCACCCCGCCCAGCACCAGCATCGCGCCGCCATCCACCTGCAGCGCGCCGGTGCCGGAGATCACCTGCAGCATGTCGAGCACGCCCTGATGCGCCTCGATGACGCCGTCATTGTCGATCTGGCTCGCCACCACGCCGGCGCCCACGATGTGCCCGCCATGCGCGTTCAGCAGCGGCACTTTCGGGAACGCGCCGTTGCCGGTCTGCTCGGCCAGCATGCCGCCCGCCATCATCATCGTGCCGGTGTTGGTGAAGCTCTGAGCGGCCAGGCTGCCCTCGGCGAAGTAATTGTAGAGGTCGAGGTCGACGGTGCTTCCCACCCCGACCACCATCAGCCTGGCATTGGTGAAACCCTCTGATTCCAACTGCACGGTGTCGGTCGCGCTGACGCCGATGGTGCCGGTGTTGGTGAAACTCTGCCCCTGCAGCACGAGCTGCCCGTGCGCCAGATTGGCCGTCATCGTGGCCGCACTGGAGAACGTGCCGTAGGCCGACCCGATCTCGGCGTACAGCCCAGCCTGTATCACGTGCAGGTGGCTGCCGAGCAGGACCTCCGTCACGGTCTGCACCGGCGATTGATCAGCGACCAGGCTGGGTGCCTCGAGCGCGTGCCCGGCATAGGACGTGGCGTTGCTGCCGATGCTGAGCGTGGCGTTGTCCAGCGCCTGGGTGCTGTCCCACACCAGCGTGCTGCCCGCGCCGGTCAGCGCCAGGCTGCCGGCGCCGCTGCCCTGCAACCCCTGCAGGGTCAGGCCGCCAGTCACGGTGACGGTGCTGAGCGGCCGGTTCACCGTCATCACGCCCTGATAGGTCACCCCGTTCAGCGCTGCCGCGCCGGCGAACTGCACGCCGCCGCCCGCATCGTGGATCGTGCCGCCGGATATGGTCCCCTCCACCTGCAGCAGCGGCACGAGACCCCCCGCGCCGACCGACAGCGTGCCGCCGAGCGCGTTCAGTTGGCCCGTCACCGCAACCGCGCTGTCGACGAGCGTCAGCTCGGACAGCTGCGCGAGGCTCGCGTTTTGCAGGTCGACCGCGGCGTTCGTCACGCTGATCACGCCGGTATTGACCAGCGAATCGGCCGACAGCAGAAGCGTGTCGCCGTTGCCCACGGCCACCGTGCCCGCATTGGTGATCGAACCGGTCAGCGACAGCGTGCCGCCCGCCTGGTCGGCGATCACGAGCCCCTGGTTGAGGACGGTCCCCATGGAGCCGAAAGGCACGCCGAGGCCGGCGAGTGCGCCGGTCTGCGTCACGATGGAGCTGGCGCCGAGCGTCAGCGTCTCCCCGTACGTCGCCCCCAGCGTTGCCGCAGTACCGCCGCTGCTGCCGAGCGATATGGCGACGTCGTCCAGCGTGGTGTTGCCGTCGGCCGCAAGGCTGCTTGCCGAACCGGTGATCAGGATGCTGCCGGCGCCACCCGAGGCTTGCGAAAAACGCGTGCCGCTGTCGATGTATAGGTCGGATTGGTCCTGTGTCAGCGCCAAGGTGCCGTCGAACGCCACGTCCGACAGCACGCCGCCTCCACCGATCAGCCCGCCGCCGGTGTCGATGAGCGTTCCGCCTTTAATGCCGCCGTCGAGGGCCAGGGCCGACACGCTGGTGCCCTGGCCGACGCTGAACGTGCCTGTGTTCTGCAGGGTGCCGAGCAGGCTCAGCGTTCCGGCCTGCCCGGCTTGCAGGGTGCCAAGCTGCCCGGTCGTGAAGATGCCGGCCAGGAACAGGTTGGCGTTGGCGACGAGGAACGTGCCGGAGTTGGTCCAACCCGTTCCGTACGTGCCGAGATACGCCGTCGCGCCGTTCGACACGCTGAACGTGCCGGCATTGGCCAGTCCGCTCGTGTAGCCCGTGCTGTTGTCGGTGGAACCGGTTCCGCTGATGGAGATCAGCCCGGCGTTCAGGAACGGCCCAGTCTCGCCGAGGGCTCCGGAGGTGACGGTGATCGTGCCGTCATTGGTCATGTTCTGCGCCGACACCTCGCCAGCCGCGACGCTGATCTGGCCGTTATTGACCACGTTGTAGAGGCTGAGCGATGCGGCCTTGGACGTCAGGTCGATGGTGCCGGCATTGATCACCAGCCCGCTCTGGCCGCTGCCGGCGATGGTGGCGTTCGTCTCCGCCACCGTTGTCACGTTCTGTGCGCCCAGGGTCAGCGTTCCCGCCGCATACAGGCCGTTGGCGACGTAGCTGATAAGGCCGTCGGTGCCGATGCTGATGGAGGCGTTCAGCGTCTCGTTGTCGAGCACGTCGACCAGCCCGCTGGTGGCGATGACGATGCTGCCCTGTCCGCTGCCGCCCATGCCCGTCAGGGTGAAGCCGCTGAGGTCGAGCTGTGCGGAAGCGCCCACGTCCAGCGTCCCCTCGAAGGTGACACGCGTCATCTGGCTTGTTCCGGTCAGCGAGTACGCGTCTTGCGGCGCAATGGCGTCGACCGTGAAGGCGCCCTGGTTGACGATGGTGCCGCCGATGATCGTGCCGCCCGCCAGATCCAGGTTGGCGAGGTTGGCGCCGGCGGATGGGTGCAGCGTGTATCCCGCATTTTGCAGCGTGCCGGCCAGCGCCAATGTGCCGTTGGCGATGTGGAGCGGGGCCAGTTGCGCCGTGGTCAGGCTGGCGTCGAGCGACAACGTGCCGCCCTGCACCTGGAACTGCGTGCCGGCAAACAGGCCGCTGCCGTCTGCGCTCTGGACGTCCAGGTAGCTGCCGGCGCCCACCGAGAGCAGGCCCGCGTCGGAAACGTTGCCGCCCACCAGAAACAGGCTCGCGCCGTTGCTGACCGACACCGTTCCCTGGCCCGAGAAGCTCGATGCCGCCACGGCCACGCTGGTGCCGATGCCGGCCGCGCTGATCAGCCCGTCATTGGTCAGGGCGGCGCCGGCGTAGCCGATTGAGCAACTGCCGGAGGCGGAAACCGTCGACAGCGAACCGAACGCCAGCGTGCCGCTCGATTGCGACAGCGACGCGCTGTTCAGCACCAACGACACGTCCGCCAACACCGTGCTTGGATCGATCTGCGCCTGTACGCCGGTGCCGAGCACGATGCTGCCGGCGCCGGCGCCGCCGGCTCCTGTGAAGCTGTCGTTGGTCAGCACCACCGTGGGGTCGAAAACGCTGTCGGCCGCCCGCACGAGGTCCAGCGTGCCTTGCCACGAAACACCGCTGATCCCGGTGTTGCCGTTCAGGAGCACAGTCCCGCCGGTGCTCGCTACGGTGCCGCCGACGAGAACGGCCTGGGCGAGCGACACCGTGCCGCCAAGCGCGTATGTGCCCGCGACACTCAGCGTGCATCCCGACACGGCGATCGTCGACGCTGCCTGGCTTTGCGTGATCGAGTGTGCGGACTGGCTGGTCTGCAGCGTCACGGTGTAGGGGGCGCCTGCGAAGACCGGCGCCACCCCGACCGTCACGTCGTCGGCGCTGCCGGGGATCGTTCCGGTGGACCAGGCGGCAGGATCGGTCCACAGGTCGCTCTGGCCGGTCTTCCAGCTTATGGCGGTCATGAGCGTCCCTCGATGGCTTAAAGATGTATAAACATCGCATTTTCGAGACGGTCGTGCCATCGGTAATCGTTGCGGAACGGTTAACTTTCGACACTGTTGCGTGAGCGGCCGGCCGGCTTGCGGCACGGCGCGCCGCGTGCTGGAAGCCCGCATGAACGCACCGCAGAGCCGCCTGCTGATCCTCGATTTCGGCAGCCAGGTCACGCAGCTGATCGCGCGCCGGCTGCGCGAGGCGGGGGTGTACTGCGAAATCTTCCCCTACAGCGCCACGCCCGAGCGCATTGCCGCCTTCGCCCCGCGCGGTCTGATCCTGTCCGGCGGCCCGGCCAGCGTGGCCGGGAGCGGCGCGCCGCTCGCCGACCCGGCGATCTACACGCTGGGCCTGCCGATCCTGGGCATCTGCTACGGTCAGCAGCTTCTGGTGGCCCAGCTCGGCGGGCAGGTGGAGGCGCACGACCATCAGGAGTTCGGCCGCGCCTATGTCGACGTCTCCGCCGGCTGCGCGCTGTTCGACGGCGTGTGGCAGGTGGGCGGGCGCGAGCAGGTGTGGATGAGCCATGGCGACCGGGTGACCGCGCTGCCCCAGGGCTTTGCCGCCGTCGCCCGCAGCGAGGGCGCGCCGTTCGCGGTGATCGCCGACGAGGCCCGGCGCATCTACGGCACGCAGTTCCATGTCGAGGTGGTGCACACCCCGCACGGCGCCGCACTGCTCGCCAATTTCGCGCGCCGCGTGTGCGGCTGCGACGGGGACTGGACGATGGCGGCGTTCCGTGCGGCCGCCATCGAGCGCATCCGCGCGCAGGTGGGGCAGGGGCGGGTGATCTGCGGCCTGTCCGGCGGAGTCGACAGCTCGGTGGCCGCCATGCTGATCCACGAGGCGGTGGGCGACCGGCTGACCTGCATCTTCGTCGACCACGGGCTGCTGCGCGCCGGCGAGGCCGGGCAGGTGGTCGAAACCTTCCGCGGCCGCTTCAACGTGCCGCTGGTGCACAGCGATGCGTCCGACCTGTTCGTGGGCGCGCTGGCCGGCGTGACCGACCCGGAGAGCAAGCGCAAGACGATCGGCCGCCTGTTCATCGACGTGTTCGAGGGTGAGGCCGCGCGCATCGGCGGCGCGGATTTCCTTGCACAGGGCACTCTGTACCCGGACGTGATCGAAAGCGTTTCGGTCGCGGGCGGGCCTTCGGTGACCATCAAGTCGCACCACAACGTGGGCGGCCTGCCCGAGCGGATGCGCATGACCCTGGTCGAGCCGCTGCGCGAGCTGTTCAAGGACGAGGTGCGTGCGCTGGGCCGCGAGCTGGGGTTGCCGGACGCGATCGTCGGCCGGCACCCGTTCCCGGGACCTGGCCTGGCGATCCGCATCCCCGGCGAAGTGACGCGTGAGGGCCTCGACCTGCTGCGCCGGGCCGACACGATCTTTCTCGAGGAGATACGGTCGGCCGGGCTGTACGACGCCATCTGGCAGGCCTTCGCCGTACTGCTGCCGGTGCGCAGCGTGGGGGTGATGGGCGACCAGCGCACCTACGACCAGGTGGTCGCCCTGCGCGCGGTGACCAGCACGGACGGCATGACCGCCGACATGTACCCGTTCGACATGGCCTTCCTCGGCCGCGTCGCCGCGCGCATCGTCAACGAAATCCGCGGCGTCAACCGCGTGGTCTACGACGTCACCAGCAAGCCGCCGGGAACCATCGAGTGGGAGTAGGGCGGCCGGGCGTGCGTGGTCGGCGTTCGGCCGCCTGCCGCCTGGGGTGAACGCCTCCACCGCGCTGCGGCTCAGCCTGCTGGCGATGGCGGGCGTTCGCCTGTTGGTGGCGGCCCGGGCGCCGCTGTCGGGCGACGAGGCGTATTACTGGGTGTGGTCGCGCGCGCTCGCCTGGGGCTATCTGGACCACCCGCCGATGGTGGCGCTGTGGATACGCGCCGGCACGGCGGTCGCGGGCGACACCGCGCTCGGCGTGCGCCTGCTGGGGCCGGTCTCGGCGCTGCTGGGCTCGCTGCTGCTGATGCGGGCGGCCGAGGACGTCTCGCCCGGCCGCCGTGCCGGGCCGGTGGCGGTGCTGCTGCTGAACGCGACCCTGGCCTTGAACGTCGGCTCGGTGGTGATGACGCCCGACACGCCGCTGCTGTTCTTCTGGACCGCGGCGCTGGCCTGCCTGGCAAGGCTGGTGCGCGGCGGCCGGCCGGGATGGTGGCTCGGGGTCGGGCTGTGTTCGGGTTTCGCGCTGGACAGCAAATACACCGCAGGGCTGCTGGGGGCCGCGATCCTTGTCTGGATGGCGGCGGTGCCGGATGCGCGACGCTGGCTGGGCCGCTGGCAGCTCTGGGCCGGCGGCGCGCTGGCGCTGGCGCTGTTCGCGCCGGTGCTGTGGTGGAACGCGGCGCATGGCTGGGCCAGCCTCGCCAAGCAGGGCGCGCGCACCGGCGACTGGCAACCCGCCCGCGCGCTCGGCTTCCTGGCAGAGCTGGCGGCGGGCCAGGTCGGTCTGGCAACGCCCGGCATCGCCTGGGTATTCGGCGCAGGACTGGCCGCCGCCGCCGCCGGGCTGTGGCGCCGCCAGGCCATGCCGGGCCTGCTGGCCTGCGTGACGCTGCTGCCGGCCTGCGTGTTCGTCGAACATGCGCTGGGCGACCGGGTCCAGGCGAACTGGCCCGCGGTGATCTTCCCGGGTGCGGCACTGGCCGCCGCCGGCGCCGGCGCCCGCTTCTGGCGCCCATCGGTCTGGCTGGGCTTTGCGTGCGCGGCGGTGCTCTACGTCCAGGCCGTGGCGTCCCCCTGGGCGCTGCCGAGGGCGCTCGACTTCACCCTGATCCGGCTCGCCGGCTGGTCCGACCTGGCGGGGCGCGTCTACGCGGCGCAGATGGCCAGCGGTGCTGCAGGCGTTGCGGCCGACGAGTACGGCCTGGCCAGCGAACTCGCCTGGCGCCTGCGCGGGCCGGTCATGGCGGTGGAGCCGCGCTGGGCGTTGTTCGGCCTGCCGCCCGGGTCGGACGCGCCCGTCCTGCTGGTGCGCAGCCTCCGCCAGCGCGCCGGGCCGGACCCCCGCCTGTGGGCCGACATACGGCCGCTCGGCGGTGTGGTCCGCGCCAGGAACGGTGTGCCGGCCGAGGAGTACCGGTTCTACCTGGCGCGCCTGCGCCCGAACGCGGGCATGCCCGCGGTGACGCTGCCCCGGGCCCGGACAGGACGCCTGTCGGCGCCCCCCAGATAGCCGCTCGTTCCTAAAGCCGTCTTAACCAAACCACGCCATTCTGCAGACGGCCGCAGCCTTGGGTGGTGAGGATGAGCAAGCGCGACTCGAAATCGATAACCATCATCCGGCGGGAGGAGGTGGTGGAGGCCGGCCACCATGGTGGGGCATGGAAGGTCGCCTACGCCGATTTCGTGACGGCGATGATGGCGTTCTTCCTGCTGATGTGGCTGCTGAACGCGACGACGGAGGCGCAGCGGCGCGGTCTGGCCGACTATTTCAGCCCCAGCGCCTCGGTCAGCGTGCAGCGCTCCGGCACCGGGCGGCCGCTGGGCGGACAGTCCCCGTTCGAGGATGGCAACGCGATTTCAGATCGCGGCACGATCGCCGTGATGAACAGGAACGCCCCTCCCGTCGACCAGGACGACGATGGCAGCGACACGCTGGCCGCCCACGAGGTGCATGACCAGGCATCCGGAGGAGACAGCCAGGGCCCGGCGCAGGGCCAGCCCGACGGCAGCGACGGCACCGCCCTGGGCCAGGGACCGGGCCAGAGGCCTGGCAAGGGGGCCGACCAGGCGGAGATACGCCGGGCGGCCGAGCAGATGCGGCGCGACGAACAGGCAGGCTTCGCCGCCGCTGCGGCCGCGATGCAGAAGGTGATCGCCACCGACCCCGACTTGGCGCCGATCGCACGCCAGCTCTCGGTGGACCTGACGCCTGAGGGCTTGCGCGTCCAGATACGCGATTCGGAAGGGCTGCCAATGTTCGCCACCGGCTCGCCCGAACCGAACGAGCGCGCGCGCATCGTGCTGCAGCGGCTGACCCCCATGCTGAAGGGCCTGCACGAGGCGGTGGCGGTGGCCGGCTACACCGATGCCGCGCCCTATGCCGGCCCGGGCCGCAGCAACTGGGACCTTTCGGCGGACCGCGCCAACGCCACTCGCCGCGTCCTGACGGAGGCCGGGCTGCCGGACAGCCGCATCCGCGACGTGACCGGCCATGGCGACCGCGACCCGCTGATCGCCTCCGATCCGCTCGCCGCGGCGAACCGCAGGATAGCCATCCTGCTGCTGCGTTCGGCGCCGCCCGCGCCTGCGGCGGCACCCTTGACGAGGCCGTGACCCCAAGATGCTGACGATCGGCGGACTGGGATTTCTGCTGGCGTGCGTGTTCGGCAGCTTCATCGCCAGCGGTGGCGCGATCGGGCCGTTGATCGCCTCCATGCCGTTCGAGCTGGTGACCATCCTGGGCGCGGCGATCGGCACCTTCATCATGGCCAACTCCATGACGGGCGTGAAACACACGCTGGCCGGCTTCGGCATGATCCTCAAGGGGGAACGCTACAAGAAAGCCGATTACGTCGAGCTGCTGAGCCTGCTGTTCTTCTTCACCAAGCTCGCCAGCCAGCGGGGCTCGATGGCGCTCGAGCCGCACATCGAAAAGCCGGGCGAAAGCACGGCCTTCAAGCATTTTCCGAAGATCCTGGCGGACCACCACACATCGTCGCTGATCTGCGACTACCTCCGCATGGTCGGCATGAACGCCGACGATCCGCACCAGATCGAAGACCTGATGTGCCGCGAATTGAAGAAGACGCTGAACGAGGAGCTGCATGGCAGCCACGCGATCCAGACCATGGCCGACGCGCTGCCCGCCCTGGGCATCGTTGCCGCGGTGCTCGGTGTCATCAAGACGATGGCGCACATCAACGAGCCGCCGGCGGTTCTGGGCGAGATGATCGGCGGCGCCCTGGTCGGGACGTTTCTGGGCGTGCTGCTGGCCTACGGCATCGCCGCCCCATGCGCTGCCCGCATGAAGGGCATCGTCGAGGGCGACGCTCGCTACAGCGACGTGACCAGGGCGGTCCTCGTCGCTCACCTGCACGGCAACGCGCCCCAGGTCAGCGTGGAAACCGGGCGAAAAATGGTCCCCAACGAGTTCATGCCGAGCTTTCAGGAACTGGAGGAGGCGCTGCATAAATTCCAGATACCGGCCTAGCCGGCGGCCGAACCCAGGCCCTTAGGAAAAGCGGGGCTCTGCCCCGCACCCCGCCAAACGCTGGGCGTTTGGATCCCAAACACCAGCTTCCACGGCGAGGTTCAAGACTCAACCAACAGCGTTACAGCCTCTGTTCCCCTGAACCAAGCTGGGGTTCAAAACTCTCACGTCCTGACAAAAAGGATTTCAAAGGCTTGCCTTTGATGGGGTCCAGGGGCAACGCCCCTGGCCTTCGCTCGCCACAACGCCAGCGCCAGCCGAACGCCTCGCGAGCTGGCGCGGGCTGGACCGCCCGGTTCGGGCGACCTCGCGGCCCGGCGCTACATTCGGTGACACGGCCTCGATTGACCGGCTTCGAGGCTGAACCCATACATGGCCCCGATGCCGACGACCCAAGCCGTGACGACGCCGCTTCCCGCCGGACTGGCACGGGACGCCCTGCCCGTTGCCGCCCAGACCGCGGCGGCCGGGTGGGCTACCGCAGCGCCGCGACGGATGCGCCCGCGCCTGCGGGTCAGGATCGTCAAATACGCCTTGCCGCTCGGGGCGCTCGCGTTGCTGTCCAGCATCGCCCTGTGGCCGGAACTGACCCGCACGGTCGAGAACGGACGGGCCACCTGGCGGCAGCTGACGATGATCAACGGATCTGGGCAGATGCTCCACCCGCGCTACCACGGCCTCGACGGCCGCGAGCGCCCCTACACGGTGTCCGCCGAAACCGCCGAGCGGGACGGCCCTGACCGCATCAACATGCACCTGCCGGTGGGCGACGTCTCTCTGCAGAACGGCACCTGGCTGCTGGTCAGGGCCAAGACCGGCGTGTTCATGCAGCACAGCAACCAGCTCGACCTCGCCCACGACGTGACGCTGTTCCGGCAGGACGGCACCATCATGACGTCGGACACCGCGACGATGGACGTCAAGCAGGGCGCGGCGGTCAGCGACGACACCACCCACGCCGAAGGACCGTTCGGCACGCTGGACGCGCAAGGGTTCACCCTGGTCGACAAGGGGTCGGTCATCCAGTTCCACGGGCCAGCCAGGCTGGTGCTGAATGGCACGCATTGACCGCATCGCCGCCCTGACAGCGGCGATGGCCGCAGCCTGCCCGAACCTGCGGGCACAGCCGATCGACCTCTCGCATGGCGGCCCGGTCGGGGTGACGGCCGTCGGCGGCATCGACTGGGATCAGGCCAACCAGACAGTGACCGCGCACGAGGATGCGCGCGCCACGCGCGGCAACGCGACCGTCACCGCCGACCGCCTGATCGCGCATTACCGCAAGAAGGCCGGGGCGCCTGCCGCCCAGGCCGCCAAACCAGGCACGCCCCCCGCCCCTGCTCCCTCTCCGGCGGCGGCCGGAGACCCGCAAGGCGCGTCCCCTGCGGCGGCCGGGGACACCGGCAACAACGAAATCTATCGGCTGAACGCGGAGGGGAGGGTCCACATCTTCACCCCCACCGACCAGGCCTGGGGCGACCACGCGGTGTACGACATCGACCAGTCGGTCCTGGTGCTGACCGGCCACGGCCTGCGCCTGACCACGCCGCAGGACCTGCTGACCGCCCGCGACGCCATGGAATACTGGTCCGCCCGACACATGGCGGTCGCGCGCGGCGACGCGACGGCGACCAGCGCGGATGGCCGGCGCATCACAGGAGACACGCTGGTGGGCTACACCGCCACCGCCCCGGCCGCGGCACCCGGCAAGCCCGCCCCGAAGCCCGCTGGCCAGGCGGGGGCTGATCCTATGGCGGGCGGCAAGCTGCAGCGGGTGGAGGCATACGGCCACGTGCAGGTGCGCACGCAGACCGACATCGTGACCGGCGATCGCGGCGTCTACCTGCCCGATACCGGCCTTGCCCGGGTGGTCGGCCACGTCCACATCACGCGCGGGGAAAACCAGTTGAACGGCGCCGCCGCGATCGTGAACATGAAGACCGGGCTGGCCACCCTGACCCAGGCGCCAGGCGGCCGGGTGCAGGGTCTCGTGGTGCCGAACGGCGGCGGCGCACCGTCCCCCGGCAGCACGCAGCCAAACGCGCCGCCCGGCAAAGCGCCGCCGAGCGGACCGAACCAGGAAGGTGCCAGGCGATGACGGTCGACACGACGCCGCTTGCCGCCCGGGCCACCAAGACCGACCCGCGCGAGACATTGCGCATGGTGCCCGGCCAGGGCGGGCTGATCGCGACCGGCGTGGGCAAGACGTACCGCAAGCGGCCGGTGGTGCGCAACGTCTCGATCCAGCTGCGTCGCGGCGAGGCGGTGGGCCTCCTGGGGCCCAACGGCGCCGGCAAGACCACCACATTCTACATGATCGTGGGCCTGGTCCGGCCCGATACCGGCTCCATCGCGCTGGACGGCGACGACATCACCATGCTGCCGATGTACCGCCGCGCGCGCATGGGCATCGGCTACCTGCCGCAGGAGGCGAGCGTGTTCCGCGGCCTCAACGTCGAGCAGAACGTGATGGCGGCGCTGGAGGTGGTGGAACCGGACGCGGACCAGCGCGAGAAATCCTGCGACGAGCTGCTGGCCGAGTTCGGCATCGGCCATCTGCGCCGCACGCCCGCGCTGGCTCTGTCCGGCGGCGAGCGGCGGCGGGTGGAGATCGCCCGCGCGCTCGCCACCCGCCCGAGCTACATCCTGCTCGACGAGCCGCTGGCCGGCATCGACCCGATCGCGGTCGGCGAGATCCGCGACCTGGTGCGCCACCTCAAGCATCGCGGCCTGGGCGTGCTGATCACCGACCACAACGTGCGCGAGACGCTGGAGATCATTGACCGCGCCTACATCATGCATGACGGGCAGGTGCTGATGGAGGGCGCGCCGCAGGAGGTGGTGGCGCATGCCGATGTGCGACGGGTTTATTTGGGGGAGAGGTTTTCGCTTTAGGAAGCAAGGTCTTCTTTTCTGAAGAAAAGAAGCAAAAGACTTTTGTTAGCTGTCGCGGCCCTGATGACTAAAAGTTTTTTGGTCCTTTTTTTCAAAAAAGGACTGCTTGCTTCACCCCCGATGCGCAAAGATGTCTGGTTCCTCATAACCCAGCATATCCAACCGCGTCCTCGCAGGCATAAACGCGAAGCACGCTTCCGCCAGCTCCAGCCGCCCCTCCCGCACCAGCAGCGCCTCCAGCCTGGCCCAGAGGGCGTGCAGGTGCAGCACGTCGGATGCGGCGTAGCTGAGCTGTTCGGGGGTCAGTTCGGCCGCGCCCCAGTCGGATGTCTGCTGCTGCTTGGAGATTTCGACCCCGAGCAGCTCGCGGCACAGGTCGCGCAGGCCATGGCGGTCGGTGAAGGTGCGCACCAGCTTGGCGGCAATCTTGGTGCATTTGATCGGCGCAACCGTGATGCCCAGCGTGTGCTGCAGCACGCCCACGTCGAAACGGGCGAAATGCATCAGCTTCGTCACCCCCGTGTCGGCCAGCAGGCGCTTGAGGTTGGGGCAGTCGGCGCCGCGGCCGCCCAGGCGTTCGGGCGCCACCTGCACCATGTGCGCGCTGCCGTCGCCCGAGGAGAGCTGCACCAGGCAGAGGCGGTCCCGATGCGGGTTGAGGCCCATGGTCTCCGTGTCGACGGCCACCACCGGTCCCATGTCGATGTCGGCGGGAAGGTCGTCGCGATGCAGGAACAGGGGGCCGGACGCGTTGAACTGAACGGTCATCGCGGGTCAGAAATCCGTTGTTGGTGCCCCGGAGAAGACTCGAACTTCCACAACCTTGCGATCACAGATACCTGAAACCTGCGCGTCTACCAATTCCGCCACCGGGGCAGGTGCAACAACGGAGGCGCGCTAGTAGCCGCAGCCGGAGTGGGCGTCAACCACCGGCGCCTCGCACACCATCGCCGAGCGGGCGACCGTTACGTTCGGACACCCGCCGAAGCATCGCCTGAAACATCGGCCGCCTATCTTCCGCGTCGAGCTCTCAGACAGGGAGGTAATCATGAGCTTCTTCAAGCGTTTCGTCGCCGGCTGCGCCATCGTGGCGGGGCTTGGCGCGCCTCTGCTGACGCCCGCGCCGGCGCAGGCGTGGTGGGCGAGGCCGGGCTATGGCTGGCATGCCGGCTATGGCTGGCGCGGCGGCTGGGGCTGGCACGGCGGCTGGGGCTGGCGCGGCGGCGTGTTCATCGGCGCGCCCGCGGTGGTCGTGCGCCCGCCCGTCGTCTACGCTCCCGCCCGGTATCGCTGGGTACCCGGCTACTACACCCCCTACGGCGTGTGGGTAGGCCCGCATTGGGGCTACTGATGCGAATCTGACCCGTTTGGCTTGGC
>CALMVI010000050.1:0-11189 GCA_937873095.1 uncultured Acetobacteraceae bacterium | reverse complement strand
GGCTTGGCCGTGTTCTCTCAAGTTCGATGTGACGCCGCGCACCAGCCTTGAACAGTCCCTGCCAACCTGTTGAAGGTGCTGGCCGCACACGAGGAGCCGGCGATGCGGGTGATCACGTGGGACGATCGTCAGTCGGCGACCTTGCCGCCTGGCTGGCAGCCGGTTCCGCTTCTGCTGGTCAATGGTCAATCCATCATCTGCCCCTATGATGGACGGCAGCCTTACATTGCCAAACCGAGCTTCGTCAGCATGGCTCCAACATCGCCTGGGCGACCAAGATGCGAACGGATTACCTCACCTTCGCAAACTCGGTCATGCGGTCAAATCCGCAAGCAGCCACAGCGATCCCCGGCTTCCGCTCAGGTCAGGCTGCTACGTTTGCGCAAGCGGTCGCTCAAGGTGGCCAGTTCGACTATCAGCGGCCGCCGCGCGCAGACCTTTTCCTGACGTTCTACACGTCGTTCGCGTCGTACAATTTCGGTGTGCTTGGCTACTACGCCGGGTTCACGCTCGACCACCTGTTCGAAGGCGGAGGCAGTCAGAACTGGCTTCACGCCATGTTGGACAAGATCACGCATCAAGGTCGCACCCGTATCGACACGTCCGGGGCCGCAGGTTTGTCGCAGCTCAACGAATGGTGCGTGCGTCGCGCATTCAAGGATTGCGAGCAGAACCAGGTCGCATGATCCGGGTCTGGCGACTATACCGCGCCGCCTGTGTTGGTCTGGTAAGTTTGGCGTTGCTGCTTTGCCTGGGTTTTCTGATCGTTGCGGGAATGGCGGCGCTCTGGACCAAGCCGGTTGCTTCGGAGACGTCGCCGGATGGCCGATACCAGATCCGCGTGTTCAGCGCCGGGCAGGGATCGATACCGCCGGATTACAGGGCAGGCGTCAGTTTCTGGCTGCACGACATGTCGGGTGCGCCGTTTGGTCACGACAAGCTGGTGGCAGAGGCAGCGTTGGCTGATGGATGGTCGCTCCGCTGGCAAGGGCCCCGAGAGGTGACCATAGAGGCGGGCCGGTTGTCCTGGTTCGAGACCAGTGTGAAGCAGGCGCGCGGCGTCAACGTGCAGGTCAGGATCGCAACGCGGCCGGCCGCCGAAGCGGAGTGCATCGGCCAGAGTTTCAGCAACGCCATCGACGGCGTCGTCTGCTTCGACAAGCTCCTCGAGACTGCCGGCGCTTCGGCGCGTTAGCAGTGAAGGCCCTTACCGTTCAACCTGCTAACCTGGGTCAGCGCGGTCCCAACGCATCGGCCAGGCTGACCTGGCCGCTGCCGCGCGGCAGCGGCTTGGGTTGCGTTTCGGCCGGCGCCCAGCCGGTCAGCATCGCCAGCCGCAGGACGGCAGGAACGCGGCCGTCCTGCTGGGGCATCTGCGCCATCGCCGCCGCGAACAGCGCGCGCGGGGGAATGGTGCGGTGGCGCGCGGCCACCGCGTTGGCCTCGCCGGCATGGCGCAGGTCGCGCAACAGGCCGAGCGGGTCGGCGTAGAGCAGCCTCACCTCGTCCAGGTCGGCCACCGGCAGGGCGAAGCCGGCGCGCTGCAGCAAGGCCGCGCAGTCGCGCAGGTCGGGAAACGGCGAAACCCGCGGCGACGCGCCTCCGGCCACCTGCGCCTCCGCTTCCGTCAGCGCCTGCCGCAACCCGCCCAGCGTGCCGAGCGCCGGCAGGCTGGCCAGCAGAAGTCCGTCCGGGCGCAACGCCAGCCGAAGCTGGATCAGCGCGCCGGGCAGGTCGTTCACCCAGTGCAGCGAAAGATTCGCCACGACCAGGTCGAAGCTGCCTGGCGCGAACGGCAGCCTTTCCTCGTCGCCCACCACCGCCAGGCCGCCGCTGATCGCGGCCATCCTTGGGGAGAGGTCCAGGCTGACCACGCCGATCCCTCGCGCCCGCAGCATCGGCGCCACCACGCCGCGCCCGCCAAGGTCGAGCGCCTGCGAAAACCGGTGCGTGGTGTCGTCCAGCCGGTCCAGCAGCCGCGAAGCCGCGTCGCTCAGGATCGGCTCCACGCCGGCCACCAGCGCCGCTGCCCGGTCGCGGTGCAACCGTACCGCATGGCGATCGAAAACATGCATGTCGGACATCGGACCGGCCCAGACCCCTCGCATTCCCGCCGCGGAACAGCGACATCTCCGGTGCATATGCTCCGTGACCTGGCGCGCGCCACCCTGGACCTGCTTCTGCCGCCAGGCTGCGCGTGCTGCGACAGCCCGGTGGCCTCGCCTGGCCAGCTCTGCGGCCCATGCTTCCAGGCGATGCGCTTCATCGCCGAGCCGCTGTGCCAGCGCTGCGGCCTGCCGTTCGCCAGCCAGGCCGAGGCGGGGCGCCTGCGCCTGTGCACCGCCTGCGCCGAGTCGCCGCCGCCCTGGGCCCGCGCGCGCGCGGCACTGCTCTATGACGGGGCGGCCAAGGGCCTGATCCTGCCGTTCAAGCATGCCGGGCGGGAGGAGAACGCGGCCGCGCTGGCGCTGCACATGCATCGCGCCGGGGCGGCCCTGCTGGCCGGCGCCGACCTGCTGGTCCCGGTTCCGCTGCACCGCCGCCGCCTGCTGCACCGGCGCTACAACCAGGCCGCCCTGCTGGCCCATGCGCTGGCCCGGCGCGCCCGCGTCGCCTGCCTGCCCGACGCCCTGGTCCGCACCCGCGCCACCGGCCGGCTGGGCGAGCGGTCGGCTGCCGAGCGGGACCGGCTGATGCGCGGCGCCATCGCCGTGCGGCCGGGGCGCCTCGCCCGCATCGCCGGCGCGCGCGTCGTCCTGATCGACGACGTGCTGACCTCGGGCGCGACCGCAGGAGCCTGCGCGCAGGCGCTGCTTGACGCGGGGGCGTGCAGTATCGACGTGCTGGTGGCGAGCCGGGTGGCCGATCCGAGATCCGGCCGCGCGCCACGCCAAGAGGAAGAGCATGCCGACGATTGAGATCTACACCCAGCCGTTCTGCCCCTATTGCGCCCGGGCGAAGACCCTGCTGGCCAAGAAGGGCGTGGCGTTCCGCGAAATCGACGCGCCCTCCGGCACCCCGGCGCGCGAGGAATCCGTCAGCCGGTCGGGAGGGCGAAGCTCGGTGCCGCAAATCTTCATCGACGGCGCCCATGTGGGCGGCAGCGACGACCTGGCGGCGCTGGATCGCGCAGGCAAGCTCGACACGATGCTTGCCGCCTGAGGGCCGGCTGCGCGCATGATCCACTACGCTTTGCGCTGCGCCGCCGGGCACGGCTTCGACGGCTGGTTCCCGGGCAGCGCCGCGTTCGACCGGCAGGCATCGGCAGGGCTGCTCTGCTGCCCCGTCTGCGCCAGCGCCGAGGTGTCGCGCGCCATCATGTCGCCCAGCTTGGGCCGGGGTGCGCCCGCGCCCGCCGCCGCCGACCCTGCGCCCGCCCCCCGGCCTGACGCGCCGGCCAAGGCTGCAACGGAGGCCCCGTCGCCGTTGCCGGACCAGGTCAGGGCGGCGCTGCAACGCCTGCGCGCCGACGTCGAGCAGCGATGCGACTATGTCGGCCCGCATTTCGCGGAGGCTGCCCGGTCGATGCACGCCGGCCACACGCCGCCGCGTCCCATCTATGGCGAGGCGACGCCCGAGCAGGCGGAGGAACTGGCCGAGGACGGCATCGCGGTGGCGCAAATACCGTGGGTGCCGCGCGCCGATGGCTGAGCGGGCAGGCGCCGTGCTCCTGGCCCTGCTGTGGACCGGCCTGGGCGGCCCGGCCTCGGCCGGCACGCCGGCCCCGCTCGGGCAATGGCTGACCGAAGACCGCGGCGGGGTGATCGAGGTGCGGCCGTGCGGGCCCGTGCTGTGCGGCGTCATCGTGGGACTGACGGACTGGCCGGCCAACGGCGACGTCAAGCGTGACTGGCGCGGCCTGCCGCAATGCCACTCGGTCCTGCTGGCCGGGCTCGCGTTGCAGGATGACGGCCGCTGGCACGGCACCGTCACCAACCCGGAAAACGGACGCGTCTACAGCGCCGAAGTCTGGGTGCCGGACGGCACGCTGCGGCTGCGCGGCTATGTCGGCCTGCCGATGCTGGGCAGCACGCAACTCTGGCCGCCATTCCGCGGCCGCGTGCAGGGCGACTGCCACTTCGCCCAAGGCGGCGTCACCACGCGGTGACGCTCGGCGCGCACACCATGCAGCGCCGGCATGACACATGATCGCTAACCTGGCTTACTATAAGCCGTGTCGCGCTTATGTTGTCCGTTGAAGATTTGGAGAATCCGATGCCGAGCGCTCGCGCCGTTGGTGCCGCCCTGTCGCCGCCTTGGTCGGCGTTCGTGGCGGTGTTCTTGTATTATGTGGCGCTGACGCTGGTGGCCATCGGCGGGGCCGGGCTGTCCGACCTGTTCGTCGCCGTATCCTACATGCTGCCGGTGGCGGCGTATCTGGGGTTCCTGGTGCACCGCAGCCTCCGCGCGCTGGCCGGCGCGCCCGTCGAGCTTTGGCCGGCCTCGGACGTCGTCCTGCACTGAGGGGTCAGTCGCGCACGAGCATGGCGATGTAGTTGATTGCGGTGTCCCTGCCCGCCACCCATCGCCCGCCCGGGCTGAACACCATGCCGGAGATGTCTGCGAGCCGCAGGCCGGCGGCTCGTCCCATCGACGCCAGCTCCTCCGGCTTGACGAAGCGGCGCCAGTCATGCGTGCCCCTGGGCAGCAGCCGCGCCACGTATTCCGCGCCCAGCTTGCCCACGGCGAACGACCGCAGCGTGCGGTTGAGGGTGGACACGAACAGCATCCCTCCCGGCGTCAGCAGACCCGCCAGCTCGGCCACGAACCCGGCCTGGTCGGGCACGTGCTCGATGATCTCCAGCGCCGTCACCGCGCCGAACCGGACGCCCTCCGCCAGCAGGTCGCCGGCCAGGCCGACCCGGTAGTCGATGCTCAGCCCCTCCAGTGCCGCGTGGGCGCGGGCGACTTCGACCGCTTCGGCCGAGGCATCGACCCCGGTCACCGCAAAGCCGGCGCGGGCCAGCGCTTCGGCGGCGATCCCGCCGCCGCAGCCGAGGTCGAGGACGCCTGTGCGCTGCTGCCCCAGGCCCTGCGCCAGCCGCGCGCGCATCCTGTCGGCCACCCAGCCGACGCGCAGCGGGTTCATCGCGTGCAGCGGCTGCATCGGCCCGCTCCTGTCCCACCAGCGCGGCGCCAGCGCACCGAACCGCGCCACCTCCTCGCGTGAGACTGCCGTGCCATCTTGTTCCGGCGTCATGACTGAACCCTGACCTGTTCGCATCGCAATTGTCTTACCAGCCCGCGCTCTCTAGACCACCGCGATCTGCACGTGCGGCCCCGCGCGGAGGCGCCTGTAGCCGCATGGCCGCCCCGCAGCCCCACACAAGGACAGCATGGCCCGCATCGTGATGAAGTTCGGCGGCACCTCCGTCGCCGACCTGGACCGTATCCGCAACGTCGCCGAGCGCGTCCGCCGGCAGGTCGCGTCGGGCGACCAGGTGGCTGTCGTCGTCTCTGCCATGGCGGGGGCCACCAACCAGCTGGTCGGGTGGTGCCAGGCGCTGTCGCCTCTGCACGACGCGCGCGAGTACGACGCGGTTGTGGCGACGGGCGAGCAGGTCACGACCGGCCTGCTGGCCATCGCGCTGCAGGCGCTGGGCATAGAGGCGCGGTCCTGGGCGGGCTGGCAGATCCCTCTGCTGACCGACGATTCGCATGGCGCGGCGCGGATCCAGAGCATCGACGCCAGCGGCCTGATCGCCCGCATGGAGCGTGGGCAGGTGGCCGTCGTGGCGGGCTTCCAGGGGCTGGCGCCGGACAACCGGATTGCGACCCTCGGCCGTGGCGGTTCGGACACATCGGCCGTGGCGCTGGCCGCCGCCGTGGCTGCGGACCGCTGCGACATCTACACGGATGTCGACGGAGTCTATACAACCGATCCACGCATCGTCCCGAGGGCCCGCCGGCTCGACAGGATCGCCTACGAGGAGATGCTGGAGCTGGCGTCCGTTGGTGCCAAGGTGCTCCAGGCGCGCAGCGTCGAACTGGCGATGAAGGAGCGGGTGCGGGTCCAGGTCCTGTCCAGCTTCGCCGATGACGGTCAAACTAACCGGGGCACGCTCCTGGTCGACGAGGACGAGATCGTGGAGAAGGAAATTGTCACCGGCATCGCCTACTCGCGCGACGAGGCGAAGGTGACGCTGCGCCACGTCCCGGACCGCCCAGGCGTTGCGACCTCGGTGTTCGGGCCGCTGAGCCAGGCGCGCGTGAACGTGGACATGATCGTGCAGAACGTCTCCGCCGAGGGCGCCACCGACATGACCTTCACCATCGGGCGGGCCGACCTGCCGAGGGTGATCGACTGCCTGGAACGCGAGCGCGCCAATATCGGCTTCGCCACGCTGCTGACCGACAGCGACGTGGCCAAGATTTCCGTCGTCGGCGTCGGCATGCGAAGCCATGCGGGCATCGCCAACACCATGTTCCGCACCCTGGCCGAACGGGCCATCAACATCCAGGTGATATCGACGAGCGAGATAAAGGTCAGCGTGTTGATCGCCGAGGATTATACTGAGCTTGCCGTGCGCGCCCTGCACACCGCCTACGGCCTCGATGCCTGACACGGCAATCCTGGACGGCGCCACGGCGCTCGACTCGCACGGGCTCGGCCGGGCGCGCGCCCGGCTGGACCGGCTATGGGCGCGCGGGACCGCGTTCCTCGGCACGCGCACCGCCATCATGGGCGGGGCGATGAGCTGGGTCAGCGAACGCACGCTGGTCGCGGCCATCTCCAACGCCGGCGGCTTCGGCGTCATCGCCTGCGGCTCGATGGGGCCGGCGCAGCTGGAGGCCGAAATCCTCGCCACCCAGGCGCTGACCGCCAAGCCGTTCGGCGTCAACCTGATCACCATGCATCCCGCGCTCGACGACCTGGTGCAGGTCTGCCTGCGCGCCGGCGTCACCCACGTGGTGCTGGCCGGCGGCATCCCGCCTGGGCCCGCGGTGCGCGCGGTCAAGGATGGCGGCGCCAGGCTGGTCTGCTTCGCGCCGGCCCTGGTTCTGGCACGCCGCTTCGTCAGGACGGGCGCCGACGCGCTGGTGATCGAGGGGTCCGAGGCGGGCGGCCATATCGGCCCGGTTTCGCTGACCGTGCTCGCGCAGGAGATCCTGCCGCATCTGCGCGAGGTTCCGGTCTTCGTCGCCGGCGGCATCGGCAGGGGCGAGGCCATCCTCTCCTACCTCGAGATGGGCGCCTCGGGTGCCCAGCTCGGCACCCGGTTCGCAGCCTCGCGCGACAGCGTGGCCCACCCGAACTTCAAGCGCGCCTTCGTCCGCGCCAACGCGCGCGACGCACTGCCCTCGGTCCAGCTCGACCCGCGCTTCCCGGTCATCCCGGTGCGCGGCCTGGTCAACGAGGGCACCCGCCGCTTCCTGGACGCGCAGGCCGATGCGCTGCGCCGCTACCAGTCCGGCGAGCTGACGCGCGAGGCGGCGCAGCTGGAGATCGAGCATTTCTGGGCCGGCGCGCTGCGGCGCGCGGTGGTCGACGGCGACGTGGAGAACGGCTCGGTCATGGCCGGACAGTCGGTCGGCATGGTCACCGGCGAGCAGAGCGCCGCCGAGGTGATCGAGGAGCTGGCGGCCCAGGCGATGGCCGCCATCGCGGCGCGTGACTGAGATGGACCTCGCGGCTGGTCCTGTCCTGCCGCCGATGGACCTCGATCCCGCGCCCGTCGCGCCGGCCCGGCGCGTGCTGCGCAACCTGCGCGCGCTGATGGCGGGCGGCAGCGCGCAGCTGTCCGACATCGCCGCCCTGGTGGCCAACCAGCTGGAGACCGACGTGTGCTCCGCCTACGGCCTGCGCGCGGGCGAGATACTGGAGCTGCGCGCGACCTACGGCCTCCACCCCGCCGCGATCGGGCGCACCAGGCTGCGGGTGGGCGAGGGCATCGTGGGCCTGGTGGCCGCGACCGGCCAGCCGCTGAACCTGGCGGACGCGCCGAACCACCCGGCCTTCGCCTACCGCCCGGAGACGGGGGAGGACGCGTTCGCCGCGATGCTGGCGGTGCCGGTGCGCCGCGGCGGGCGCCTGCTGGGCGTGCTGACCGTGCAGGACCGGCAGCCGCGCCACTACACCGACATCGAGACCGAGCTTCTGGAAACGGTCGCGATGCTGCTGACCGACCTGCTCGCCGGCAGCGGCAGCGGCAGCGACGCGCGTGAGGACTTCGCCGGCAGCCTGCCCCGCCAGTTCGAAGCGGCAACCCTCTCGCCCGGCATCGTGTTCGGGCGCGTGCTGGTGCGCGGGGCGACGCTGGCGCCTGGCCGTCTGCTGGCAGACGATCCTGCGGCCGAGCTGGCGCGCATCGGCGCGGCACTGGACGAGATGCGGGCCGGGCTGGACAGCCTGATCGCCACCCAGCTGCCGGAGCTGGAGCGGCGCGGCAGCCAGGCGCCGCGCGACATATTGGCCGCCACGCGCGAGGTGGCGGCGGGCGATGGCTGGCTGAAGCGGGTGACGGAGGCGGTGCATGGCGGGCTGACCGCCGAGGCCGCGGTGCACCGCGTCGTCAACGAGTTCCGCGCCCGCATGCGCACCATCGCCGACCCTTATCTGCGCGAGCGGCTCGCCGACCTCGAAGACCTGGCCGGCCGGCTGCTGAGCGCGCTGACCGGGGAGGGCGAGGTGCTGCCGGATGCCGCCGGCGCCATCCTGTTCGTGCGCCGGCTGGGGCCGGCCCAGCTGCTGGACTGGCACGCGCGCGGCATCGCCGGGGTGGTGATCGAGGAGGGGTCGGCGGGCGGGCACGCCGCCATCGTGGCCCGCGCGCTCGGCCTGCCGGCGGCGGGCGGGGCGCGGGGCGCGCTCGACGCGGCCGAGGCCGGCGACGACGCCGTGCTGGATGCCGACGAGGGCACGCTGATCCTGCGGCCCGACCCGGGCGTGCGCGACGCATACGAACGCGCCCTGTCGGCGCGCGCCACGCGCAACGCGGCCTGGGCCGAACTGCGCACCGCCCCCTCCGTCACCCGTGACGGCGTTCCGTTCACCCTGATGATGAACGCCGGGCTGGGGCTGGAGCTCGACCAGCTCTCTGCCACCGGCGCGGCCGGCATCGGCCTGTTCCGCACCGAGATCGCCATGATGGCGCGCGGCAGCATCCCCGACGTCGCCGAGCAGGCGGCCATCTACGCCCGCGTGCTGGACGCGGCGGGCGACCGTCCGGTGCTGTTCCGCACGCTGGATCTCGGCAGCGACAAGCTGCTGCCCGACTCGCCCCGTCAGGAGGAGGAAAACCCGGCGATGGGCTGGCGCAGCCTGCGTGTCGGGCTGGACCGGCCGGCCCTGCTGCGACGCCAGCTGCGGGCGCTGCTGCTCGCCGCGTCCGGGCGGCCGCTCAGCGTGATGTTCCCCATGGTGGCGACGCTTGCCGAGTTCCGCCAGGCGCGCGGGCTGCTGTTCACCGAGGCGGCGCGGGTGCGGCCGGCCCCGGCCAAGCTCGCTGTCGGCGCCATGCTGGAGGTGCCCGCCCTGATGTGGCAGCTGCCCGAGCTGATGGCGGAAGCCGATTTCGTGTCCATCGGCACCAACGACCTGATGCAGTTCCTTTTCGCCGCCGACCGCGGCACGCCTGCGCTGGCGGACCGCTACGACTTCCTCTCCGTGCCGGTGCTGCGGCTGGTCAAGTCGGCCGTGGCGCAGGCCGCCCAGTCCGGCACCTCGCTCTCGCTGTGCGGCGAGGCGGCGGGGCGGCCGCTCGACGCGGCGGTGCTGCTGGCGCTGGGGGTCACCCAGCTGTCGATGTCGGCCTCCGGCCTGCTTGCGGTCAAGGAGGCGCTGAGGGCGTTCGACGTGGGTGCGTTCCGCTCGTTCCTCGAGACGCTGCGGCGGACCGCCGCCGCGTATTCCAGCCTGCGCGAGCCTATGGCGGGCTGGGCTCGGGATCATGGCGTGGCGATCTAGTACGCGGGGCTCTACCCCGCACCCCGCCAAACGCCGGGCGTTCGGATCCCACTGATTCAAATCCTCGTTCCCATGGCGACCATGGGGAGCGTCATCGTGCCGCCGATCGCGATGCTCGTCCGACCGGTGACCGTGAACCCGAACGCGGCATAGAAGGCTTCTGCGCCTAGGCTGGAGAAGCATTGCAGCGTGTGGACGCCCGACGCACGCGCCTCGCGCTTGCAGCGGTCCAGGATGCCGGCCGCCAGGCCCCGCCTGGTCCAGTCGGCATGGGTCCCGAAATGACGCACATGCGCCACCCCGTCCTCGACCCTGCCGTGGCCGGGCGCCTGGCGCGTCCAGCCGCCGCAGGCGACGACCTGGCCTTGCCCCGTCTCCTGCCCCACCTCCTGGACATAGTACGTGCCTGACGCGAGCAGGTCCGGCTGCGCTTGCGTCATCGCCGGCAGGGCGGCCGCCAGGACCGCAGGATCGTAGTCCGCCGCCATCAGGCGCGTGTAGGCGCTCGACAGCACGCCCGTGACGGCGCCGGCGTCAGCGTCATGGGCGACCCTCAGCCGGAAATCTTCGCCCATGCCCTCCCGCTCCCCTTGCCGTGCATCCGATCCGGTGCCGGGCTGTGCAGACCGTGTCCGGGCTTGTACACCAAGGGTTGAGCGCGGTGTTGCTTCTGTGCGGCCCGATCACGCGCTTGAATGGCCACACGATCCGGATGGCGGCTGAATGTCTGTGACCCATGTCTGACGCAGCGGAGCGCGACCAGCGCTCGGGCGACCCTTCCGCCTCGGCGGTCCAGCTTGGGGCGGAGCTGCGCAGCCGGCGGCAGAGCCTCGGCTGGGAGCTGCCCGACCTGGCCGGCAGCCTGCGCATCCGTCAGCCCTACCTCGAAGCCATCGAATCCGGCCGCATCGGCGACCTGCCCGGCACCACCTACGCGCTCGGCTTCGTGCGCGCCTACGCGTCGGCCCTTGGACTGTCCGGCGAGGAGATGGCCGGCCGGTTCCGCGCGGAATCGGCCGACGCGACCGCGCGTCCGACGCTGAGCTTCCCGGCCCCCGTGCCGCAGCGCGGCGTGCCGGCCGGCGCCCTGATGCTGCTCGGCCTGTTGATCCTGGCCGGCGCCTATGGCGGCTGGTACTACGTCTCCGAGCACCAGCGCACGCCGGCAGAGACGGTGCCGCCGATCCCAGACCACCTGCTGCCGCACGCCGCGGAGAAGCCGACGCCCTCGCCGCAGGTCGCCTCCATCCTGCCATCCGCACCGCCGCCAACCGCGGCCGCT
>CALMVI010000049.1 GCA_937873095.1 uncultured Acetobacteraceae bacterium | reverse complement strand
GCCCATCACGCCGGGCCGGCGCGTGGCCGACGCGGCCGGCGCGATGGCGTGCACCAGCGCCTCGCCTGCCTCTATGTCCACTCCGGCGTCGCGATAGGTCACCACTGGGCCGTCTCCTCGGGCGCAGGTTCGTGCTCGCCACCGTGGCTGGATAGGATAGAATGCCGGCATGGGAAACCGTCACCCGGCCGTCAGCCGACCGCCGCCCGCCGCAGGGATGCCGGGTCCCGATGCCTGACACCGGGCTGGTCCGGGCGCCTGGCGTCTACCTCACCCTGCCCAACGTCATCAGCTTCGCCCGCCTCTGCGCCGTGCCGTGGGCCATCTGGCTGGTGCTGCACCGCGATTTCGGCGCGGCGTTCGCGGTGTTCGTGCTGGCGGGCATCTCGGACGCGGTGGATGGCTGGCTGGCCCGACGCGGCGGCGGCTCGGCGCTGGGCGCGGTGCTGGACCCGGTTGCCGACAAGACCCTGATGGTCGGCATGTACGTGACCCTGGCGGCCACCGGCCAGCTGCCGGACTGGCTGGCGATGCTGGTGGTGTTTCGCGACCTGGTGATCGTGGGCGGGGTCGTGCTGCTGTGGATGACCAGCAACGACATGCAGATCAGGCCGCTCGTCGTCTCCAAATGGAACACCGCGCTGCAGATCGGCCTGGTGGCCGTGGTGCTCGGCCTGGACAGCCTGGGGCTGGCGCTGCCGCCGGTCCGGCAGGCGGCAATCTGGCTGGTCACCGCGACGACGCTGCTGTCCGGCGCGGCCTATGTGGTGCGCACGGTGCGGCGGTGAACGAGATCCGGCCGGTGGCCTCGGCGGCGGCGCGGCCGCAATCGACCAGGACCGCGCGCCTGCTGCTGCTCGCGGCCGTCCTGGCGGCGGCGTGGCTGATGCTGCAGCTGTTCGCCTCCATCCTGCTGCCGTTCGTGGCCGCCTGCGGCATCGCCTACGTGCTCGACCCTGCCTGCACCCGGCTGACCCGCGCCCGTATTCCTCGCGGTCTTGCCAGCCTGGCCCTGGTGCTCGGGCTGATCCTGGTGCTGCTGCTGTGCGCGCTGCTGCTCTACCCTGTGATCGTGCACCAGGTCGGCATCCTGGTCGGCCACGTGCCCGACTACGCCCGCGGGCTGAGCGCGTTCGCCACCAAGCTGATCGGCTGGTTCCAGCAGCATCTCGGCCCCGACTACGTGGACGCCCGCCTGTCCGAGCTCGCCTCCGGTCAGGCGGGCGAGATGCTCGGGTTCCTGGCGGGTGCGGTGTCCCGGCTGGTCGGCGGCGGCTACGCCCTGTTCAACGTGCTGTCGCTGGCCATCGTGACGCCGGTGGTAGGCTTCTATCTTCTGCGCGACTGGCCGCGCGTGATCGCCATGGTCGATAGCTGGCTGCCCCGGCGCTACCAGGGCGTGCTGCGCGCCCAGGCGCGCGAGGTGGACCGCATCCTGTCGGCCTGGGTGCGCGGCCAGGCCATGTGCTGCATGATCCTGGCCCTGTTCTACGCGGTCGGTCTGTCCGCGGTCGGCCTGGAGTTGGGCCTGGTGGTGGGCCTGACCGCAGGCTTCCTCAGCTTCATCCCCTATGTCGGCACCATCACCGGCGCCGTCGCCTCCATCGGCCTCGCCTTCGCCCAGTTCCCGACATGGCAGGGCGTGCTGCGCGTGGTGGCCGTGTTCCTGGTGGGCCAGATCCTCGAAGGCTACGTGATCTACCCACGCTTCCTGGGCGACCGCGTGGAGCTGCCGGCGGTGTGGGTGATCTTCGCCCTGTTCGCCGGCGGCGCCGCGTTCGGGTTCCTGGGGGTCATGCTGGCGGTACCGGTGGCGGCCACGCTGGGGGTGCTGACGCGGTTCTGGCTGCGGCGTTACCTGGCGAGTCCGCTGTATCTGGAGCCGCCGCAGGACCGGGCTATGTGACGTTCTGGCCCACCCCTGACATCGCCCACCGCTCCCCCGCACGGATGCTCCAGCGGGTGAGCAGGATCGGCAGCACGATCCACAGAATGTGGGTGAGGGCGATCAGCGTCGGATTGGGCCAGATCGCCGCCAGTCCGGCGCGCAGCAGCGCCTCCCCACCGAGAAACGCCGCCCAGACCAGCGTCAGCCGGCGCATCGACCGGCGAAAGCTCGGCAGGGTCCAATGCGACTCGAACTCGCGCGCCTGCTCCGGCGTCGGGCAGGTGGTATCGCGCGCCAGATAGAACAGCGCCGGCCGCTCGAGCGCGAGGGAGGCCATGAAAACGGCCGCGATCGATCCGGTCACGAAGGACGGCCGGATCAGCGCGAACCACGCCGAGCCGGAGAGCGCGGTGGCGCCCAGGCTGAGAGCCGTGGCGAAGATCACCAGCAGCGACAGCCCGTTGATCCGCCTGCGTTGAACGACACTGGCCACTGCCACCACCGCGGGCACGAAGCCGCTCAGGATCAGCGCCCGCGCCTCGGTCTGCCCGGCACGCCTGAGCACGACGTAGGCGGCGTAGGGCAGCGCCACGTTCAGCACGATGTCGATTGCGATCGCCCGGGCCCCGCCACCGGAGGGTGCGGGCGACTGGCCGTCCGACGCTTCGGCCGTCACGCCGTTCACGACGCTGCTCCCACCCAGTTGCCATGGAAGCCGGCGGGCACCCGGCACGGCAGGACGGCGCGAGCCACCGGACCGGACACCACGTCCATCGCTTCGAAGATTGCGAGTTCGGAGCGAAATCTTTCCTGCCGGAACAGCACGGCCAGCAGCCATCCATCGCCCTCGGCCTCGCCGCGCGGCACGAACACCGGCTCGGACGCACTGTCGCCGTCTGGCAGCCGGAACAGTGTTTCCGCGCCGGTCGCCTCGTTGCGATGGCAGATCGCATCGAAGGTGGTGAAGAAGCCGTGCCGGTGCGGCCGGCCGGCAAAACGCTCGTCGATGCGCGGAAACTCGCCGTCGAGGTCGCTGAGGCGCCGGCTTGTCACCGCCGCACCGAAGTCGCGGAGATCGAGAGTCCAGCGGGTCAGGAAGGACGGCGCGTCCGCCGGCGCCTTGCCGGACGGGTCGGGGAAGAACGGCGGCGCGTCGGACAGCATCAGGTCGATCGACAGCACGCCGTCCTGGTCCCACGCGTTCATCACGTGGAACGCGAAGCCGGGGGGCGCCGGCACCCAGCGCAGGCTGGCGGCACCCGCCTGACGGTCCATCACGCCCAGATAGGCGCCACGGTCCTGCCGCCACACCACGCCCGCCTCCGGGTCGGCGAGCAACGGAAACAGCGGGATCACCACGAACCGCTCGGTGACCGCGAAATCATGCACCATCGCTGCGTAGGGCGCCTTTATGGTCTCGCAGCGCACCGTGCGCCCGGCCGCGTCCACGCTGCCGACCCGTATGGTGGCCTCGAAGAAGCCTTCGGCGCCGTAGCCGAAGAACACCAGCGCGCCGGTCCGCGGATCGTGCTTGGGGTGCGCGGTGAACGGCCCCGCCGGCAGCCCGCCGCCGAAATCTTCCGCCCCGTCGGTCGCGAGCGAGATCGGGTCGATCGCCACCGGCAGATGCTGTTCTTCCAGCGCCAGCAGACGGTTGGCGTGGCCCACGATGTTGGTGTTGGCGAACCCGCCCGGCCGCCCGTCGCTGGCCTCCGCACCGGCCTGCGCCCAGGGCACGGTCCGCACCCAGCGGTTGCCGTACTCCACCCCCGAATCGCTGAGGCGGAAGGCGTGGATCATCCCGTCGCCCATGAACCAGTGGGCGTCCGGCGCCGGCCGGCGGGGGTTCGGACCGTTGCGGAACAGCGTACCTCGCAACGCTGCGGGAACCCGGCCCTCGACCGGCACGGGCTGCATCGGCCGCTCCTCGGCGACCGGCGCGCGATTGTCGTAACCCATGGCGACCTCCGTTCTATACATCGTATAGATAGGCGTAGGCTGGTCCAGCGTATCTGTCCAGTGTAAAATTGCGCGCTTGCGATTTTTGTGTCGATAGGTCCTGTGTCGTTGAAGCGCCCCTACCACCATGGCGACCTGCCGGCCGCTCTCCTCCGCGCCGCGGGCGAGATCCTGCGCAGCGAGGGCCTGCCCGCTTTGACCCTGCGCGCTGTCGCCAGACGGGCCGGCGTCTCTCACATGGCGCCTGCCCCGCATTTCGGCGACTTGTCGGGGCTGCTGAGCGAGCTCGCCGCGATTGGCTACGGCCTGTTCAACGACACGCTGCGGCAGGCGCAGGACCACCCCGGCCATCGCTCCGTCCCGACCGCCACCGCCCACGCCTATGTCGCGTTCGCCCGCACCGAGCCCGCGATGTTCCTGCTGATGTTCCGCTCCGAACGCCTCGATTTCGGCCGCCCCGCCCTGGCCGCAGCCGCCGCGGAAGCAACCCGGCTGCTGATGCGCAGCCTGCCCGCTAACGCGTCCAAGCCGGACGTTCCCAGCCCCGCCACGCTCGGCCGCGCGGTCGGCCAGTGGTCCGTCGTCCACGGCTTTGCCATGCTGCTGATCGACGGCCGCCTCGACGGCATCCTGGCCGCGCCGGAATGCGACGGCGACGTGGACCGGCTGCTGGATCTGGCTTTGGCGTCGTGACTGACGCCGCCACGTGCCGATGCCGCTGCACGCTTGGTAGCAGAGCGGCAGATGTTATCGCGACGCAGCCCAGGCAGAGCGATCAGGAGTCACACGACGCCTAACAGATTACCGAAATCTCCTGATGGCGATGTAAGGGCAACGACCACGTCGTTTGGTCGCAGTAGTCGCTCTGTTGCCAGCAGTCGCTCTTTCGAGGGATGCGGGTCAAGCGTCCAGTTCCGCATTCCGAAAGCGCGTGACACGGGCTGCTTGCTCGAGCGCCTTAAGGGCAGCCTCCTCAAAGGGCACTATTCTCGTGACTCTTCTTGTCCAAATTAAACGTCCGCTGCTCTGACCTTGAAGCGTAGATTATGAGGTAATAGGCGCTGTCGCTGTCAATCGCTCGAATTGATAACTCCACGCTTGCACTATCGCTCAGAAACGTCGTGAAACGGTTGGCTCGCCCCTGCTTGATAGACATTATGTACTCGTCGGCACCTTTCCATATTTCGGTATCACGCATGTCTGTTTCTTCACCGCGACCGTATCTCTGCGACAAAGAGGATTTCAGTTCCTCGTAGCGAGCTACGACGCTGTTACCATATGGGTCAGATGTGACTGTCCTTCCAGGAGCAGCTACCCTCCACAATCTGTTCCGAAAACCAAACGAGATGACTGGTGAATCCATATCGCTCAAAACCCTTGACAGACCTGTCGCGGTAAACGAGGCACCCCAATCTGATTTCACCCCAAGCGGGTCAAGCCGAGCACCGCTCTGCTGTACGTCCTCGGTGGATGAACCGTAAATAAGCCCAAATGGTCCTTGGTTATCGTCAGCTTTGGCTGAAGCGCTACGGCATGCAACTGCTATTGCCATTGCCGGAGCAAGCATCATGACAGAACGGCGCTTAATCAACATTACAGGGCGTCCTTGTCCGACGACGGCTTTCCAGGCGGTAGCCCCGTAATCGTTGAAGCAGAGCCAGTCTCTGGTAAAGGTATACCTGTCCGTGCAAGCTCAATGCGTTGCTCAATGCTTGCTGCAGTTGCTTTGGCGGTTACCTCTCTCACAAGCGCCATCGAGCGGATCAAGCCTTGGGTATACTGGTCCGCCTCTTGGTGCGCCTCGTGAGCTTCGGACTCAGCCTTCGTGAGTTCGGCCTCGCTCCCCGTATCTTGGTTCGGCGCCCGGATCAGAGGATCACGATAGACAATTACGAGCCCGCGAACGAGCGACTCTCTTTTCTGTTCAAGCATAGTAACGACATTCTTGAGGATGGCAACTCTTAACTGAGCCTCCATGTAAAGTATGCCGCTGCTATATTTAGCTGCTTCAGAGTTCGCCTCTGCAACCTGCATACTGAATGTCCTGATATCTTCATCCAACTGTCGAGTGTTTGGGCCAGACGACTCAACTACGATAAACGCAGAGCTAATCGAAAGGGTCACACAAACCATGATAGCAAGAACCGTTCGCATTCGCAACCTGCGTTTACACGTAACTCCGTATCGCACTGTAGATGCTTACGGTCAAGTATCGTCAGGCCGGTAGTCCGTGCTTCGCAGCTACGAAAATGCGTGTCCTTCCGGCAATGCGCGCCACAGAGTTAACCAGGCGACGCAGCCGCGTCTCCTCGTTTAAGCTGTCGGGCAACGTAAGATAGACGACCGGGATCGCTCTGCATTTTTGCAATGGAAGGGCGCCATGCACTCTCGCTTACGGTCGAGCCTACGATGGTGAGAAGTAGCCACTATCTCCAGGCCTGTGCGTAATACTCTCGAAATTGCGCGCCACGCATGCGCCAGAGAGCCAAAATGCTTAGAGCCGCGGACACCAGACCCGCGACGCGGGAAAACCGGCCGATGGCGGGCGGGTCGCCGGGCAACAGTGGCGGGCCCAGAACTATCGGCACGGCCAACACAAGCAAGCCCGCAACAAGCAGCACACAAGCGACCGCAGGCAGGGCGCGAATGGCCCAGCGCTTGAAACCCATCAATCCGAACAGCCAAAGTCCATATCCCAAAACACCGATGGCCGAACTACGCGTCAATCCTCCACCCACACCTGGAGCATGGTGACTCAAGGGGGGCAGCACGGCCAATGCGCTTGTGATCGTGGCAAACAGCGTCGCCATCTGGATCGCCAGAAACCAGCCGTCGCTCTTTCCGAAACTTGCGTGTTGGAAAGCACCGGGGCGGTTCTTGGTCAGCCAATCGTCGGCCATGGCTTGCTCAGTTTGACAGGACGATGGTGAACGGGATGCCGAGCCCTTTCTCGATGGCTCCCAAGGCGCCGCCATCGTTGCTTGAGACCAGGCTGACGGCCGCTCCGACGGCGTTGACCAGCCTGACTTTCATCTCGCGGTCGAGAGCGATGACACGAACCACGGCGGAGGCGGCCGACGTGGCGCCAGCAGCCGATGCAGTGGCACCCAGCGCCTTGGCGGCGCGCAAGCCGTCCGCCGCGCCGCGATAGATGCCGGCGGCGCCGAACACGTCCAAACCAAGCATTGTCCGCGAATACGTCGGGTTGTCGTCCAATCGCTGGTTCGCCGCGTGATTTCCCCGAGCTTCGTTCAAGATGCGTGCCCCGGAGCTGATGCAAGCAATAGACGCAGCACTCGCCGCCATACCATCGTAGATCATGGCCGCAACCGACAATCCTCCGGTGGGGACCGCAAGCGCTGCGCCTCCGACGAAGCCGATCCAGCCGAAGATCGCCGCCCCGCAACTCAGGCCACCCGCCAGCAACTCGTTTCGCAGATCATGATTGGCACCAACTGTTCCGGGTGCCGGGACAGGCGGCCCGAACATCAGGCATACGGTTACGTCGCCAGGTGCGCGCGGCAAACGTAAGCTCTTGATGCGTGGTGGGCTGCTGCCCTGCCGAACGTGGCAGACGATGCCCGCGCTCTCCAGGCCCGCTACGGAATCGACTGCCTTGGCCAGGGCCGCTGGCGCCGCTGGATTGCCGCAGAGGGCAAGTGCGCGGCCTTGGTTCTCGATATCCTGGAGCAGCGGATTTCGGAATGACGACTGTGCCAGACCCAGATTGGGGCTCGGTCCCCCAGGTTGCCGTAGCGCGTCGCTCATCCAAACTCGTCCCCCATTTGCCATTGGCGGTTTCAATACCTGGCCCGTCAAGCGTGCCGAAGCGATTTAGCCGCCGATTCGTTGCTTATGCCTTTCGGCGAGCTCACGGCGGTCGGAAGCCTGAGGCGCTCCCGTTCTGGCATTCACCGTCGCACGCGCTACAATCCCCTGTGGTTCACATCCGCCAGCTCGCGTTCCGCTTCCCCCAGCACGCCACCTACGATTCCGACGCCCTCATCCCCAGCCCGGCCAATGCGGACGCTTTGACCTGGGTCGCCAGCCCGCAAACCTGGCCCAACCTCCGTCTGGCGCTCTACGGCCCAGAGGGCGCGGGCAAGACGCACCTGCTGCACGCGTTCGCAGAGCGTCACCGCGCCGTCCTGTTCCCTGGCGAAACCCTGCGGCGCCTGCCAGACATGCCGCCGAACACGCCGCTCGCCATCGACGACGCCGACACCGTCCCTGAACCCCAGGCTCTGCTCCACCTGCTGAACGCCGCGGCCGAAGCGCGCCTCCCCGTGCTGCTGGCCGGGCGCACCCCGCCGGCGCACTGGCCCGCGACGCTGCCAGACCTCGCCAGCCGCCTGCGCGCGACAGCCGCGGTTGCCCTGGGCCAGCCGGACGACGCGCTGCTGCGCACCCTGCTCGCCCGCCTGCTGGCCGAGCGGCAGCTTCGGGTGGAGCCGGCCGTCCAGGACTACCTGCTCGCGCAGCTGCCGCGGCATGGGGGCGCGCTGCGCGAGGCGGCGTGCCGGCTGGACCGGGTGTCGCTGGCCAGCGGCCGGGCGATCACGCGGGCGACGGCGGCCGAGGTGCTGAAAACCATGGGCGCCGAGGAGGAGCCGGATGGGCCGGCAGACACCTCGCCAGACCCCCCGACACTCCTATAGGCTCGGCGCATGGCCCGCACCCAGTCCCACCTTCGCCCTGTCCCTACCGCACCCGAGCCGGCGCCAGTCGAGATCACGCCCGACAGCCCGGACCGCTTCATCAACCGCGAGCTCTCCTGGCTCGACTTCAACACGCGCGTGGTCGAGGAGGCCGAGAACACGCGCCACCCGCTGCTCGAACGGCTGCGCTTCGTGTCCATTTCGGCCGCCAACCTCGACGAGTTCTTCTCCGTCCGCGTGGCCGGGCTGATCGGCCAGGCGCGCTCCGGCCTGACCCAGCTCTCGCCGGACGGGCGCACCGCCGCCCAGCAGCTCGAAGCGGTCAACGAACGCGCGCGCATGCTGCTGGACCGCCAGCAGCGCGCCTGGCTCGAGCTGCGCCGGCTGCTCGCCGAGGCCGGCATCGAGCTGTGCGACATCGCCGGCACCAGCGAGGACGAACGCCGCTGGCTCGACACCTGGTTCATGGAGCGCGTCTTTCCCGTCCTCACGCCGCTGGCCATCGACCCGGCGCACCCGTTCCCCTTCATCCCAAACATGGGCCTGGTGATGGCGCTGCAGCTGCACCGGGAGGACGACCCGGCCGCGAGCCTGTCCGGCCCCACCCCGCATGGCGGCTACTACATGCGCGGCCTGATCCCCCTGCCGAGCCAGGTGGACCGCTTCATCCGCCTGCCCGCCGCCCCCGCAGAGCCCTCCGGCGGGCCGCCGAAGCGCATCCGCTTCGTGATGCTGGAGGAGGTGGTGGGCCTGTTCCTGCAGCGCGTCTTCCCCGGCTTCGCGGTCAGCGGCCAGGGCCTGTTCCGCCTGATCCGCGACACCGACATCGAGTTCGAGGAGGAGGCCGAAGATCTGGTCCGCATGTACGAGACGGCGCTGAAACGGCGCCGCCGCGGCTCGGTCATCCACCTGGCCGTCGACCCCGGCATGCCGGAATCCCTGGTCGACCTGGTGGCCGACAGCGTGGACGCGGACCGCGGCGAGATCGGCGTGCAGCAGGGCCTGCTCGGCGTGGTCGATCTCAAGCAGCTGATCGTGGAGGACCGGCCGGACCTGCTGTTCACCCCCTACACGCCGCGGTTTCCGGAGCGCATACGCGATTTCGGCGGCGACTGCTTTGCCGCCATCCGCGCCAAGGACATCATCGTCCACCACCCGTTCGAGAGCTTCGACGTGGTGGTCCAGTTCCTGCGCCAGGCGGCGGCCGACGCGAACGTGGTCGCCATCAAGCAGACGCTGTACCGCACCAGCCGCGACAGCCCGATCGTGAAGGCGCTGATCGAGGCGGCCGAATCGGGCAAGTCCGTGACCGCCATGGTGGAGCTGCGCGCCCGCTTCGACGAGGAGGCCAACATCCGCCTCGCCCGCAGCCTGGAAGCCGCCGGCGTGCAGGTGGTCTACGGGTTTGCCGAGCTGAAGACCCACGCCAAGATCAGCCTGGTGGTGCGGCGCGAGGGCACAGCCATGCGCAGCTACGCCCATTACGGCACCGGCAACTACCACCCGGTCACCGCGCGCATCTACACCGACCTCAGCTTCTTCACCGCCGATGCCGACCTGACGCGCGACGCCATGCGCCTGTTCAACTACATGACCGGCTACGCGCAGCCCGAGCGCATGGACGCGCTGGCGTTCTCGCCGCTCACCACCCGCTCCACGCTGATGGAGCTGATCGGCCGCGAGATCGATTTTGCGCGGGACGGAAAGCCGGCATCGATCTGGCTGAAGCTGAACAGCCTGGTGGACCCCAAGCTGATCGACCGCCTGTACGAAGCCTCCCGCGCCGGCGTGCAGGTGATGGCGGTGATCCGCGGCATCTGCTGCCTGCGCCCCGGCGTGCCAGGCCTGTCGGACAACATCCGGGTCAAGTCCGTCGTCGGCCGCTTCCTCGAACACGGCCGCATCTGCGTCTTCGGCAACGGCCACCGCCTGCCCAGCCGCCACGCGCTGGTCTTCATCAGCAGTGCGGACTGGATGGAGCGCAACATGGACTGGCGGGTGGAAACGCTCGTGCCGATCCGCAACGCGACCGTGCACGCGCAGGTGCTGGACCAGATCATGGTGGTCAACCTGAAGGACACGCTGCAATCCTGGGAACTGCGCGCCAGCGGCGACTGGGACCGCCTGCCTCCGGGCAGCAAGCCCGTCTCCGCGCACGAATATTTCATGACCAACCCGTCGCTCTCCGGCCGCGGCTCGGCGCTGCACGGGCCCGTGGTGCCGCTGCCGAGACCAAGACCGATGCGTCCCGATCGGGTGCTGCAGGATTAGGCGTAGCAACCATTACCTTTGTTACGGTCTTGTCGCCTTGTTTTTGCGTTCATCCT
>CALMVI010000048.1 GCA_937873095.1 uncultured Acetobacteraceae bacterium | reverse complement strand
CGCCCTTCGCTTACACGCAGCGCGCGGGGTTGCGGCCCGGGGGCTTTCCCCCCTGGACCCCCACCAACGGCCAGGCGGCCTCTGGACACCATCAATTGGGGGAGGGGGGGGGACTCGCTGTTTGGTATCGAAACGTGTGGCCGCCTTACGGTGCGGGATTTAAAAAACTTTGAGAATGACATCTTCTTGAAGCCAGAACCGACTCCGAATGTGGAAGGTTGTCCATCGGGAAACGTGAACGTAATCTGAAAGACATGCTCGATGGGTGGTCGTGAAGCGGGTGAACTTGCGAGGCATCCGATAAGCGGAGGTGAGCTGTCCGGGCTCACCTCCTGCATAAATGGAGGTGAGCTCTCTAGGCTCACTTCCTGCACCGACGCTGCGCGAGTGGAGCTCGTTCGCCGTAAACCTGACGGCCCAGTTCAATGGAAGCTGCGGCAATCAAAAGCCATTGTGATTTGGACCCGGTGCACAATGGAAAGGCAGCGTTTGGAGACGGACGGCTTTCCAAGAGTCAGTAAGACCAGGACCATCGGCTCGCGCCTTTATGTGGTCCCAGCGCAAGCAACGTTCACTGGAGAGGTTGAAATCAACGGTGACTTTGAATACACCATGGTCATTCTAAATGATGACCTTCTGAAAGACTGGCCTTGTCTTGAGCGATTTTTTGAGGGCCCGGCTCCACCTGAGATCACCCGGTGTTTGAGTGCATTGACGTCGGAGGCCTCTGCGCCCGACAATTTTTTCGATCTGCTAGCTGCAAGCTGGTTGGTTCAGACCCTCGCCTTTCTCACAAGGATGACAAAAAGCAATCTACCCGCCGCCAAACTCTCGGGTGGACTGACTGCACGGGATTGTCGCCGGCTTGAAGACTACATCCGTACACACCTGGCGGATGGGATCAGGGTCTCCAGTCTTGCAAAGCAAGTCGATCTTGGTGAGCGACACTTCACGCGTGTGTTCTCCCAGATGTTCAACGAGACACCTGCAGCCTACATTTCACGCCTGAGAATAGAAAAAGCCAAGAACCTGTTGACATCCACGAAATTACCCATGACGGACATCGCTCTCGAATGCGGGTTCAGCCATGCCCAGCATTTTTCCACAAAGTTTCATGACGTGGTTGGTGCAAGTCCCTCGCAGTTCAGGTTGGTTGTTACCTCTTAGACGGGTAGGCGGCCTGTCTGGCATCGCCAACCTAGGCCGCCTGCAACCCTCCACTCCGCGGCTGTTGGCAGAATTCCGGAACATTCGTCTTTTTCCCGGAAGCGGTCCAGCGTGAAAGCCCGTACATCTGGCTTATGCCTGATACACTGGTGCGGCTGGACGATATACCAGGATGGATAAGACAATACCTGTTGGATGTGGAATTGGGTCGTTTTGCTGGCGGTTTCGCCTATCTGGAGCCCGATGCTGAGTTACGGTTCGGCGCTCAGGTTGTCACTGGCAGAAGTCATATCAAGCGTTTCTTCAAATCACTAATCGCTCCGCTTATACTGAAACATGAAGTCAAAGAGTTCTGGGATGGCTCGCCTGTCAAAATGCTGCGGGGCCACCTGTTATTAGCGAAGCGCCAGTTGCCAACGGACATCATCTCTCCGCCGTTTGTAGAGTTCCTAACGGTGTCACCCGTCATGAAAGTCCAGGAGATTGCGATCGTCGTTGGGCCAATTCAGGCGATTAATGGCGCGGACAACTCATATAGTTAAAACTAGGTCGGGCGCCGTCGTCTAATTGGGTGGAACCGAAGTATGTCCGAAACCGGCAAGTAAGGTCCGGTTCCTGGTAGTCAGTCTGGGACCTCCCCATCTTAGTTCTTCGGCAGTTGTCAGACGACACGGAGCGACGATGGACGGGGTTTCTCAACTCAGAGGTTGGTCAGACGAGGATGATTTCATCACCGACCAAAGCCATCCCGTCCGTTCGGAGAAGGAAGGCGGGCCTGAACGGAAGCCGGCCGAGACGCAAGATCGCAAGAATAAAGATGACAAGGGCGATGAAGACGACAAGGGCGATGAAGAGAAAGACGATCAGGATGGCGACGGCAAGGATGGAAAACCGAAGAGTCGTTTGCCCATCATCATCTTCGTCATCGTGTTTGTGCTGGCGTGCATAGGCGGTGTCGTCTATTGGCTGATGACACGCAACTTCGAGTCTACCGATGACGCCTACACCGAAGGCAATGCTGTAAGCATCGCGCCGAAGGTATCCGGCTACGTCATCGAGCGGATGGTAGACGATAACGTGTTCCTCCATCGCGGCGACCTGATGCTGCGGATCGACCCGCGCGACTACATGACGGCACGCGACCAGGCGAGGGCCAACCTCGAGCTGGCGAAGGCGGAAATGCGCAGCGCGGAAATCGACCTGGACATCTCTCGCGTGCGCTACCCCGCCAACCGCGAGGAAGCAAAGGCGCAACTGGCACAGGCGCTTGCCAACCAGGCAGATGCAACCCGCGAATACAAACGCCAGAAAACCGTGGATCAGCGCGCCACCACGCAGACGACGGTGGACCAGGCGACCACGCAGGCCGAGTCCACCACAGCCAGTGTCAAGCAGATGCAGGCACAGTTGCAGGTGGCCTCGCTGGTGCCACAGAACATCGCCGATTCTGCCGCCACACTTAAGCAGCGCCAGGCCCAGGTTGCCCAGGCGCAGGCCAGTCTGGAACAGGCGGAGCTGAACCTGTCCTACACTGAAATCCGGGCGCCCCAGGATGGCACGATCACCCGGCGCAACGTCGATGTCGGCACGTATGCGCAGGCTGGTCAGCAAGTGTTCTACGTGGTCTCGCCGCAGGTCTGGATCGTGGCAAATTTCAAGGAAACCCAGCTTGATCGCATGCGGCCCGGCCAGCACGTGACCGTAGATGTCGATGCCTACTCCAAGCTGAAGCTGCGTGGCCACGTCGACAGCATCCAGCAAGGCAGCGGAGCGCGGTTCACCACCTTTCCATCCGAGAACGCCACAGGCAACTACGTCAAGATCGTTCGCCGCGTGCCGGTCAAGATCATCGTCGACAGCGGGATGGATCCCGGCGCGGGTCTGCCGTTGGGCCTGTCGGTCGAACCGACCGTGGATCTGCGATGAGCGGCGGCGGCAAACACAACCCCTACCTGATCGCCATGACGGTCACGCTGGCGGCGTTCATGGAGGTGGTGGACACGACGATCGTCAACGTGTCGCTGCCTTACATCGCAGGCGACCTCGGCGTCAGCACCGACAACGCCGCCTGGACATTGACCACATACCTGGTCGCCAATGGCGTGACGCTCACCATCTCGGCGGCGCTCGGGCGCCGGCTTGGACGCAAGCGGTATTTCCTGATCTCCATTGCCGGCTTCACAGTGTGCTCACTGGCCTGCGGGCTGTCGACAACCTTCGGTGAAATCCTGCTGTTCCGCGGTCTGCAGGGCCTGTTCGGCGGCGGGTTGCAGCCGATGCAGCAGGACATCGTGCTCGACACCTTTCCGCCCGAGCAGCGCCAGCAGGCGCTGTCGATAACCGCCGTCGCCACCATCATCGCCCCGGTGATCGGACCGCTGATCGGCGGTTATCTCACCTTCAACTACTCCTGGCACTGGATATTCCTCATCAACGTGCCGGTTGGCGCGCTGACCATCTTCGGCGTGCTGCAGCTGATCGAGGATTCGCCGGAGATGGAAGAGCAGCGGCGGACCGCGCCGCGGTTCGACTGGATCGGCACCGTATTCATCGGGCTGGCCCTGGGCTGCATGGAACTTGGGGCGGACCGCGGGGAGGACTACGACTGGCTCTCCTCCGGTTTCATTCGTCTGATGCTCGGACTGTCGGTATTCGGATATGTCGGCGGCGTGGTCTACCTCACCCAGGTGCGCAACCCGGTCGTCAACCTCGCCGTGTTCAAGGACCGCAACTTCGCCCTGTCCTGGTACGCGATGGCCATGATGGGCTTCGCCCTCTACGCCAGCGCCATCATCATGCCGTTATTTTCCCAAAACGACCTTGGCTACAACTCGGTTCTAGCAGGCTGGGTGCTGGCGCCGGGCGCAGTGGTGCTGTGCATCCTGATCCCGATCGTCAGCAAGGTGCTCGACGTGGTGCCGGTCAAATGGGTCATCGCTTCGGGCGGCCTGGCACTTGCGGGATCACTGTATTATTCGATGGGCCTGGTGCCCGACCTCGATTTCTACCACGTGGCACTTTACCGCGCTGCGCAGACGGCGGCGTTGGCGCTGCTGTTCGTGCCGCTGAGCGCCAGCGCCTATTCGACGATCAAGCCGGAACTCAAGGCGGACGCCGCGAGCCTCTTCACCATGGCGCGCAACGTGTATGGCGGCGTCGGTATTTCCGTGGGCACCGCGCTGGTCAACGACCACCTGCAGATCAGGCAGGCGCATCTGGTCAAGTATCTCGATCCCACCAACCAGCCCTACAACGATTTCCTCCAGCAGGTGGAACAGGCTTCGCTCTCCTACGGCTTTGCCGTGGAGCAGGCGGTGCGCTCCGCCCCCGGCCAGGCGTTCCAGATGCTCGAGCAGCAGGTCTCCACCCTGGCCTACACGGACGTGTTCTTCATCATATCGCTGATGTCGCTCAGCATCACCCTGGTCGCGCTGTTCATGTCGAACGTCACGCCGGGCGCGGGAGCGGGAGGCGGGGGTTGAAGCTGTGGCACGTCGTGCTGACTGTCGCGGCGCTCTCAGCTGGTTGCACTGTCGGGCCGAACTTCAAGAAGCCCGACCCGCCGCATGTGGCGGCCTGGCAAAACGGCCGGGCGGGCGACGCGGCGGTCAGCCTGACCACCGACCCCGACCCGCGCTGGTGGGCCCGCTTCAACGATCCCGTGTTGACGGAGCTGGTCCAGACGGCCATTCGCGACAACCTCGACGTGCAGCAGGCGGTGCTGCGGGTCATCGAGTCGCGCCAGTCTGTGGTGACCGCCGCGGCGGCAGGAGTGCCGCATCTGAACGGCACTGCCTCCTACCAATACGATCAGGTCGGCCTCAAGGGCATTCTGCAATCCCAAGGCGTCTACAGGCAGCTGAACCAGGCGGCGGACCAGGCTGGCCAGGCGGCCGGCCTGTCATCGGGGGGCGCCGCCGCCGGCGGGACGAGCAATCAGTCTGCCAGCTCCATTCTCAACCAGTTCACTCAGCCGGTGAACCTGTTCCAATACGGGCTCAGCGCCTCGTGGGAGCTGGACCTGTTCGGGCGGGTGCGCCGCTCCGTCGAGCAGGCGCGCGCGCTTTCGCAGGCGCAGGCCGAAGCCGCCAACGACGCGCTGACCAGCCTCGAGAGCGAAGTGGGGCAGGCGTACGTGCAGTTGCGCGGCGCCCAGGCCTTGCGGGCCAGCCAGGAGGACAACATCCGCTCGGCGCAGGAGTCGCTTGCGCTGACGCAGAACCGACGGGCGACCAGGCTGTCGTCGGACCTGGACGTGGATCAGGCGCGCACGCAGCTACTGAGCCTGGAGCGTCAGCTGCCCGAGTATGAGAAGCAGGAGCGTCAGGCCATCGACCGGCTGAACCTGCTGATCGGCAAGCCGCCAGGCACGCTGGAGGCGCGTTTGCTGCAACCCGCGCCGCTGCCCAGCATGGGGGCGGCCGTGGGCGTGGGCGTGCCGTCCGAGCTGGCCAGACGCCGGCCGGACATCCGGGAGGCGGAGGCGCAGTTGCACGCCGCCATCGCCGGCGTGGGCATGGCTGTTGCCAATTTCTACCCGGACGTGGCTTTGACCGGTAGTCTGGGCATACGCGCGCTGGACGCGAGTTACCTTACGCGCTGGGCCAGCCATTTCTACTCGGCCGGGCCCAGCCTGTATTTGCCGATATTCGAGGGCGGGCAGCTGACCGCGAATTTGCGCCTGAACAGGGCGCAGGCCGCCGAGGCCGGGCTGCATTACCGCGCCACCGTGCTGAACGCCCTTCGCGAGGTCGAGGACAGTCTGGTGGCCTTCCGTACGGACCGTGACGAGCTGGACCGTCTGGCAGGCGTGGTGCGGTCAAGCGAGGATGCGCTTTATCTGGCCACAAGCCAGTACACGCACGGTCTGACGGACTACCTCCATGTGCTCGATGCGCAGCGTACCGTTGAGGACTCCCGCCAACAGCTCGTCCAGCAGGAGATGACGCAGGCCAACGACGTGGTGAACTTGTACCGCGCCTTGGGCGGCGGCTGGGAAGCGCCGGGTGCGGCCAGCCAGGCGCCGAATCCGCGTGGCGCACCTCCGCCGGTTCCCGCAGCGCTCGACAGCGTGGCGGCCGAGCCACAGCAATGAGGCACGCGCACGCACCCGCCTGCGTTGCGGCCTTGCGCGCAGCTGGCTGCCGAGGCTGCGGATGAACGTCGCCTATCTCTCGGCCCTGTCGGCACTTGCCGGGTCGGCAATCGGCGCGCTCGCGACGTTTTCCACGACGTGGCTCACGCAGCGCTACCAGGGAGAGATGCAGCGCAGGGTGCAGGAGAGCGGCCGGCGGGAGAAGCTCTTCGGCGAGTTCATCGACCAGGCGTCTGTTCTGCCTGCCGATGCGCTCACGCACTCTCTGGAGGATCCCTCCAAGCTTGTGCCGATCTATGCGGTGATGGGAAAGCTCAGGCTGTTCGCGAACGCCAGCACGACAGGCGCCGCAGATACCGCCATGCGGCACATCGTGCAAATCTACTACAGCCCGAACGCAGATTTTCAAGACCAGGCATCCGTCCAGGCCGGCCATTTCGACTTCCTGCTCGACTTCACCAAATGCAGCCGGGCCGAGCTGAGAGACCTGCCATGAAAATCCGCGCCGTGGCGTCGCCGATGGCGTGTCTGCTTCTGTCCGCCTGCTTCAGTCTCGGGCACATGAAGCTGGAGGAGGACCAACTCGGCTACTCCCGGGCCGTGTCGGAGTCCGAACGGCAGCAGACCCTGCTGAACGTCATACGGCTGCGCTACGGCGAGGCGCCGACGTTCCTCGACGTGACACAGGTGATTGCCGGCTATCAGCTGCAACGCAGCGTCACCGGTGGCTTCGAGGTTTTCCCGAACGCGCCGCCTGGCACGTATCTTAGCGGCGGTGCTTCTGCGCAGTTGCAGGAGAGTCCGACTTTCACGTTTCAGCCGGTCACCGGCGACCATTATGCAGAGAACTTCCTGCGCCCGCTCTCTCCCGCGGAATTGTTGCCGCTTGCACAAGGCGGCCTGCCGATCGATGTGCTGTTCCGCCTGGCGGTGCAATCCATCGGAGGCTTGCGGAACTCGACCGGCCTGGCGGCGCGTAGCGGCGCGGGATCCCCAGATTTCTTCCTGCTGCTGCACGATCTTCGCAGACTTCAGGTCGGCGGCCTTCTCGGCATCCGGTTGGAGAGCAAGGTCGTCGACAAGGCAAAGAAAGCACCGCCCGGACCAGGGAGCGTCTATCTGACGTTGGCGCCCGCGCAAGATCAGGAAATGGCTTCGACCGAGGAACACGTCCGTCGCTTGCTGGGCATCGCGCCATTCACCCCTGAGTTGGAGGTGGTCTACGGACGCGCCCCGGCGACAAAGCGGCAGCTGGCCCTGCTGACACGCCCGATGCTGGGCGTGCTCGGGCAGCTTGCCTTTCAGGCAGACGTTCCCGCTGAAGACGTGGCCCAGGGAAGGACGAGATCGTCGGTCGTGCCCGTGGAGACGGAGCCGCGGCCAGTTGTAGCGATCCATTCGGCGCGGACGAACCCGGGACGGGAGTTCGCAGCAGTTTCATATGAAGATCACTGGTTCTGGATCGACGACCGCGACTTCGACAGCAAGCTCGCTTTTTCCGTCGTTACGGTGCTGCTCTCGCTTGCCGAAACAAGCAGCAGTCCCGGCACGGTCATCACCATTCCTGCCGGCTGACGTGGAGGGACCGTTTCGCATGCATGTGCCAACGCATCCGGCTTCCAGGACCGCGTATGCCGGGCTTGTCGCCCGCGAGAGCGGTCGCCGGCCGATTCTTCTGTCCTGCCATGACTGCGCATTGCCGCAAGTCGTTCCACCGCTGCGGAACGGCGTCATCGCCGCCTGCTTGCGCTGCAACGCCACGCTCCGCCGCAGTTCGGCTGACCCGATGAACATCGTCCTGGCTCTCAGTCTCGGCGCGGCTGTTCTTCTCGCCGTCGGGTCAGTAACCGTCATCGCCGTTGTGCAAGCCATCGGCCAGCGGCGCCCGGCCTTTCTGGTTTCAGGGCCTATCGCCCTCGCGCAGAGCGGCCTGTGGGAACTTTCCGTCCTCGTCGTGTTCACGACCGTCATTGCGCCAGCGGTCTCCACCGGCCTGCTGCTCTACACGATGGTTGGGCTACGGCTTGGCAGGGGGTTCCCGTTTCTGCAGGGCGCATTTGCCTGGCGCAACAGATTGCGGCCGTGGTCGATGATAGAAGTGTTTCTCGTCGGCTACTTTGTCGCCTATTCAAAGCTTGGCGCGCTGGTCTACATGCAGATCGGCGCGGGCTTCTTCGCGTTGTTCGGCTTCATGATCCTCACCATCGCAACGGATGCCAGCCTGGACAAGCAGTCTGTATGGGAGGCCATCGAGCGCGTAGCACCCATGGTACTGCCGCCTGGCGCTGCTGCGCGTGCCGACACTCTGCAACCGGAGCCGATATCCTGCCCGACCTGCGCGCTCGCCTGCCATCCATCGGCTGCGGCCGCGAGCTGCCCGAGATGCAGCACCAAGCTGCATCGCCGCAAACCTGACAGCCTTGCCCGGACCGCAGCAATGGCGATGTCCGGGCTAATCCTTTACGCGCCGGCTAATACCTTTCCGGTACTGACCGTGATCAAGTTAAACCAGGGTAGCCCCAGCACAATCTTGTCTGGTGTCTGGGAGTTGCTTGGCGCCGGGCAAGTTCTCCTCGCCGTCATCGTATTCCTCGCAAGCGTGGCCGTGCCGGTGCTGAAGCTGCTTGGTCTGGGAGTCATGCTGTTCGTTGCGATCCGCGGCCGCAGCACGCATCTGCGGCAATTGTCGTCGCTCTACCGGGTCGTGGCTACGATCGGTCGCTGGTCGATGATCGACATTTTCATGGAGTCTATCCTGGCGGCTCTGGTGCAGTTTGGTGGCGCCGCCACCATCTACCCGGGCAGCGGCGCCCTCGCCTTTGCCGCTGTTGTCGTCTTCACGATGTTCGCCGCCGAGAGCTTCGATCCTCGATTGATGTGGGACAAGGCGACACGATGAGCGACACACTGCCCGGCGAAGCACCGGGGCCTCAGGCCGCCCTACGGCCGCGTAGGTTTTCCTGGGTGTGGCTCATCCCTATGGCCAGCCTTGTCATAGGTCTGTGGCTGCTATGGACGACATTGTCACGGCGAGGGCCGCTGATCGACGTCACCTTCAACTCTGCCGAAGGCCTCCAGGCTGGCCAAAGCCAGGTCAAGTATCGCGACATGCCGATGGGCAGCGTTGAGTCGTTCGATCTTACGCCTGACCGCAGAAAGGTGATCATGCATGTGCGAATGATCAGCAAGGCAGAGCCGCTGCTGACCGAGGGGGCGCAGTTCTGGGTCGTGAAGCCAGGCCTGTTCGCGGGCGAGGTCACCGGCTTGAACACGATACTCTCCGGCTCCTATATGAGCATGGTACCGGGCTCACCCGAGGGCCCGCGTCGCTCGCGTTTCAGCGGCATGGAGCAGCCGCCAATGTTGGAGCCGGGTAATCCCGGCCACCATTTCCAGCTTACCGCGCCGCGTCTCGGTGCCCTGAGCAACGGGTCCCCGGTTTTCTTTCGGGACGTCGATGTCGGCAAAGTCATCGATTGGCACATCGCCAGGGACGCTGGCAGTGTCACGTTGGATATATTCGTCTCCGCGCCCTATGACCGATGGGTGCACGATGATTCACGCTTCTGGAATACCTCCGGCGTCACCGTTAAGCTCGCGCCGGAAGGCATCAAGCTGCAGGTTGATAGCGTCAAGGCGGCGCTGCTTGGTGGCATCACTTTCGACACATCGAACCCGACGGAACAATCATTGGCCAGTTCCGACGGGCATGGCTTCAAGCTTTATCCCGATGCCGACTTGGCTGAGTCCAGCACGGCGCCGCGCAGGGCAAGTCTGGCTACGTACATGACGGGCTCGGTCGGTGGTCTCGTGGTTGGCGCGCCCGTGATGCTCATGGGCTTGCGCATAGGCGACGTAACCTCGGTCGAACCCCAATTCGACAACGACACAAATCAGCCACGGGTTCGTGTAGCGTTCACAGTTCAACTTGGCATTGTGAAACCAGCCGGGCGAAAGTCACCACCACATTTCCCGGAGGGCTGGCGCGTCCTGGTCGAAGACGGGCTTCGGACGCATTTGGAAGGCGGCAGTCTGATCACCGGGCAGAAAATGCTCTCGTTGAAGATCGACGCCGACGCGACACCCGCCGGTCTGGGCGAGGAGGAAGGCACGCTGATCATCCCGTCAAGCGAGAATAGCAGTGGCGGCCTTGATGATGTCACCACCTCTGCTACCCGGCTGCTGAAGAAGATCGACCGAATGCCATTCGAGCAAATCGGTTTCAACCTCAATGGTGCGCTCAAAGGCGTGAATGGCGTCGTAAATGGCCAGCAGCTGAAGCAAGCACTCACCCACTTGGACGGAGCACTGATGTCAGCGCAACAGCTGGTAAGACACGCCGATGCAGGTGCAGCGCCAGCCTTGAAGCGGCTACCCGCCATATCAGCGGAACTGCAGGATGCTCTCACGCAAGTCAAGGCGCTTACGGGCTCTGTTTCGGCAGGCTCGGCGGGGAACAGCAAGTTCGCGCGCGACCTCGATCAAGTACTTACGCAAGTTTCGGACACCGCGGAATCAGTCCGGATGGTTGCGGATTTGCTGTCCAGGCATCCCGAAGCGCTCATCCGCGGCCGCACCGCGCGCGCGGTGGAGTAGCGCGTGGTCTTCCGTATTGCCTGCATGATGCTTGGGATGACTTTGGCAGGCTGCGCCAGCCCGAGCCCTGCGCTTTACACACTCGAGCCTGTTGGGGGCACAGCACGCAGCGCGGCTCCCTCCGTCATCGTCGTACGCGTTGCCGACATCCCGCGTTACCTCGAACGGGAGGAGATCGTGCGCTTCACGGATCACGGCCGTGTCGTCGTCGCTGAGAACGACTGGTGGAGCGAACCGCTGAAGCCGATGCTACAACGGGTCATGGCCGAGGATCTTGCCCAGCGCCTGCCCGCCTCCAACGTGCTTTCGGGCGGAAGCGTTCTCGGAGTGCCGCCAGATGTTGATGTCGTAATTTCCTTACGGGAACTCGACAGGACTCCGAACGGGCGAGTTACGCTTACCGGTTTCGCCGCTCTTAAATACAGGGAAAAACCTGAATACCTCGAACCGATGCGCATCGTGGTGCAAGGCTTCGGTCCCTCGACTACGGATCAAGCCGGCACAACAAGTCTTGCCCTAGCGAGGGCAGCCGACATCATGGCCGCCGGTCTCGTAAGATAAGGCCTGACATGCAGTTGACCTCCTACAGAAGGTCCTGATCTCGCAATCTTCGTCTGATTCTTACAAGACTTTGCACGCAGATCTTGCGATCTTCCAACGCCACGACGCGATGCGCCAGGATAATCAACGTGGGTCTAAAGTCACGACCATAGCGTTGATTGATCTGCTGCATCAGCCGGGAGTTCTTAGGAGAACACGATGGACCAGGGAACGACAATCGAAAACGCTTCGCCTAAGGGTCAATCAGGCGCGGATGTCGGAACGCGCGCGGGTTCAACCGCCGCGAACGCGTGCACTCTCGTGATTTTCGGGGCAGATGGCGATCTGACAAAACGACTTCTTATTCCTGCGCTGTACAATCTGGCCAGCAGCAAATTACTTTCGAACGACTTTTCGGTTTTCGGCGTGGATAGGGGCCAGAACACAACCGAGTCATGGAAGGGATCGCTCGACCATATGCTTCGGTCGTTCACTACAGACCCGACCTCAGAATCCTACACTCCTGAACTAGATGAAGCCGCCTGGCAATGGCTATCGCAACGCCTGAACCATATCCAGGGCGATTTCACCAAAGACGATACGTTCACAGACATTCGGAAGGCGATTGGCAACGGCAATGCCATCTTCTATCTTGCCGTCCCTTCCCGCTTCTTTGCGGTCATCATAGAGGGGCTTGGCAAGTCAGGTTTACTGCGACAGGAGGATGGAAAATTCCGAAATGTCATTATCGAAAAGCCCTTCGGGTCTGACCTTGCTTCGGCACAGGCACTTAACGCCTGCATCCTGAAGCATGGTGACGAGAGCCAATATTACCGCATAGACCACTTTCTTGGGAAGGAAACAGTTCAGAGCATTATGGCTCTGCGGTTTGCGAACGGCATGTTTGAGCCGACCTGGCGGCGCGAATACATTGATCACGTGCAGATTACGGCATCGGAGACGGTCGGTGTGGAGGGTCGCGGCTCCTTTTATGAAGGAACAGGCGCTCTGCGCGACATGGTACCCAACCACCTGTTCACGCTGCTGTGCATGGTTGCAATGGAGCCGCCGAATTCCTTCGATGCGGATGATGTTAGAAGTGAGAAGGCCAAGCTGCTGTCGGCGATCCAGCCTTTGGATCCCAACCAGGCTGTGCGTGCGCAGTATGAGGCGGGTACGTCCCTGGGCCACGATGTTTCTGCTTATCGGCAAGAGCCGGACGTGGCACCGGATAGTCGGACCGAGACCTATGTCGCGTTGAAGCTGCTGATTGACAATTGGCGATGGGCCGGCGTGCCGTTCTACATCCGAACCGGCAAGCACATGGCCGGACGCAAGACCGAGATTTCCATCCATCACAGGCCGGCACCCTATAACATGTTTCGAGATACGCCTGTGGACCAGCTGACGCCTAACGTCGTGCGCCTTCTCATCGATCCCGAACAGGGGGTGGTCACGCAGTTTGACGCGAAGGTTCCAGGGCCTGAAATGCGACTCGGGCAAGTTCAGAGTGCCCTGCACTACAAGGACTTCTTTCAGGAAAAGCCCGCTGTCGGTTACGAGACGCTGCTTTACGACTGCATGATGGGAGACGGGACGTTGTTTCAGCGCGCCGACGCTATCGAGGCGAGTTGGCGGGCCGTTCAGCCACTATTGGATGCGTGGAGCGGCAATCAGGCCCAGCTACACAGTTACGCCGCAGGCAGTCAAGGACCGGAAGCGGCTGATGCACTCCTCGCACGCGATGGCAGAAGCTGGCTGCCGGTCGGGCACGAAGCTGGATCGCAGCAAAAGGCGAGCAAATAGGTGGCCTTACCGAAACGGCCGAAAGTCGTAGTCGTTGGGGCGGGTTTTGGCGGAATGAGTGTAGCCAAGTCGCTGGCGCATGCGCCGGCTGACATTGTGATAATTGACCGCAACAACCATCACCTTTTTCAACCATTGCTCTATCAGGTTGCAACGGCCGCCTTGGACCCCTCGAACATCGGGGCGCCGATCCGCGAACTTCTCGCCCGCCAACACAACGCCGAGGTCATACTCGGTGAGGTCGATGGCATCGACAAGCTGAGCCGCAAAGTCAGGGTCGCTAACGTCGGCGAAATAAGGTACGATCATCTCGTTCTCGCCACAGGTTCGGCCTCGAGCTGGTTCGGCCACGACGACTGGGCAAAACATTCCATCGGCCTGAAAAGCCTTTATGACGCAGAGACCATTCGAATGCGTCTTCTCGGGGCATTCGAGTGGGCCGAGAACAAGGCGGATGATGCCGACGAGGTTGCTCGGCTGCTGACCTTCGTGATTGTTGGCGGCGGCGCGAGCGGCGTCGAGCTTGCCGGATCCATACGCATTCTAGCCCGCGATACGCTACGTCGCGAGTTCAGGCGCATCGACACAAACACCGCGCGCGTACTGCTGTTCGAAGGAGGTCCGACCATATTGGGCGGCTTTCCAGAAAAGCTTGGTCGCTATGCTCGGCGCCAACTCGAGCTGATGGGAGTAGAGGTTCGTACGGGCGTGCATGTGTCCGAGGTCGACGAGGATGGCGTGGTGGCTGGAGATGACCGAATTCGTAGTGCAAACGTGTTCTGGTGCGCGGGCGTAGCGGCGACCCCGGCCGCGAAATGGCTTGACTCTCCTTGCAGCAAAAATGGCGGAGTACTCGTCGAGCCTGACTTGTCAATTCCGGGGAATCCGGAAATCTTTGCAATCGGTGATGTGGCAAGCCTTGCCGGCGCAGACGGAAGGCCGTTGCCCGGCGTCGCTCCAGTCGCGAAGCAGGCCGGAGCATTTGTTGCGAAGGTCATCTCTGCACGTTTGACTGGCTCAGCAGCACCCAAGAAGTTCCACTACGACGACCAGGGTAGCCTCGCCATCATCGGCCGGTCTGCCGCTGTGGCGAGCTTGCCTCATGCGAAACTTACCGGAAGGCCAGCTTGGCTTCTCTGGGCCGGAGTGCACCTTGTTCTGCTGAACGGACTGGGCAATCGCGCGCTGGTGACGCTCCAATGGCTATCCGCTTGGCTCTTCCGCACACGCGGTTCCCGGCTGATGGACACCGGCGTCGCAGGGCTGCAGCAATCGGCCCGTGAAATCGGACATAACACAGCCTCGCCGCTCCGTACGACATCGTGAGCACGAGCTCGCAGCTTCGGCAACGTGTCAGACAGACAGAGAGTGATGCATATGACCGCCAACGGTGAACCGACGCAGAAGGGCGATAAGCCACAACGCATCGAAGATTACGCTCTGATAGGCGACTGCACAACGGGCGCCCTCGTCGGTTGTAACGGTTCGATCGATTGGCTCTGCTGGCCGCGTTTCGACAGCGACGCGTGTTTCGCGGCACTCCTCGGTGACTCACAACACGGTCGATGGCTTGTAGCCCCCGTCGACCACACGGCAACTGTCCGTCGTAGCTATCGAGGCGACACGATGATACTGGAGACTGAGTCCTCCAACGACGAGGGGACCGTCGTCATTACCGACTTCATGCCGGTGGGTCGCGACCATTCGTCAATAGTGCGCCGCGTCACGGGGAAGCGTGGACGCCTGGCAATGCGCATGGAGCTGGTGCTGCGGTTTGACTATGGTTCATCAATGCCCTGGGTAACCAGACTGGACAGTGGAGGTGGCATTAGTGCCATTGTGGGTCCGAATTTGGCTGTGTTGCGGACAGATGTTCCCCTCATGGGACGAGACAGGTCTACAATCGCCGAGTTCACGGTAGCAGACGGCGAAAGTGTCGACTTCGTGCTCACCTGGGGCCAGTCGCATTTGGGAACGCCGAGCGCGTTTGATGCCGGTGAGGCGCTGGCCGACACCGAAGCCTATTGGAGCGCCTGGGCCGGCAAGTGCCAATACAAGGGCGATTGGCAGGCGGCAGTGCTCCGGTCGCTGTTGACGCTGAAAGCGCTAACCTATGCCCCCACCGGCGGCATTGTTGCCGCTCTGACCACCTCCCTGCCTGAACAGTTCGGCGGTCCGCGCAATTGGGACTACCGTTACTGCTGGTTGCGGGATGCTACGCTGACCCTGACCGCACTCATGGGGGGTGGTTATTACGAAGAGGCGCAGGCCTGGCATGACTGGCTTCATCGTGCGGTGGCGGGCAGCCCTGAAGAGCTGCAAATCATGTATGGCATCGGGGGCGAGCGAAGGCTGCTCGAATGGACCGCGGGATGGCTGCCAGGCTACGAGGGCGCTTCGCCGGTGAGGATCGGCAACGCAGCGTCGGAGCAGTTGCAGTTGGATGTCTACGGCGAAATGGCTCACGCGATGCATGTAGGGCGACAGAACGGGTTATCGGCGTCCCATGTAACCTGGCCCATGCAGGCGCATTTCATCGATTACCTTGCGACGATCTGGGACCAGCCGGACGACGGCATTTGGGAGGTCCGAGGCGGCCGGCGCCAGTTCACCCATTCCAAAATGATGGCATGGGTGGCATTGGACCGCTCCATCAAGGACGCCGAAACCTTGAAGGTATCGGCTCCGCTAGAGAAGTGGCGCGCGCTCCGCGACCATATCCACGAGGAAATCTGCGACAAGGGCGTTGATAAGGCCCGCGGTGTTTTCACGCAAAGTTTCGGCTCAGCCAATCTAGACGCGAGCCTCTTGCTCATGCCGCAAGTAGGGTTTCTTCCGGCGGATGATCCTCGGGTAAGCAAAACGATCGAGGCCATCGAAAGTGATCTCGTCGAGGACGGCTTCGTGTTGCGCTACAAGACAGACGGGGGTGTGGACGGCCTTCCCGCAGGTGAGGGAGCCTTTCTTCCTTGCTCATTCTGGCTTGCTCAGGCTTACGCTTTGCAAGGACGGCACGAGGAAGCGCGTGCCCTGTTTCAACAGCTGACGGCGCTGGCCAACGACGTTGGATTGCTCTCGGAGGAATACAGTCCACGCGATCGACGGCAGGCTGGCAATTTTCCACAGGCCTTCTCCCACTTGGCACTGGTAGCCGCTGCTCTGACAATCAACAGGGTGGGTCCAGAATAACAGACTAAGCTGGGCTCGTTCAACGCGATGGGAGCTCGTGGCACAGCCGCACTTACGGCTCTTCTTGAGGCTGTCGTTGATAAGGTGTGTCAGGAAGCGTATTTCCGGGCATCGCCCGAAGTGGCGGAAAACCTGAACCCGGGTCTGTTTACAGGAAGCCAGCTACCCCGTCCCGCTTACAATGAGGAACGTTTCTTTGGGAAGGTGTCTTCCCACAAGTAAGTTGCGGCATGTAAGTCTCTAACCTGGACAGGTCGATACCAACCAAGCACGCGACGATAGTGTTGGTCAGACCTGGACCCGTTCATGGCGACGATGACATATGGACCACTTCGACCTGATCGTGATTGGCAGTGGGCCGGGCGGGGCATCTCTCGCGCATCGCCTGGCACCTACCGGCAAACGCATTCTTTTGCTGGAACGTGGCGACTATCTGCCACGAAGCCGGGCCAACTGGGACAGTAGGACTGTGTTCGTCAATGGTACCTATCAGGTCAACGAGACCTGGTACGGCCGCGACGGCAGTAGTTTCCATCCTGGCTTGCACTACTATGTCGGTGGCAACTCGAAGGTATATGGCGCTGCATTATTCCGAATGCGCGAGCAGGACTTCTGTAAGGTCGCCCACAAAGACGGAGTTTCTCCTGCCTGGCCACTTTCGTACGGCGTGTTTGAGCCTTTCTACACTGAAGCGGAGAAGCTGTTTCATGTTCATGGACAGCGTGGCGAAGATCCAGGTGAACCGCCGGCGAGCGGCCCTTATCCCTTTGCGCCAGTTTCGCACGAGCCTAAGGTTCAGTTCCTTTCAGACCGGCTTTCTGAGAACGGGCTTCATCCGTTTCACTTGCCTCTCGGTATCTTGCTGGACGAGAAAGACGGGCGCGTAACGCCCACCAGTACCTGCATCCGATGCAATGCGTTTGACGGTTTCCCCTGCCTTCTGAACGGCAAAGCGGACGCCCAGGTCATGTGCGTGGACCCCGCACTTGCAGCTAATCCCAACCTCAAACTCTTGACGAACGCCTACGTCGAGCGGTTGGAGACGGACAATGCTGGTCGCACCGTTACCGGCGTACATGTGCTGCGCGACGGTCAGCCGGAGCGGTATTCAGCCGACATAGTGGTTGTCGCTTGCGGCGCACTTTCGTCGGCCTTGCTCCTCCTGCGCTCGCGCTGTGATTCTCATCCAGACGGTCTCGCAAACCGATCTGGGCAGGTCGGCAGGAATTACATGCGGCACAACCAGTCGGTGTTGATGGGTATGATGCGTCATACCAACGACACGGTCTTCCAAAAAACGATGGCCATCAGCGACTTCTATTTTGGTTGTGACGACTGGGATTTCCCTCTCGGCCTTATACAAATGTGCGCATCGTCCGACGCCGAACAGATCAAGGGGGAGGCCTTGCCGCATTGGCTGCAGATGTTCCCTGACATGCCGTTTAGTGAGATGGCGCGTCATTCAATGGACTTCTGGTTATCGAGCGAGGACCTCCCGCGGTCTGAAAACAGGATATCATACAAGGGCGACAAAGTGATCCTGGAGGTGACGGAAACCAACACGGAAGCACATCATCGCCTTCGCAAGAAGCTGGAACACTATCTAGATCGCTGCGGCATGAAGTCGATACTCTTGGACAGAAGGCTTTACTTCGGAAAGAATATTCCGATCGGCGGAACTGCGCACCAGGCAGGAACCTGCCGTTTCGGCAGCAATCCTGACGACAGTGTGCTCGACCTTGATTGCAAAGCGCATGAACTTGATAACCTATATGTCACGGACGCAAGTTTCTTCCCGTCGATCGGGGCGGTAAATCCTACACTAACGATAATCGCCAACGCGCTACGCACGGCTGAGCACATTCGGGAAAGACTAGGTGCATGAGTTTCGCAATCGCACTTGCGGTGCGTTACCTGTTGGTTGTCCTTTTCTTGCCGTTCAGCGCTCTCGACAAGCTGCTGAACTTCAGCGGCGCCTTGAGCCAGGCGCAAGAAACCATACCGCCAAGAGGAGCCGCAGCCGCTCTGATTATCACTGGCTTATGCGTCGAAATCTTCATGCCGATCTGCATCTTGACCGGCTATTCCGATCGCCTCGCGGCATTCATCCTGGCAGGCTATTGCGGTGTGACTGCTCTGTTATGGAAGCGCTGGTGGAAACCGGGAGACTTCTGGCGCCAGGGACAGAGCGAAGCACGTAACCTATTTTGGGACTTTTTGAAGAATTTCTCGCTTGCCGGAGGATTTCTCTTGCTTGCTTTCGGACTGCACTCCGGTGACGTCTTCGCGTTCTTGTCGGATCCGTTTGCCTCGTCGCATCCCTACAGCGTTTCAGCACGATGAATTCCTTCTCACTTAAAGATCGGCGTTGTTTCCTTGCGTGTCGCAGTCACCGGTGGCCCATACTGGCAACTTTCATGCCTTTGGCAGGGTGTCAGCCAGCTGTCTTGGACCCGCAAGGTCCGGTCGGGATCGCTGAAAGAACAATTCTCCTTGACTCACTGGCGATCATGCTCACCATCGTTGCGCCGACCATAGCTGCCACGCTAGCTTTCGCATGGTGGTTTCGGGCATCGAACCAGCGTGCACGATACCTCCCGCATTGGGCTTACTCGGGTCGCATCGAACTGGTCACTTGGGGCATACCCCTGCTGACCGTCATGCTGCTTGGCGGCGTTACGTGGGTTGCCTCTCACGATCTCGACCCCGCGAAACCACTTACCTCAAAATCGCCCCCCTTGCAGATCGAAGCTGTTTCTCTCGATTGGAAGTGGTTGTTTATCTATCCTGATCAGCGGGTTGCCAGCGTCAATCGACTGATACTTCCAGCGGGCGTTCCCGTCAGTTTTTCGCTGACATCCGCAAGCGTGATGAACACATTTTTCGTTCCCCAGCTTGGCAGCATGATCTACACGATGAACGGCATGTCATCGAAGCTCAACCTGTTGGCAGACAGGCCGGGAGCGTTTAGGGGCCTTTCCGCGCATTTCAGCGGAGATGGATTTTCGGACATGCACTTTGAGGTGCACGCGATGCCCGCCGACCAATTCGAGCGTTGGGTCAATGCCACGCGCAATCAGGGACCAAAACTCGATGAGGCAAGCTACGGCAGTCTCGAGCGGCCTAGCAGCAATGTGGCGCCATTTACGTACGGTGATGCCGATCCGGCGATCTACGATAGAATCGTCACTCGGCAGATAGCTCCTGCTCCCGGACCGCCTCCCGTTGCGGGACCGAGCGTCATCAACTTGACCCGGCATGGAAGGTAAGATGTTCGGCAGGCTCACCTGGACGGCTATCCCGTTCGACCAACCCATCCCACTCGCGGCCGGAGGCGTGGTCGGATTAGTGCTGGCCTGCGTGCTTGGCTTGATCGTGGTAAAAGGCTGGTTACCCTATCTATGGCGTGAGTGGATTACCAGCGTAGACCACAAGCGCGTTGGTATCATGTATACGGTGCTGGCTTTGGTGATGTTGCTGCGAGGCTTCAGTGACGCCATCCTGATGCGCTCACAGCAGGCACTCGCTTTCAAGGCGCCGGGTTACTTACCGCCTGAGCACTACGATCAAGTATTTTCCGCGCACGGCACGCTCATGATCTTCTTCGTGGCGATGCCATTCATGATCGGGATGATGAACTTCGTCGTTCCGTTGCAACTGGGAGCCCGTGACGTCGCGTTCCCGACCTTGAACTCCGTGAGCTTTTGGCTCACGGCGACGGGCGCGCTGCTCGTCAACATATCTCTGGTAGTGGGTGAATTCTCCCGTACTGGATGGCTCCCGTATCCGCCATTATCTGAACTGACCTATTCGCCGGGCGTCGGCCCCGACTACTACCTGTGGGCCCTCCAAATCTCCGGTGTCGGGACGCTTATGACCGGCGTCAATTTCGTGACAACCGTGTTGAAGGTTCACGCTCCTGGCATGACCTACATGCGGATGCCGATGTTTTGCTGGACAACTCTAGCTTCGAGCCTGCTGATCGTGGGCGCCTTTCCGATCCTCACCGCGACCTTAGCGATGCTGATCCTTGATCGTTATCTCGACTTCCACTTCTTTACAAACGATGGCGGCGGGAACGTGATGATGTTCATGAACCTCATTTGGGCATGGGGGCACCCGGAAGTATATATCCTTATTCTGCCAGCCTTCGGCATCTTCTCTGAGGTCGTGTCCACATTCTCGCGCAAGCCGCTGTTTGGTTACCGTTCCATGGTTATGGCGACGATGGTGATATTCGTCCTCGCCTTCACTGTATGGTTGCACCACTTTTTCACGATGGGCGCCGGCGCTGACGTGAACGCCATTTTTGGTATCATGTCGATGATCATAGCGGTTCCAACGGGCGTCAAGGTTTTCAACTGGCTGTTCACCATGTATGGCGGTCGCGTGGTCTACTCCACACCAATGCTGTTCGCGCTTGGATTTATGGTGACGTTCGTCGTTGGGGGGATGACAGGGGTCTTGCTGGCCGTTCCGCCAGCAGACTTCGTCCTGCATAACAGCCTTTTCCTTGTCGCCCATTTCCACAACGTCGTCATAGGCGGGGTGCTCTTTGGGGCGTTCGCCGGCTATAATTACTGGTTTCCAAAGGCCTTTGGTTTTCGCCTGCATGAGGGTCTCGGCAAAGCATCGTTTTGGTGCTGGTTCGTCGGCTTCTACGTCGCGTTTGTTCCTCTCTACGTCGTAGGTCTCATGGGAATGACCCGACGGATGCAACATTACGACGTTCCTGCGTGGCATCCGTGGCTCTTGCTTGCCGCAGTCGGTGCGCTGATAATCCTGGCCGGGATCCTCCTGATGGTTGCGCAGCTTTACGTCAGCATCCGTCAGCGGGTCGCGTTACGTGATCAGTCTGGTGATCCGTGGGACGGCCGCTCTTTAGAGTGGGCCACTTCCTCTCCGCCTCCGGCATTCAATTTCGCCGTGCTGCCAAACATCGAAGGTGAAGAGCCATATTGGGGGGTGAAGGAGTGCGCCCGAAAGCAGATGCACCTCGATAACGAGCCAAGATATGAGGAGGTCGAGGTGCCGCGAAACTCTCCTACGGGCTTCGTCTGTGCATTCTTTGCAACGTTTCTAGGGTTCGCGCTAATCTGGCACATTTGGTGGCTAGCCGCTGTCTCAACCCTTGGTGCGGCGGCAACTTTCGTGGCTTTCGCCTGGCGTGACAGGGTGGAAGACATCATCTCCGCTGAGGAGGTGGGTCGTATTGACCGTGCTAATCGACGCGCCCGCATGGAGGCACTAACCCGCATGCAGACCCAGGCCGCAGAATGAGCGACGCTAGGACGGCAACAGGGATCGATCCTTATCAGCTCGGCCATCAGCAAAGGCACAAACGTCAGTACAATGCTGAGCATGCGAGCCGAGGGTTGGCATCCAAGCGGATCATCACCGGCTACGGTTTCTGGATTTTCCTGCTCAGCGATATCATCATGTTTGCTGCGTTTTTCGCAACATACGCTGTTCTGTCGAGCGCCACTGCGGGAGGGCCGACCGGCCGCCAGATTTTCGACATCGACAACACCGCTATCGAGACATCATGCCTGCTTGCATCGAGCTTCACCTGCGGTTTGGCATCAATCGGAGCGGAACGTCACCGGGACAGCTGGTTCTATGGCGCAATGGGCATCACGTTCATCCTGGGAGCCACATTTATTGGCCTCGAAATCCATGAGTTTGCGGGCCTTGTCAAACAAGGTGCAGGTCCTGAACGGAGTGCCTTCTTAAGCGCGTTCTTTACGTTAGTTGGTTGTCATGGCCTCCACGTTACGGTGGGCCTGCTCTGGCTACTGACGATGACGGCGCAGGTTTTTGCCAAGGGCTATCGTGCGGACGTCCTGCGTCGCATCCTCTGTTTTACCCTTTTCTGGCACGCTCTGGACATCGTCTGGGTCGCTTTGTTCACGGTGGTATACTTGATCGGGATTACATAATGAGTGACTTAGAACGATTGAGTGATTGTCATGAAACGGACCGGGCACCCGGTGACCAGCTGCGCGGAGAGTTCTCAGATGGTCCAAAGAGCTACGTCATCGGCCTAGCTTTGGCCAGCCTGCTGACTGTCACCTCGTTCTACGTCTCGCGAACATCCTTGGTATGGACTCCGAGCATACCGGTGGCATTGAGCGTGCTCGCGGTGGCGCAAATGGGGGTCCACCTTGTGTTCTTTCTCCATATATCGAGCGGTCCAGATAGTACAAACAACGTCATGGCACTCGCGTTTGGGATACTCATCGTCTTTCTCCTGATTGCGGGCTCGCTCTGGATCATGTCCCACCTGAATCACAGTATGCCACCAATGGAGAAGGTCATCCAAATGCAGCGATGATGCGGCGATCTCGACGCGCTGATATTTAGTTCGGGGAGACCGACATAGATGGGCACACAACGATTCCTGTTTACAGCTTGAGAAGATTGCCACTGTTATCTATGCTGCAAAGCGGCTTATAGTATCGTTGCGGGTTTCGGTGCGGTGTGCCAATGGCCTTGACGCTCTCGGCCTGCAGTCCGGCACCATCTCAAGATGTCCTTGGGTCCTATTTGCGCAGCAAATGCGACTGCAAAGTTGTCAGCCATCACGCTGTCCTTGGCTCCGAGATGCCATGTCAGAGCAGGTGGCGGCCGTGCCAAAAGAAACTGGTCGGATCGGCCGGAGGGTAGTCGGCCTACGTCCTTCGGCAACTTGACAGGCAGGTTTACAGACACTCTCCGTCGTGAGACTTTCCTCCATAAGAGCACTGGTAGCCAACTCTTGACCTCGTCTTATGGAGTATATCCATGGTGTCCTGCGCCAGTGCGCTACCGGCTAAGCCGTTCGTAGAGACCGCAGACGACGCGGCTCGCTTCTGGCAGATCGGGCTGCTTTGGCGACTGCTCGCCACCGGTCATAAAACGGGCGGAGTCTTGTGCTTTGTTGACGAGATCAACGGTGCTGAAGAAGGCGGTCCGGTCACGCACACCCATCCGCAAGACGAGGGGCTCTACCTGATTGAAGGTCACTGCACCTTTCACGCAGGTGGTCAAACGATCGATGCGGAAGCCGGGTCTTTCGTCGCCGTCCCCCGCTACACAGAGCACGCCTTCATGGCGGCCCCAGGATGTCGTTTCCTGAACTTCTACCTACCGTCCGGCTTCGAGTTCATGGTCGCGGGCCTTGGCGTACCGGCGTTGCGGAACGAGCCACCCACCAGTGCCGACTTCGCTCTTCCTCCTCGTGAGTTGGTCGAAAAACTCGGCGCCGATTATGGCCAGATATCCGTTCATGGGATGCCGTTCGCAGACCCGCCGAAGCGCGAAAACATGGTGACGTCGCCTTTGATCGGCGCGAAGGCGGCTCCATTCGCCTCCCACGCCAAGACGGCGCGAGCCTACTGGAGCAACAGCATCCTTTGGTCGATCCTGGCTGACGGTTCTGACACGGGTGGCAGTTACACCTTGCTGGAGGAACTCTGCCCCAAAGGCTCCGGTGCTCCGCCACATCTGCATCGCTTTGCCGACGAGGCATTCTATCTCTTGGACGGAGAGGCCGAGTTCATAGCAGGCGATATCCGTGCGGTGATTCGCCCCGGTTCACTGGTATTTGTGCCGCGTGGGACGGTCCATGCTTTTCGGATACGGAGCGAGACGGCTCGACTGCTCAATTTGTACACGCAACCTGGCTTTGAGCTGCTTCTTGAACTGACCGGCCAACCGGCGACGTCGAAGAGCCTGCCTCCGTCCGACCTAAGACCTGCCGATGTTACTGCATCAAGGCGCGAGGCGCTTTTTTCCGAAATCGGAATGCAGGTGGTCGCTTGGCCTGATCCACTCCTTTGACGCCTTCTGAGAAGAATCCATTTGGCTCGTTGGACGATGGGTCACCACTGAATGCGGCCGCATCGCCGCTATATGACTGGCCTTTTTACGACCGGCTTCGGCGGTCTTGTCCCGCTGCGAGAGAGCTTATCGTGAAGCGCCGGTTGAACTGCCCCTCCTAGCCGGTGGAGATCGTCTCCACGACCGCTTTGAGGTTGTCGTAGACCATGCGCCGAGGCCCCCCGCCGAAGACGGCAAAGGCGCGGTTATGGGCGTCGAAGACCATCTCCTGGGTCTCGCGCGGATAGGCCACCACGAACATCTGTCGGCTGAAGGTGAGCCGGAATTCCTGCCACTCCGCGACGATGCTTTCACGTTCCGCGTCCGAGACGTCATCACCGACAGCATGAACTCGGACGGGTCGACCAGGGCTCGGCCGGTTTAGGAAGTGCTTCCCTAGTGAGGGCAGCATCTCCTCACCTGTCTGTAAGGGCGGGCGACGCCGGTAGCAGACCCGAGCCAGAGCTGTTACAACCCACAGCATGTGCATCCGAAGGGCCGGCGCGATCGTATCCAGGTCTGGGCAGGGTGTGGAGTTTGATGCGGTCCAGCAAGCTTGCAGCGTCGTTTGCTGGAGTGTTGTGCGCAGTCATGGGTTGGCCGTCCTCCGCCGAGGAGCTTCCAGCCCCGGCATCTGCTGCCAGAACCGCCATTGAGCAGATCCTGGTGACAGCGTCGCGGCTCAACCTGCTTGGCAGGGCCAGCACGGCAAGCCAGGGTTCGATCACCAGGAAGGAACTGCAGCTTCGGCCTGTCTATCGGGTGGGCCAATTGCTGGAAACGATACCCGGCCTGGTCGTGTCCATCCATTCCGGCGAGGGCAAGGCGCCGCAGTACCTCGCGCGCGGCTTCAACCTGGACCACGGCACCGATCTGGCGAATTTCGTCGACGACATGCCGATCAATCGCCCGACCAACACGCATGGCCAGGGCTATAGTGACCTCAATTTTCTGATTCCGGAGACGTTCCAGGGCTTGGATTATACGAAGGGCACGTACTACGCGGCGATGGGCGATTTCGGCGCTGTGGCGTCCGAACATCTGCACCTGGCCGACGCGTTGCCGGACCAGGTGATCGCCAGCGTCGGCACCGTCGGTGACGAACGGCTGGCGGCAACCGGCACGGTGCGCCTGGCCGGCGGCGACCGGTTGTCCGGTGCGGCGGAAATCAGCCACCTCGACGGCCCGTTCAACCCGCCAAACAATTTCCGCAAGATTGCGGGCCTGGCCCGGTACGCGCACGGCGATGATGCGGACGGGTTCAGCCTGACGGCTATGTATTACAAGGGCCAGGGGCGCTTCACCACCGATCAGCCGGAGCGGGCCGTGGATGAAGGACTGATCTCCCGCTTCGGCACGCTGGACCCGACGGACGGTCAGTTCTCCGAGCGAGAGAGTATGTCTGGCCACTACGCCATCACGGGCGAGGACTGGAAGCTTCAAGTGAGCGGCTACGGCATCCATAGCCTGCAGGTGCTATGGAACGATTTCACGCATTTCCTGTTCGATCCGGTCAACGGCGACCAGGAGGAGCAGAACGAGGACCGTACGACGGTCGGCGGCGCCGCGACCTTCACCTATCATCTCGACCTGGCATCGATCGCGAACGACTTCGTCCTCGGCGTACAGGGGCGCCACGACGACGCCTACACCGACAAGCGGCATACGGTGCAGCGCCGCGTGCTCGATTATTGTGAAAACGGGTCGGGCCTCTATTCGGTGGGCCGGTTTGCGTGCAATGCCGATTCCGTGCAGCTCGGCGACACTGGCGTGTTCGCCGAAGCCACCACGCATTGGGCGCCTTGGCTGCGGACGGTGCTGGGGGTGCGCCAGGAATTCTACAACGGCACCGACCGTAGCCTGACAACCGGGTTCAAGGGCGTAGGCTCGCAGGCGCTGTTCCAGCCCAAGGGCAGCCTGGTCCTGGGACCCTGGCGCCACACCGAGTTCTATCTCAGCGCCGGCCGCGGCTTTCACTCCGACGATGTACGCGGCGTGTTCCAGACGCTGCCGCTGGAGGGCATTCCGGGTCTGTCCCACCACACGCCATTCATGGCCAAAGCGGACGGCGAGGAGCTCGGCCTTCGCAGCACGCCGGTGCGCGGCCTCGACGTGCAACTGGCGCTGTTTCAGATCGAGTTCGCCTCCGAACTCGTCTACGACCAGGACATGGGCATGGACCAGGCTCAGGCGCCGAGCAAGCGCCGCGGCATCGAGGCGTCGGCGCAGTATCGGCCGTTCCCCTGGATCGAACTGAACACCGATCTGGCCGCGACCAAGGCCCGGTTCCGCACCGGGAACCCTGCATCCTACGGCCTGAACGGACTGTACATCGCCAACGCGCCTGACTTCATCGGGTCGGCCGGCGTTCTGCTCGACAATGCAGGTCCATGGTATGGCGGCCTGCAGCTGCGCATCCTCGGCTCTTACCCGTTGAACCCCGACAATGTTGTGCGCGGACATGGCTACAGTGAGGTCAATGTCGATGTCGGCTACAAGATCAGACCAGGGACGCGGGTCCAGCTCAGCGTATACAACCTGTTCGACCAGCGCGCCGACGCGTTCGATTACGACTACCCCACCCGTTTGCCCGGCGAGCCGGCGGGCGGCGTAACCGACGAGCGCCAGGATCTGCAGTTCCACCCTCTGGAGCCTCTGTCGGCACGGTTCATGGTGACGCAGGCATTCTGAACGCAAAGCCAATCACATAATCGTGAACATTGCTTCGTCGAAAGATTAAGAAATCTGCATCCAAACGGGCCCGCCCCTCCGATTGGGGTTGGATGACAGCGCGGCCATCGTTCGATGCGCACGCTGCCCCGCTGGGAGATTTCGATGAAACGCATCCTGCTTGCTGCGTCGGCGCTTGCGCTGACGGCTTCCACCCTGCCTGCCATGGCCTCCAGCCATCGTGAAGCGCCGATGATCGCAGGCATGCCTCGGCTCGATGCCTCCGACTTCTACCTGTTCCGCAGCTACGAGCCAGGCCACGGAAGTTTTGTAACGATGATTGCAGATTATGTTCCGTTACAGGATCCCGGCGGCGGACCGAATTTTTATCAGATGGAGACGAACGGCTACTACGACATGAACGTCGATTCGAACGGCACCGGCAAGCCGACTTACACATTCCGTTTTCGCTTCAAGGACATGACGAAAGGTCTCTCGCTCGACGTGGGCGGCGTCAAAGTGGCTATCCCGCTGATCAACGACGGCCAGATCAGCACCGGCAACCACAAGGCGCTGAACAGGATTGAAACCTACACAGTGTCCCTGGTCACTTACAGCAGCTCGGGTGCTGCCACCGAGACGCTGCTCACCAACATGAATGGCAACAGCATGCTCGCCAAGCCGGCGGACAACATCGGCGACAAGTCGATACCGAATTACGCCGAGTACGCGGCCGGCTTCACCTACACACTGCAAATCCCGGGCTGTACCGGCCACGGTCGCGTGTTCGTGGGCCAGCGCAAGGACCCGTTCGTCGTCAACCTCGGCGAGACGTTCGATCTGGTCAATTACGCGAATCCTGTGGGCGAGCAGTATAATAACTCGGCCATGGACGATCTGGCGGGCAAGAACGTGACGTCGCTGGTTTGGGAACTGCCTGCGGCCTGCCTGACCAATGTCGGCGACCCCGTGGTCGGCGCATGGACCACGTCCTCGCTCGGCGTCACGGGGGCTGGCGGTGCGGTCACGTATCAGCAGGTCTCTCGCCTGGCAAATCCGCTGGTCAACGAACTGGTCATCGGGTTACCGGACAAGGACAAGTTCAACGCTTCCCTGCCGGCCGACGACGCACAATTTGCCAAGTATGTGACGAACCCGACCGTGCCTGCGCTGATTCAGGCGCTGTTCAACACGCCGGCGCCGACGCAGTTCCCGCGCCAGGATCTGGTGGCCGTGTTCCTGACAGGTGTGCCGGGGTTGAACCAGCCGGCGAACATGGTGACGCCGTCCGAGGAGATGCGCCTCAATACGAGCATCAAGCCGACCGCCTATGGTGCGCAGAACCGGCTCGGCGTCATTGGCGGCGACAATGCGGGTTACCCGAACGGCCGGCGACCTGGCGACGATGTGGTGGACATCACGCTGCGTGTGGCGATGGGCCGGCTCTACACTCTGGGATTGTTCGGCGGTGCATCCAACGCGCCGTCCGGCGGGCTGGATTTCACCGACGGCGCCTACACCGACGACACGCATTACCTGCAGGCATTCCCCTACGTGATGCCGCCTTTGTCGGACTCCCCGCAGCCGGCACACGAGCCGAATTGACCAAGAGTTTTTTGCACCTTTTTTGCAAAAAAGGTGGCCTTGCCTGCTTCCTCCTGGCCTGTGCCCCCGCACAGGCCAGTCCTTTCCTGCCTGCCTCCGATAGCGTCGTCCTGGAACATCTGCCGGATGCCAGCGACCGTGGACGTCACCGTGCGCTGGCCGCGGACCCGCACAACCTCGCCTTGGCGTTGAGCGTGGCACAGGGCGATCTGGGCCGCGCCCGTGCACTGGGCGATCCAAGGTATCTCGGCCGCGCGCAGGCCGCGCTGGCGCCCTGGCCGACTCCCGGCGCCCCGCCCGAAGTGACGCTGCTGCGGGCGGTGATCCTGCAGAGCAACCACGACTTTGCCGGCGCCTTGGCCGCACTCGACCAGGTGCTGCGCCAACGGCCGCACGACGCGCAAGCCTGGCTGACCCGGGCCGCCATACACCAGGCGCAGGCCGAGTACCATGCTGCCTTGCACGATTGCGGACAGTTCGCGACCACGGTGCTTGGCCTGGCGCCCGATATCTGCACGGCATCGGCGATGTCGCTCAACGGCCACGCGCCGCTCGCCTTGCGCGCGGTCGAATTGTCGCTGGACGCGAACGCGGCCGAGGCGACGCGCGAGCCTCAGGTGGCGATGTGGGGATTGACGTTGGCCGCCGAGACGGCGGAGCGACTGGGCGACCCCTCGGCCGAAACCTGGTTTGCCAGAGCGATGGCGCTGGACGCGCGCGACCCGTACCTCCTTGGCGCCTGGTCGGACTGGCTGCTGGACCATGACCGGCCGCGCGAGGTGATCGCCTTGCTCGACGGCTATACGCGCGTCGACCCGTTGCTGCTGCGTCTGGCATTGGCCGAGCAGGCGACCGGGCATGCTGCGCTGGCTGGCCACGTGGCGGACCTAGCCGCACGCTTCGAGGCGAGCCGGCTGCGCGGCGACACCGTGCATCGGCGGGAAGAGGCGCGGTTTGCGTTGTATCTGCAGCGCCGCCCGGCGCGCGCGCTTGCGTTGGCGCGCGACAACTGGACCGTGCAGCGTGAGCCGGCCGATGCACGAATCCTGCTCGAAACGTCGTTGGCAGCGGGTCAGCCTGCAGCGGCCGATCCGATACTGGCGTGGATGCAAGCCAACACGGTGCAGGATGTACGCCTGGCCGCCTTGGCGGCCCGTGTGCGCGCGTCTACCGCCGGGGGCAGCTAGTTGCGTGCATTCTGCTCTACCGTCTGCGCAATGCTGTGCCTGGCCATCGCAGGCAGCATGCCGGCGAGTGCGCACAGTGCCAGCTCGTCCTATCTCCATGTGGACGTGCAGGCCCGCGCACTGGTCGTGCAGTGGTCGATCGCGTTGCGCGATCTCGACTATGCGGTCGGGATCGACACGGACGGTGACGGTGCCATCACCTGGGGCGAAGTGCGGCGGCATGCGGCGGCGATCGACGCCTACGCGTTGTCTCGGCTGGCTCTATCGGCCGATGGCGTTCCCTGCACGTTCGGCGCCGTCAGTAACCTTGTCGACCAGCTCAATGACGGCACCTACGCGGTGTTGCGTTTCCAGGCGGCATGCGCCTCCGCACCGGCGCGCGTCGGCGTGCATTACGCGCTGCTGTTCGACCTCGATCCTCTGCATCGCGGCCTGCTAACTCTGTCGGTCGGCGGCGTGCCGCATGCTGCGGCCTTGTCGCCCACGTTGCAGGACGTGCAGTTCGACGTGGCACCCGGCTACCGCGAGACAGTACGCAGCTTCTTCCTGACCGGTGTCGATCATTTGCTCACCGGCATCGACCACATGCTGTTTGTGACCATGCTGCTGGTGCCTGCGATGTTCCGCCGCCGCTTGGATTCCTTCGGACCTGGGGCGGCAATGCTGCCGGTCGCCGATTTCAGCGGCATGTTCGTCGAGTCGCTCAAGGTGCTCAGTGCCTTCACGCTCGCGCACGGCACGACGCTGACCCTGTCGGTGCTGCACATCGTATCGATCCCCGAGCGTCTGAGCGAGGCGGGGATCGCCCTGACCATCCTGGCTACCGCCTTGGACAACGTGTTCCATTTCCTGCCCGCCAGGCGCTGGCCGCTGGCATTTGCGTTCGGGCTGGTGCACGGGCTGGGGTTCGCCACTGCGCTGGGTCCGATGTCGCTGCCGCCGATGGCGCTGGGAGTGGCGCTGATCTCATTCAATTTGGGACTGGAGGCGGCGCAGGTATCCATCGCCTCGGTCGTCCTCCCGATCGGCTTCCTGTTGCGGAACACTGTCGTCTATCCACGGCGCATCCTGCCCGGCATTTCCGGCGCCGTGGCAGTCGTGGCTCTGGTCTGGTTTACGGACAGGGCGGCGGGACTCAATTTGATGCCTTTCTAGAGCATGGTCGGTTCAACGTTGAACCGAAAATGCTCCAAATCAGGCCCCATCTTCCTCTCGCATGGGCTCAAAGCGGAATCATTCTAGGTGGCGAAAGCTGCTCGTCGATTGGAACAGACAGCGGCTGGCTGGCGCTGGGTATACGAACTTGCTCGCCGACCAACACGGGGCTGGCATGGCGCCGGGGACTTCACCGGGACGTTCGTGTTCGGTGCCCCCGACAGCGGCCTACCGACTGGCAACTGGATAAAGATGGCGGCCGGTGACGGAGACGCTGGGTCGGGATCCATTGCGGGCCGAAACCGATAGGGCGCACTCACGACAGTCGCGAAGGATCGGTTTCAGCGCCGATATCCGTCCCTGGGGTGCTGCCTCGGCCAAGCGTCCCCCTGCCGCTGTCGGCAAGCCAGGCTCAGACGATCATGACGCGTCCGGTCCCCGCGCCGGGGGCGCTGTGGGATAGAAAGCGGCACCTCATCCTGCACGGGCCGGTGCTGCCCACCTTGCTGCGGCTCGGCCTGCCCACGATCGGCGTGTTGCTGGCGCAGACGCTGGTTGGGGTCGCAGAGACCTATTGGACGGGATTCCTCGGCACGCAGGCGCTTGCCGGCGTGGCCCTGGTGTTTCCGGGGCTGTCGCTCATGATGGCGATCAGCAACGGCGGCATCGGCGGGGTGTCTCTTCGGCGGTGGCGCGCGCTGTGGGTTCTGGCCGGCAGGCGGAAGCGGATGCGCTGGTGACGTACGCGCTCGTTCTGGCCGTCGTCTTCGGGTTGCTTTGCACGGCCGGCGCGCTGCTCGGCGGCCCGGCCCTGTACCGCGCGATGGGCGGCACAGGGCCGGCGTTGGCGGCCGCGCTGCTCTATTCAGGCTGCATCTTCGCGGGATCGGTTCCGATCTGGGCGCTCAATCTGCTCGCGTCTGCGATGCGGGGTGCCGGCGAGGTCGCGCTCCCCGCGCTGACCACGCTGGTGGGCGCGGCCGCGCTGATCCCGCTGTCGCCGGCGTTCATCTTCGGCCTCGGCCCATTCCCGCGCATGGGCGTGGCCGGCGCCGGGTTTGCTGTCTGCCTCTACGCGACCGTGTCGCTGGCTGTACTGCTCTGGCATCTCCTCCGCGGCCGGGGAGCGCTCGTGTTGCGGGCGTCGCCGCTCCGCTGGGCCACGTTCCAGTCGATATTGGGCGTGGGCTTGGTGTCCGCCTTGGGCTCGCTGATGGGGAACACGACCATCCTGTTGGTCACGGCCGCATTCGGCCTGTTCGGCGTCGAGGCGCTGGCTGGCTACGGCATCGCATCCCGGCTTGACTGGCTGCTGATCCCGCCCCTGTTCGGTCTGGGCAGCGCCGTCTTTCCGATGGTCAGCGCCAGCATCGGCGTGGCGCAATTCGACCGTGCGCGGCGGGTGGCGTGGGTCGCCGCCCTGCTCGCGACGGCGGTGACGGAGGGAGTGGGCGTCGTTGCCGCCGTCTTCCCGCAAACGTGGGTCGGGTTGTTCACCGCTGACCCGGCAGTCTTGGATGCAGGTGTCCGATACCTGCGAGTGGTGGCCCCGAGCTACGGTGCCGTCGGTCTTGGCTTGATGCTGTATTTCGCCTGCCAAGGGCGCGGGCGGATGTTCTGGCCCGTCATGGGCAGCCTGGTGCGTCTTCTGGTGGCGGCCGGCGGAAGTTGGATCCTGGCCAGGCACGGCGGAAGCATGACCGCTGTGCTCGTCATGGTGGCCTGCGGTTCGGTCGCGTTCGCAACGCTCAATGCCGTCGGCATGGCTCGGACCGCCAACGAGAAAGACGCCGCGCCAGACCCGCACCCGCGTAACGCGCCGCATGATCGAGGCGAGATATTCGTACCGCCCCGTCCACGGCGCAGCTGGTAATGTCGCTTCCGGATCGCGTGTTCCATCAGGGAATCAGCCGGGCGGTTCCGCGAACGCCGCCCGCCAGTGGCGCGCGATGTCCACCCGGCGGCAGACCCAAACCTTGTCGTGCCGGGCTACATGGTCGAGGAACCGCGCCAGTCCAGGCAGCCGCCCCGGCCGCCCGGCAAGTCTGCAGTGCAGGCCAACCGACATCATCTTCGGCGCGTATGCGCCTTCCGCGTACAGTGTGTCGAAGCTGTCGCGCAGATAGGCATGGAAATGGTCGGCGGTGTTAAAGCCCTGCGCCGTCGCGAAACGCATGTCGTTGGCATCCAGCGTGTAGGGAACCACAAGTTGCCGGTGCGGACCAACATCTACCCAGTACGGCAGGTCGTCGGCATAGCTGTCTGAGTCGTAGAGAAAGCCGCCCTCCTCCGCCACCAGGCGCTGGGTGCGCTCGCTGGTGCGCCCCGTATACCAGCCGAGCGGACGCTGGCCCGTCAGCGCGGCGATGGAGGCTACGGCACGGTGCAGGTGCGCGCGTTCGGTGTCCTCATCGACGAGGTCGTAATTGGTCCACCGCCAGCCATGGCCCGCGATCTCGTGGCCCGCTTCGACCATGGCGCGCGCTGCTTCGGGGTTGCGCTCCAGCGCCATCGCCACGGCAAAGATCGTGACCGGCCACTCGCGTTCCCTGAAAAGCCGCAGCAGACGCCAGATGCCGGCGCGACTGCCGTACTCGTACAGCGACTCCATGCTCATGTGGCGCCGCCCTTCGTAAGGCGCAGCCCCGATGATCTCGGACAGGAAGGTCTCCGACGCAGCGTCACCGTGCAGGATGCTGTTCTCGCCACCCTCCTCGTAGTTGATCACGAACTGCAGCGCGATGCGCGCCCCACCCGGCCAATGCGGATGCGGCGTGTCCGCCCCGTAACCGATCATGTCGCGCGGATAGGCGCCGTCCGCCCAGGGCTCTGTTTGCAACGCCCTTTCGCTTGTCTTCGTCAACGGAGACCATCGTCCTTCAATCCGCCAGCATGGCTGACGAATGCGGCGATCTCGTCCGTTCCCGTGCCGCTGCGGATGCTGGCAAACACGAAGGGGCGCGCGCCACGCATGCGCCTGGCGTCCCGGTCCATCACGTCCAGGCTGGCGCCGACCATCGGCGCCAGATCCGTCTTGTTGATCACCAGAAGGTCGCTGCGCGTGATTCCCGGTCCGCCTTTACGCGGGATCTTGTCGCCGGCGGACACGTCGATGACGTAGATGGTGATGTCCGCAAGTTCCGGGCTGAACGTTGCCGCCAGGTTGTCGCCGCCGCTTTCGATCAGGATCATGTCAAGATCGGGGAATGTGCGGTTCAGCTGTGCGATGCCAGCAAGATTGATGCTGGCATCTTCGCGGATGGCGGTGTGCGGGCAGCCCCCGGTCTCGATCCCGAGGATGCGATCCTCCGGCAGCGAACCGGCGCGCGTCAGAAATTCCGCATCCTCCTTGGTGTAGATGTCGTTGGTGATGGCCGCGATCTGGTGCGTGGCGCGGAAATGCCGGCACAGCGAATCCATCAAAGCCGTCTTGCCGGAACCGACGGGCCCGCCGATGCCGACACGCAGCGGGCCGTTGGGCGATCGGGAGTGCACGCTCATGACCGGAACAGCCTGGTATATTGGGTTTCGTGCCGCATCGCGGCGATGTCGGCACGCAGGCACGTGCCGCCGATGTCCTCCAGACTGGCTACACGTGTTTCACGCGCGACCTGCAGCATATCGGGCTCGAGTGCCGCCAGAATACGCAGCCCGGCACTTTGGCCCAGCGGCACAAGCCGCACGCCGGCGGAGACGAGATTGGCGACAACGGCATGCAGGAAAGCTTGGCAGGTAGCGTCCTGCGGCACACGCTGCGCCGAGGCTACCGTGCCCACTGCCACGGGATAGGCGATGCGGCCTTCCGCGCGCGCGCGCAGGCCGTCGAGCGCCGGCGCGGGCCACGCAGCGGCAGCCAGACAGAACGCGGCCCCCTGCGCCAGCGTCTCGGCCTGGCGTTCACGGCCCGGCGCGCAACCCGCGGCGAGTTCAGCGACCTGCCCCAGGGCTGCCGCGTCCGGCGCGCGCCACGCGTGCCGCAGGAGGATGGCGTCCGTGCGCGCGCTGCCATGATGCAACATGTCTCGCAACCACCCGTGCAACGATGCCTCGCACGTCACGTCGCCGGCTTCCACGGCCCATTCAAGCCCGTGCGAATAGGCGAAGGCGCCGGTCGGAAACGCCGGGGAGAGCCAGGTGAGCAGCCGCAGCAGCGCCTCAGCCGTGGGCATGGTCATGCTCGTGGCCATGGCCTGCTTGGGCATACGCGCCCTCTTCAGGATCGAAGGATGCGTGCAGCTCGTGAACGTGGCCGCCCAGGCCTGCAATCATGGACGCAATCACATGATCGTGCCGGACGCGCAGGCTGTCCTCGCGCAATTGCACCGGCAGATGCCGGTTGCCCAGATGCCATGCAATGCGGATGAGTGCCGCAGGTGGCGCGAAAATGTCCATCACCTGTTCGGCGGCCGCGACGACCCGGATGATGCCGGCACCTGTCTGCAACCCGTCATCGTCGCGCAATCGCCGGGCGCGCGGCAGATCGAGCAGCACGTCCTGGCCGCCGGCGGTCGTCAGCCGCCGCCGCCGGCGATGGCGCTGGTCGTAATCGAGCACGACGCTGTCGATCTCGTCGGCGGTCGCCCACGTGCCGGCTGCGTGCACCCCATAGGCGGCAAGCCCGGTCAAAACAGGAAATACCGTTGCGCCATCGGCAGCTCGTGCGCCGGCTCGCAGGTGAGCAGCTCGCCATCCGCGCGAACCTCGTAGGTCTCCGGATCCACCTCGATCTCCGGTGTCGCGTTGTTGTGGATCATGCTGCGCTTGCCGATGCCGCCGCGCGTGTTTTCCACCGCGGCGAGCACACGCGACAGGCCCAGCCGAGTGCCGAGACCATCGTTCAAGGCGGCGCCGGAGACGAACGTGATGCAGGCGGGCGCCAGCGCGCGGCCCAAGGCGCCGAACATCGGCCGGTAATGCACCGGTTGCGGCGTGGGTATGGAGGCGCTGGGGTCGCCCATCAACGCGCATACGATGCTGCCGCCCTTGATGACCATGTCCGGCTTGACGCCGAAGAACGCCGGCGACCAGATCACGAGGTCGGCCAACTTGCCGATCTCGATCGACCCGACATGCTTCGAGATGCCATGCGCGATGGCGGGATTGATCGTGTACTTCGCTATGTAGCGCTTGGCGCGGGCATTGTCCGCGGCGCTGTCGCCCGCCAGGCTGCCGCGCTGCTGCTTCATCTTGTGCGCGGTCTGCCAGGTGCGGATGATCACCTCTCCCACACGCCCCATAGCCTGGCTGTCCGAAGACATCATCGAAAGCGCGCCCAGATCGTGCAGGATATCCTCGGCGGCGATCGTCTCGCGGCGAATGCGGCTCTCGGCGAAAGCGACATCCTCCGGGATCGCCGGGTCGAGGTGATGACACACCATCAGCATGTCCAGATGTTCGTCCAGCGTGTTGATGGTGTAGGGCCTTGTCGGATTGGTGCTGCTGGGCAGAACGTAGGGCAGGCCGGCAACCTTGATGATGTCCGGCGCATGGCCGCCGCCTGCGCCCTCGGTGTGGAAAGCATGGATCGTGCGCCCGCCGAACGCCCGTATGGTGTCCTCCACGAAGCCGCTTTCGTTCAGCGTATCGGAGTGGATCATCACCTGCACGTCGTACTGGTCGGCAACCGTGAGGCAGCAATCGATGGCGGCCGGCGTCGTGCCCCAGTCCTCGTGCAGTTTCAGGCAGCACGCCCCGGCAAGGATCATCTCCTCGAGCGCGGCCGGATGCGACGCGTTGCCCTTGCCCGCAAAAGCAAGGTTGACCGGCAGCCCTTCGGCGGCCTGCAACATGCGCGCAAGATGGAAAGGCCCCGGCGTGCAGGTGGTGGCGGAGGTGCCGGCGGCCGGGCCTGTGCCGCCGCCCAGCATCGTGGTGATGCCGGAGGCCAATGCCTCATCCACCTGTTGCGGACAGATGAAATGGATGTGCGCGTCGATCCCGCCGGCGGTGACGATGCGTCCCTCGCCGGCAACAATCTCCGTCCCCGGCCCGATGACGATGTCCACCCCCGGCTGCACGTCGGGGTTGCCCGCCTTGCCGATCGCATCGATGCGTCCGCCACGCACTGCAATGTCCGCCTTGACCACCCCCCAATGATCGAGGATCAGGGCGTTGGTGATGACGGTGTCGGCCGCACCTTGCGCGTTCGTCGCCTGGCTCTGGCCCATGCCGTCGCGGATCACCTTTCCGCCGCCGAACTTCACCTCCTCGCCATAGATCGTCAGATCGCGCTCCACCTGCACGAACAGATCCGTATCGGCCAGACGCACCCGATCGCCCGTGGTGGGCCCATACATGTCCGCATAGGCACGCCGCGTGATGCGCGCCATCAGCCCAGCTTGCCCATCACCAGGCCGCGAAAACCGATGGCGCGGCGCGCACCGCCAAACGGGATCAACTGCACCTTGCGTGTCTGTCCCGGCTCGAAACGCGTCGCCGTACCCGCCGCGATATCCAGCCGCCGTCCCAGCGCCGCCGCACGGTCGAAACGCAACGCGGCGTTCGTCTCGGCGAAATGATAGTGGCTGCCAACCTGGATCGGGCGGTCGCCAGTGTTGGCCACATCCATGGCAATGCTCTCGGCGTCACCGTTCAGCACGATCTCGCCGGGCAGCACCTGTACCTCGCCGGGGATCATCGTATCGGCTCGTGCACGGTCACCAGCTTGGTGCCGTCCGGAAACGTCGCTTCCACCTGCACGTCCGGGACCATCTCCGCAATACCGTCCATCACCTGCGCGCGGGTGATCACATGCGCGCCGGCTTCCATCAGATCGGCTACGCTGCGGCCGTCGCGCGCACCCTCCACGACGAAATCGCAGATCAGCGCGATCGCCTCGGGATGGTTCAGTCTCACGCCGCGGTCGAGCCGGCGACGCGCCACCTGCGCCGCCATCGCGATCAGCAATTTGTCCCGCTCGCGCGGCGTAAGGTTCATGCGCCCGCCTCAGCACGTCCATGCCCTGGGCAGCATGCGGCCATCGCGCAGGCGGTGCAACAGCGCAGCGACAGCCGCGCGCAGATCGGGCGGCTCGCCAGCCAGCAGACGAACGAGCAGCATGCCGTCCCAGGCGGAAACGCCCGCCTCCACGCGCGGGTGACCGGCGAGGATGTCGCGCACACCGGCGGCACAGGATTCAGCACCAGAACCCACGTGGAACAGCGTGGCCATCGCGCGCGCGCCGGCCAACGTCGCAGACCCGCGCTGGATGCTGCCGAAATCGCCCGGCGGCCGCCAGGCATCGTGCAGGATCAGCCGGCCATCGCGCCTGATGGCGATCGCGTCCGTCACGCAGATGCTGCGCAGCGCCTCGCCTGATGCGATCCGGCCGAACACCGTGGCCTCCACGCCAAGCAGCGTGGCACTGCCCACCATCTCAACCTGCAAAGCCCGCCGCATCGCGCAGCCATCGAACAGGATCGTTCCCTGCGGCAGCCATTCCGCATGCGCCGACCGTTCCAGGCACAGCCTGTTTGCAATGTCAGCCGCCCGCGCCCGGGCGGCGGCGCGGTAGATCTTCTCCGCCGATGCGGTGGTCAGGACGAACCGTGCGTCCGGCGCCAGGTGCAGCTCGGTCGAAAGACGATCGCCGCCCACCACACCGCCGGAATTGTTCAGCGAAATCGCCTCCAGCCAGCCCTGGTCCTGCGGTTTCGGAAAACGCAGTTTCAGGCAACCGGTCTGCCGCAGCCGAACAAGGGCGTTCGCCCCGACCACGACATGCAGCGTGCCCTGGGTCATGCAACGAAAACGCTCGTGTGCTCACACCGCACCGGCCTGCCTGCGCTGATCCCCCATCTCGAACAGCACATCCCGGGCGCCCTCCCAAAGCACACGCCGGCCAAGTGCCGCCAGGGCGTCCTTGCCGTCCGTGATGGTCAGGAAGTGGTTGCCCGCCAGCGTTCCGGCCTTGCTCGCAAAATGCGTCGGCCCGTAGGCGATCAGTATCTCCGTCTCGCTGACCCCGCCAGGGTAGAGCAGGATCTCTCCTGGTGCCGGATAGGCGGTGGCGTTCTCCATGGCCAGTCCCGTCTGGAAATTCCCCATAGGAATCCAGCAGGCTTCGCCACTCCACCGCACATGGATGATGCGGTTTCCATACGGCAGCATGCGCAGAAAGGCGGCACACGTGGCCGGCGCCATCCCGGTTTCCAGACGGGCGGGGAACACATCCTCGCCGACAGTGATTCGGATGTCGGTCATGCGTCTCTCATGATGTCTGGGCGGAAGGCGCGCAGCGCATGCAGCAGCGCCTGCAGCGCCACGGCGATATCCTCCTGCGCCACCCGCTCCGCAGGACTGTGGCTGACCCCCCCGGCGCAGCGCACAAACAGCATCCCGATCGGGCAAAGGCCGGCAATGGCCATTCCGTCATGCCCGGCGCCGCTCCCCAGAGCGGGGGCAGGAAGCCCGCAAGCGGCCACCGCCCCCGCCAGCAGCGACTGCAACTGCGTAGCGCAAGCGGTGGCCGGTGCGGCATGGGTGCGGCTGATGTCGAGCGTCACCCGCTCGGCCTCCGCGACACCGGCCAGCGCGCGCCGGACTCCCGCCTCGGCGGCGGCCAGGGCTGCGTCCTGAGGCGCACGCAGATCGATGGTGAAGCGGCACAGCGCGGGAATGGTGTTGGGCGCGCCCGGCTCCACGGCGATGCTCCCGGTCGTGGCAACCACGTCCCCGGCGTCTCTGGCGATGTTGCGCAGCGCCAGTATCATGGCGCAGGCGGCGGCCAGCGCGTCCTGCCGCCGGTCCATCGGCACGGTCCCGGCATGTCCCGCGCGCCCGTTCACCTGCACGACAAAACGGGCGGCGGCGGCAATGGCCGTGACAATGCCCAGCGGGGCGCCAGCGTGCTCCAGCACGGGCCCCTGTTCGATATGCACTTCCAGATAGGCGGCGGCCCCTGCCGCGGCGCAGGCATCCGCCTGGTCCGAATCGAGACCGAAATCACTGAGCGCTTGGCGGAGCGTGACACCGGCCTCGTCCCGGACGTCCAGCCACGTGCGATCGAAGGTGCCGGCCGTGGCATGCGCAGTGGTGAGGGTGACGGGGAAACGAACGCCCTCCTCGTCGCCGAAAGCGCGTATCTGCAAGCCGTACGGAAGGGCCTCGCCGCCCAACGCGGCCGCGGCCTCGATCGCAAGCACGATGCCGAGGCAGCCATCGTATTTTCCCGCGTCGCGAACGGTGTCGATGTGCGAGCCGAGCAGCAGCGTCGGCCACTCCGCGTCGGCCCCGGCCCGGGTGGCAACCAGGGTGCCCGAAGCGTCCAGCCGCGTCGCCAGCCTCGCCTCGGTCATCCAGGCCTTCAGCAAAGCCAGCGACCGGCGATGCGCCGGGCTGAGGAACAGCCGGGTGATCTCGCCCGGCGTGTCCGTGCAGCCGGCCAGCGCATCCAGCCGGGCTGCGACACGGGCAGCGGCCTCTGTCAACGCTTCAGGGTGCATGCGGGCGGCAGAAACTCCAGCATCGCCTGCAGCTTCAAACAAGGACTTTCGTCCCGGTGTAGTCGAGCATCCGAGCCTGCGCCTGCCCGGGCGTCGCCGAGAACAGGCCATCGGCGCCGAAGGTGCTGATTGCAAAACTTGCAGCAACGGCCGCACGACTGCACGCGAGATGCAGGTCCGCGGGCGCGCTCAGCAACGATGCGAGAAACGCGCAGCAGAACGCATCCCCGGCTCCTGTGGTATCCACCGGCGTCTGGCCAAAGGCAGGCATGCGCACGATCCGGCCCGAGGATGCGTCGAGCACCAGGCAGCCTTCGGCGCCCAGCTTGATGACCACGATACGCGGACCCAGCGCGGCAAACCGGTGGGCTGCTTCTGCCGGGTCCGCATGCCCCAGAAGGTGGCGAACCTCGTCGAGGCTGGGCATGAAGATGTCCACCCGTGCCACAAGCGACATGATCGCCACCTCGTTGCCGGCGATGTATTCCTCCTGCGGATCAAGCGCCACGAGTGCGCGGCTGCGGGCGCGCCAGGCGGTCACCAGCTCGGCCTGTGCCGCCAGGGTCATGGCCAGGATCACGCAACCTCCTGCATCCCAGTACGGCTCCGGCACGTCGGCCGGGCGGGGCGACAGCGTCTCGAGATCCGCAGGATCCGACAGCAAGGTCACCGAACGTGTGTCATGCGTCCGGTAGTCGAAGCGCGTGTGCATCGTGGCGCATGCCCGTCGCGGCAGCCCGGCATGGGACAGGCCTGCGCTGGTGATCGACGCGGCGATGCCGTCCGGAAAATCATCCCCCATGGGTGCGACCATCTGCGCCGTCGGCTCGAACAGCCTGGCCCCCAGCACACCGTAGAGCGCGTCGCCGCCGATGCAGCCGGGACGCGCGGTGCCGTCCGGCTGCACGATGTCGTCGATGGTCAGGTTGCCGCAGCACACCAGCCTCGGCCTGTCCCGAACGTCCATTTCCCTGCCTCGCGGAAAGCCCGTCCGTGCCTCGATCAACCTGCACCGTCAGGGATCTCGACGCCGGCGGCGCGGAATTTCTCCAGCGCCACGTGGTAGGCGAAAAGCTGGACGGGGAGCGTGAAGATGCAGGCCGCCAGGCTTTCGGGCAAAGCCGGCAGCCGCAGGACATGATGGCTCGCCGCATCCAGCGCGGTCTCCGCCTCGGTCACGGCAGAGATGATCCGGCCCCGCCACCTGCGGCCTTCCTCCGCGGTATCGCGCGCGCGGGGCACCGAGGGTCCGGCGGGGGCGAGCAGAAACAGCGGGTCGTCGGCTTTTTGCGAGTTGTAGTGATGGAACTCCTCCAGCGGCACCGCCATCGCGTGGTCCGGCGAACACTCCTTCATCTTGACCGCGCCGAACTGCGCCGCGGCATAGGCAGGTCCGCCGCCGGCATAGAGGAACATGCGCTTTGGCCACTCCTCGGCAGCGATGCCGGCCACGGTGCCGTCGCACTCGCGCAGGACGCCGGCCATCATGTCCGGCAGGCCGCCGATCGCGGAGAGGAGCGCGTCCGCACCCGGCCGCCCGGCCAGGCGCGCCGCTTCGGCGCCGAGCAGGGCGAGTGCGGCCATCGCGGCGGTGCTCGATTGTGTGGGCCAGCCACGGCGCCCGGCATGGATCAGCAGGCAATGATCCGCCTGGGTCATCAGCGCGGAACCCGCCGTGTTGCTCAGCGCCAGCGTGGTGGCCCCGTGGGCGCGCGCCACCAGCATGGCTTCCACCGTGCGGGTCGTGGTGCCGCTGGAGCTGAGCCCCACCACCAAGCTGCCCGGATCGAGCGTGCCGCCGTGGTAATAGGCGAGATCCAGCGCCTGCACCGGTTCGCACGAAACGCCCAGCGTGGTTTCCAGCAGCAGGCGCATGGCCTGCATGACGGCCAGGCTGTCGCCGCAACCGGTCAGGATCACCCGTCGGGGCGGCCGGTCGGCCAGGATGCGCGCCAGCCCCCTGATGGCGTCGCCCTCGCGCCGCCAGGTGGTGCGAATGGCGTCCGGCTGGCCGAACATCTCGCCGCGGGTCAGCAGAACCCGGGCCAGGCGCTTGGGGTCGCGCGGGTCGTCGGTCGGCAATGCGGCCATCAGGAGCTGCTCGCCGCGGAACAGGTCCGTGACGATGGCGCGCCCGGCATCGTCCAGCGGCGAGTCCGGCGCCAGAAGGGACGTGAGGGGCTGGTTCACGCGGGCTGCAACTCGCAACGGCGGCTGAGCATCTGCGCGGCCAGGAAGCGTCCAGGGTCGGCGGTCTGGCTGGCATCGGGGTCGTCGCCCAAGGCCCTGGACAGATGGTAGGCGAACAACTGCACCGGCAACGGCATCAGCAACGGCGCGAGCCAGGGCGGGCTCGCCGGCAGGGCGATCCGCCAGGTGGCGGCGGGCACTGGCACGCCGGCCGTCTCGATGGCCAGGCTGCGCATCCCGGCGGCACGCAACGCGTCCGCGGTGTTATGCGCCAGCACTGCCGCCGCCGGGCTGCCTGCCAGCAGGATCACCAGCTCGGACCGGCGGGCAGACCAGAACTGGCTGTGGGCGAACTCCTCGGTCTCGCCGCTCCAGACGGGCAGGGTGGTCAGCTTGACCAGCTTGGCCGCGGCATAGTCCGCGGTGGGCCAGTCCGCCCCGGCGCCCAGCACGCGCACGCCGCCTATGCCCTCCTCGACGAGGCGCGGGCAGATGGCGCGGCAGGCCAGCCCAACCGCATCGATCGCCGCCGGCAGGCCGTCGTCGAGAAGCGCGCGCAGATCCGAGCCTTGCGTGCGCCCGGTGCCGCCCGCGCCGTCCAGCAGCAGCATCATCGCCAGCACGGTGGCGCTGTAGCGGGTCGTGCCGGTCAGGAACGGTGCGATGTCGTCCACATGAAGGGAGGCCACGCGGCTGGCGATGCGGCCCAGCGCACCGCCATCCTCGTTGGTGAGCGCGACGCAAAGGCCGCCGGCGGCCCGCAGTGCGGTGGCCGCCTCGTTGGTGCGGTCGACGCTGCCGGACATGGAGATCGCGACCGCGCGATCGTCAGCGCGCGGCGGACCGCCGGGCCCGATCAGCATGTCCAGGCTGGTGGCCGCACTCAGCGCGACCGCAAACCGGCCAGGCGCCAGGGCGGCGGCGGCGCGGGCGGCAAACCAGCCGTCGCCGCAGCCGAAGGCGAACAGCCGCCCGCCCGGGTGGGGGCGCAGGGCCTGGCGGCCGACCTCCAGGAAAGCGTCGCGTCGGGCGAACAGGCCTTGGAGCACGGCGGGCTGGCGCAGGATATCGGCCAGCATGGCCGGGTGGGCGGCGAAGTCTTGGGCCATCGTCGATCCGCTGTGCTGCGAGCCGGACCATGCGCGGAGGCGGGTGCCGCGGACAAGAAAAGTTTTCGAAAGTGGTCTAAACAGAAAATCCACGACGCTTCGCAGGGCGGCGGCACGGGAGGCGGGCATGGCGGCATTCGGGGCGGTGAGCCGACACAGGGAGATCGCAAACCTGCTGCGCGAAGGCGGCAGCGTGAGCGTGGTGCGCCTGGCCGAGGCGCTGGGCGTGTCGGTGGTGACGGTGCGGCACGATCTGGACGTGCTGGAACGCCAGCAAGTGCTGCGCCGGGTGCGCGGGGGCGCCATTGCGGTGCGCCCGGCGCGCTTCCAGCGCTCGCTGCATCCGCTCAACAGCGCTTTCGAACCGGAGAAGCAGCGGATCGGCGAACTGGCCGCCAGCCTGGTGCGCGATGGCGAGACGATCATCATCGATGCCGGCAGCACCACGCTGGCGCTGGCGCGCGCCCTGCCGCGATCGTTGCAGGACGTGGCCGTAGTGACCACGGCGCTCGATGTGGCGCTGGAGATGGAGGCCCATGCCGGCGTGAAGGTGGTGGTCACCGGAGGCACGGTGGCCAAGCCGCAACGCTGCCTGGTGCCGCCATTCGCCACCACGCTGCTGCAGCAGATCAACGCGGACGTGGCGTTCCTGGCCTGCTCCGGCGTCGACGCGCAGAAGGGGTTCACCACGCAGAGCTGGGAGGAGGCCGAGGTGAAGCACGCCATCCTGGCCGCAGCGTCCCGGGTGGTCTTCCTGGCCGACCATGGCAAGATCGGCCACGTGGCGACCGCCAAGATCATGGACCTGGCCGGCGCCGAACTGCTGGTCACCGACAGCGGAGCGTCCGGCGCGTCGCTTCGGGCGCTGGAGCTGGCAGGCCTGAACGTCATCCTGGCGTGACGGACGATCGGGCGGGCAGGCCGCTGTTCGTCGAACGTCCGTTCGTCGCGGCAGGGGCGGGCGGGCGGGTCTCGCGCTTTTTTCAGGCGGGGCGGTTTTTTCCCCTTTCCCTTTCTTTTCATTGCCAGCAAGATCGAAGGCGTGCCCAACCTCACGCGCCGATCCCTGGGCCTTGCCGTCGGCGCGTGGACGGCGGTGGGTCAGCCCCCGCCGCAGGCAGTGGTCATCGCCACGGACGAGGACGTGTCCACGCTCGATCCGCACCTGATCCGCAACAACCATCCGGTCGGCAGCCTGATCTGGTCTCTGTTCGACAGCCTGGTTCGCCGCCGGCCGGACGGGACGCACGAGCCGCGGCTGGCGATTGCCTGGGATCAGCCCTCGCCCACCACCTGGCAGTTCCACCTGCGGCCGGGCGTGCTGTTCCACAATGGCGAAGCGCTGGACGCGGCGTCGGTGGTGCAGAGCTTCGAGCGGATGAATCGTGCGCCGTTCAACGGGGAAAGCCAGCTCTGGCAGCAGACGGGCCTGGTGTCCGTCGCGGCTGCCGGCCCGCTGACGGTGGCACTGACCACGGCCGCACCCTGTATGACCATGCTGTACTGGCTGGAGGAGGCGTTCGTGGGCGCGCCGCGCCACCTGGCGCAGACGCCGCCCGAACGGGTGGGAGCGCAGCCGGTCGGCTCCGGCCCATACCGCTTCGTGGAATGGCAGCAGGGCGAGCGCGTGGTGCTGGCCGCCAACGACACCTATTGGGGCGGCGTGCCGCCGGTCCGCCGCGCGGTGTTCCGCACCGTGCCCGAACAATCCTCCAGGCTTGCGGAACTGCGCGCAGGCAGCGTGGACCTGGTCCCCAACCTGAACCCGGACAGCGCGTCCGGCGCCGTCTCTGCGCTGTCGCGCGCAGTGCAGGTGCCGGGCCTGCGCAAGATGCATCTCGGCTTTTCCCAGAACGGCATCGCACCCTTGCGGGACCGCAGGGTGCGCCAGGCGCTGAACCACGCCGTGGACGTGGCCACCATGATCGAGACGCTGCAGCGCGGCATGGGCACCCAGCTCGCCAGCGTGCTGAACCCGCCGAACAACGATCCCGGCCTGACACCCTACGCATACGACGCGGCCCGGGCACGGGACTTGCTGAGGTCGTCCGGACATCAGGGGTTCGCCGTGGAGATCGCGTTCGATGCCAAGTATCCGGACAGCCAGGAGAGCTGCGAGACGGTTGCGGCCTACCTTGCCGATGCCGGGCTGCAAGCGCAGGTGGTGGCCTATGAGAGCGGTCATTTCGCCGAGACGCTGCGCGCCCGCGCCTTCCCTGGCCTGTATTTCTACGGCTTCGCCGCCCTGATCGAACCTCTGGTGGAGCTGGTGATCTTCACCAGCGACGCGGTGGACAACGCCAGCGGCTACGATAATCCGGAGTTCGACCGGCTGGTGAAGACCGCATCGGCCACTTCCGCAGAGGCGCCGCGCCGCGCGCTGCTGCGGCAGGCCGAGCGCCTGGTGTGGGCGGACGCGCCCTGGCTGTTCCTGTGGCACCTGCCGGAGATCAGCGGTATCGCCCGCCGCCTGATCTACCAGCCCCGGCCGGACGACTACGTGGAGATCTATCGCGCCCGGCTGGCCGGCTGATCGGTGCGGGGGCGCACCATCCTGCTCCGCTGCGTGCAGGCCTTGGCCGTGCTGCTGGGCGTCAGCGTCGCCAGCTTCGCGGTGGCCCACGCCACCGGCGACCCGGTGACATTGCTGCTCTCGCCGAGCGCGTCCGACGCCGCGCGCACCGCGATGCGCGCGCATCTGGGCCTGGACCGCCCGGTGACGATCCAATACGCGTTGTTCCTGCAGCATGCGCTGGGCGGAGATTTCGGCCAGTCCTTCATCTATCGCCAAGGCGTGGCCGGGCTGGTGCTGGCGCGGCTGCCCGCCACGCTGATCCTCGCCGGCAGTGCGTTCGCCATCGCGCTCTGCGTCGGCATGCCGCTGGGCGTGCTGGCTGCCAGGGGCGGCATGGCGGCCGCCATGCTGGAGCTGTTCTCGCTGGCAGGCCTGGCGGTGCCGGCTTTCTGGCTCGGGTTGATGCTCGTCCTCCTGGTGGCCGTGGAGCTGCGCGCCCTCCCGGTGGACGGCTATGGCGGCCTGTCCCACCTGGTCCTGCCGGCACTGACTCTGTCGCTCCAGGGCACGGCGCGGCTCAGCCGGCTGGTGGCGTCCGGCATGCGGGGCGCGCTGCGGGCGGACTACATCCGCACCGCGCGCGCCCGCGGCCTGTCGGAGGCGCGCGTGGTCTGGGTGCATGCGCTGCGCAACGTGCTTGTGCCGGTGGTCACGATGGCGGCGCTCGAGCTGGGCGACCTTATCTCGTCGGCCGTGGTTGTCGAGATGGTGTTCGCCTGGCCAGGCATCGGCCGGCTGGCGGTGGCAGCCCTGCAGCAGCGCGATTTTCCGCTGCTGCAGGGCACGGTGTTCATCGCCGGCCTGGGCTTCGTCATCGTCAACCTGCTGGCCGACCTGCTCTGCGCGCGCATCGATCCGCGGATCGGCCTGGCGCGATGAGGCTGCGCTGACGATGCGGCCCTGGCTCGGCGCGATCGGCGGCGTGTTGCTGGCGATGACCGCCTTGCTCGCCGTCGCGGCGCCGCTGGCCGCACCCTACCGGCCGACGCAGATCAACCTGCGCGCGCGGCTGCAGCCGCCGGACTGGGGCGCGCCGGGCCGTCCGCGCCACCTGCTGGGCACGGACAATGTGGGCCGGGACGTGCTGTCGCGGATCATCTGGGGCGCCCGCATCTCGGTCAGCGTCGGCGCCGCGGCCGCAGGGCTGGGCGCGGTGATCGGCACCACGCTTGGCCTGTGCGCCGGCTTCTTCGGCGGCCGCACCGATGCGGTGGTGTCCTGGCTGATCGAGGTGCAGCTGGCCTTCCCCTTCACCCTGTTCGCCATTTTTCTGCTGGCCGCCCTCGGCGGCGGCTTCGTGCCCGTGGTGTGCGTGCTGGCGCTGGCCACCTGGGTCAATTTCGCCCGCGTGGTGCGCAGCCAGGCGATGAGCCTGCGGGCGCAGGATTTCATCCTCGCGGCCCAGGCGGTGGGGGTGGGACCGGTCCGGCTGCTGCGGCGCCATCTGCTGCCGGCCGTGCTGCCCTCGGTCATCGTGGTCGCCAGCTTCTCCGCCGCCCAGGCGGTGCTGACCGAAGCCGCATTGAGCTTCCTGGGCGTGGGCGTGGACCCCACGATCCCGTCCTGGGGCGCCATGCTGAACCTGGGCCGCGACTACCTGTCCGACGCCTGGTGGATGGCCACCTTCCCCGGGCTCGCCATCGCGCTGACCGTGCTGGGCGCGAACCTGCTCGGCGGCTGGCTCGGCGCGCGGCTGGAGCCGCGCGGATCGTGACTGCTGCCCTGCTGGACATCGAGAGGCTGCAGGTGCGCTTCGGTCAGACGGTCGCGGTGGCCGACGCCTCGCTGCGTGTGGCCAAGGGCGAGGCGGTGGGCATCGTGGGGGAAAGCGGCTCGGGCAAGAGTGCCACCGTTCTGGCCGCCATGCGGCTGCACCCGCCCGGCGCCAGCGTCACCGCGTCGCGCCTGTCGCTCGACGGCCATGATGTGAGGACGCTGCCGGATCGCAGGATGGCCAGCCTGCGCGGCGGCTTCGCCGCGATGATCTTCCAGGACCCGCTCACGGCGCTGAACCCGCTGATGGCGGTGGGCCGCCAGATCGCCGAGGTGGTGGCGGCCCACCGGGGCCTGCGGGGCGGCCAGGCCAGGGCGGCGGCCATCCTGCTGATGGAGCGCGTCGGCATCGGCGATGCGGCGGTCCGCGCCCACCATTTCCCGCACCAGTTCTCCGGCGGCATGCGCCAGCGCGTGATGATCGCCGCCGCACTGGCAGGCGACCCGGCCCTGCTGATCGCCGACGAACCGACCACGGCGCTGGACGTGACCGTGCAGGCCGACATCGTCCGCCTGATCCGCCGGCTGCGGGCGGAACGCGACATGGGCCTGGTCTGGGTGACGCACGACCTGGCGCTGATGGCGGGGATCGTGGACCGCGTGGTGGTGATGTATGCCGGCCGGGTGATGGAGACCGCACCGGTGGACGCGCTCTACGCCGCCCCACGGCATCCATACACGGTGGCGCTGCTGGCCAGCCTGCGGCGTGACGGCGTGCAGGCCGAAGCGTCGGGCGCGCCGGTGCCGCCGGGCGGGTGCGCCTTCGCACCGCGCTGCCCCGCGCGCATGGCCAGATGCGACACCGCCCCGCCGATGCTGCGGGCCGGCGGCACCGAGGCCGCCTGCTGGACGCTGGCGGCATGAACGAGCTTGCCGCATTGTCGGGCGTGAGCGTCCGCTATGCGAGCGGCGGGCGCGTGCATGTCGGTCTCGACCGGGTGGATTACGCGGTCGCAGCCCACGAGACAGCCGCGGTGATCGGCGAATCAGGCTGCGGCAAGACCACGCTGGGCCGCACGCTCCTGCTGCTTCAGACGCCCAGCGAGGGCCGGGTGCATTTCGCCGGCGAGGACCTGACCGCGCTGTCCGGCGCAGCGCTGCGCCGCCGCCGCCGCCTGATGCAGATGATGTTCCAGGACCCTTACGCGTCGCTGAACCCGCGGATGACGATCGGCGAGACGCTCGCCGAGCCGCTGGTGGTGCATGGGATGGAGACCTGGCGCAGCGCCCAAGCGCGGGTGGCTGAAGCGCTGGCGATGGTCGGCCTGGCTGCGGCCATGCAGGCGCGACTGCCGCACGAATTTTCCGGCGGCCAGCGCCAGCGCATAGCCATCGCCCGCGCGGTGATCGGCCGCCCGCGTCTGGTGGTGGCCGACGAGCCGCTGTCGGCGCTCGACATCACCCTGCAGGGCCAGATCCTGGGATTGTTCAGGCGCCTGCAGGAGAGCCTTGGTCTGACCTACGTCTTCATCAGCCACGACCTGCCGGTGGTGGGCCGGATCGCCAGCCGCGTGGCCGTCATGCTCGGCGGCTGCATCGTGGAGGAGGGCCCGACTCAGGAGGTGTTTTCACGTCCGGCTCACCCCTACACGCAGGCGCTGCTGGACGCGGTGCCGATCGCCGATCCGGCCGCCGAACGCCTGCGCCAGGCACGCGAGCCGTCGTCGCCTGCCGGCCGGCCCGCGCGCGAGGCCCGTGCGCAAGGCTGTCCGTTCGTGCAGCGCTGCCCGCACGCGATGGCGATGTGCGCCGACATCAGGCCGGAGCGGGCAGAGGTTGCGCCGGGCCGGACAGCCGCCTGCTGGCTGCACCGGGCGGATGCCTGATGCGCATCGTGATCCTGAACCCCAACACCACCGCGGCCTTCACCGACCGGCTGGCGGCGCTGGGCCGGCGCGTCGCAGCATCGAACACCACGGTTGCGGCGCGTTCGCCGGGTTCGGGCGTGCCGAGCGTGGAATGCCATGCCGACGAGGCGGTAGCCGCTGCTGCCCTGCTGCCGGTGATCGCCGAGGAGGAGCAGCGCGGCACGGATGGCTACGTGATCGCCTGTTTCGGGGACACAGGCCTGGACGCCGCGCGGGAGGTTGCGAGCGGCCCCGTGGTGGGCATGACGGAGGCGGCGCTCTATGCGGCGGCCATGCTGGCGCCGGTGTTCAGCATCGTGACGCTGCCGCCGCGCACGATCGTGCACGCGGCGCGCGCCGTGCGCAACGCGGGCCTGTCCCATCGCTGCGCGCGCATCCGCGCCATCGACGTGCACGTGGATGATTGCGTGGCGCCGGACGCCGCATTGCTGGCGGCGATGATTGCCGAATCCCGGGCGGCGATCAGGGAGGATGCCGCCGAAGCGATCATCCTGGGCTGCGCCGGGCTGGCCGAACTGGTGGCGCCGATGACGCAAGCGCTTGGCCTGCCGGTGGTCGATGGCGTGACGGTGGCGCTGAAGATGGCGGAAGGACTGGTGGCGGCCGGCCTGCGCACCAGCAAAGCCTGTTCATACAAATAAGCAGAGTCAGTTGTTAGTCAGACAAAAAGTATCCCGCGTTTCGCGCACCAATGACAAAAAGTTTTTTGCTTCTTTTTTTCAAAAAAGAAGCGCTTTCCTCCCAAGAGGTGCCCATGACGATCGTCCTCCGAAACGCCACCCTACGCTCGTTCGTCCCAGGCCGCCCCCACACCGAACAAGCCGACATCCTGATAGACGGCGACAGGATCGATGCCGTCGCGCCTGCCGGAAGCCTGAGTGCAACCGAACTGATCGACGCGACCGGCCATCTGGTCATGCCGGGCCTGATCAACGGCCATTTCCACTCGCCGGTGAACCATTTGAAGGGATCGCTCGACAGCCTGCCGCTGGAAATCTTCATGCTGTACGAGAGCCCCGGCCTGCCCGGGCTGATGCCCTCGCCGCGCTGGGCGTATGTGCGGACCATGCTCGCGGCCGCCGAGATGCTGAAAGGCGGTGTGACATCCGTGCAGGACGACGCGTTCTTCGTGCCCTATCCCACACCGGAGGTGATCGACGGCGTGCTGGGCGCCTACCGGGATTGCGGCATCCGCGCGCGCGTGGCGCTGGACCAGTCGGATGTGCCGGAGATCGGCAAGCTGCCGTACCTGGCCGATCTGGTGACGCCCGACCTGCGCGCGCGCCTGGCCGCGCCGCCCGAGGCCGCGGCAGGGCAATTGCTTGCGGCCTACGCGCATCTGATCGCGCGCTGGCACGGGGCGGAGGGCGGGCGTCTGCAGGCGGCGGTTTCCTGTTCCGCGCCGCAACGCGTGACCGACGGCTACCTCCGCGCGCTGGACGACCTGTCGCGTGCGCACGACCTGCCGTTCTACGTGCACATCCTGGAGACGCGGACGCAGCGTGTGCTGGGCCAGGTGGCCGGCCGGTCACTGCTGCAGGATTTTGCCGCACGCGGCGCGTTGTCCGACCGGTGCAACGTCATCCATGCAGTGTGGATGGACGACGCGGATCTGGACACCATCGCCGCATCCGGTGCGACGGTCGCGCACAACCCGATCAGCAACCTGCGGCTGGGCAGCGGCGTGATGCCGTTCCGCCGGCTGCGGGAGCGCGGGATTGCGATCTGTCTGGGCACCGACGAGGCGATCGCCGACGACAGCGTGAACATGTGGGCGGTGGCGAAGATGGCCGGGCTGATCCACAACATTGCCGACCCCGACTATGCGCGCTGGCCTCGCGCGGCAGAGGTGCTGGACTGTCTGATTGCGGGCGGCGCGCGCGCGATGCGGCGGCCGGCCGATGTGGGCCGGATCGCACCCGGGTGGCAGGCGGATCTGATCATGGTCGATCTGGACACGCTGGCCTTCACGCCGCTGAACGATCTGGACCGGCAGCTCGTGTATTGCGAGAGCGGATCATCCGTGCGGCTGACCATGGTGGCTGGCCGCGTGGTGATGCAGGACGGAAGCGTGGTGGGCATCGACGAGGCCGCCTTGCGTCGAGAGGCCCGAGCACTGGCGCTTGAACAGGACGGCGCCGCGCAGACCGCACGGGAGGCCGCGCCCTGGCTGCCGCACTACCGCGCGATGTATCTGCGTGCCGCGTCGCAGGACCTCGGCATGATGCGGGCGGTTCCCGTGGCGGACTGGGCACGCGCATGAGGCGCCATGGACGCTACACCGAAGACCCGATCGTCGCGCGGCCCGACTTTGCCTGGCCGAACGGCGCCCGGCTCGCGGTCTATGTGGGGCTCGGCGTGGAAAGTTACGCGTTCGGTCAGGGGATGACGGAAAACCTGGTGCCCGGCGGCGCGCCCGCGCATGACGTGCTGAACACGTCGTGGCGGGATTACGGCAACCGCGTCGGCGCCTGGCGCGTGATGGAGGCGATGCGGGCGCTCGACCTGCCGCTGACCATCCTGCTCAACACCGCGCTCTACGACGACTGTCCCGCCCTGTGTGCCGCCTTCCGCGCGCAAGGCTGCGAAATCGTGGCCCATGGCCGCTCCAACTCGGACACGCTGGCCGACATGTCGCCGGCCGAGGAGCGCGCCTATGTGGAGACCGTCACCGCCGCCATCACCAGTGCCGAAGGGCGGCCGCCGCAAGGCTGGGCCGGTCCCTGGATGGCGGAGACGCCCACCACGCCGGAAACCCTGCATGCCTGTGGCTACACCTACCTGTTGGACTGGTGCATGGATGACCAGCCGGCGTGGCTGGCGACCGCGCGGGGCCCGCTGCTGAGCGTGCCGTACAGCCAGGAAATCAACGACAGTTCCACCATCATCGGCCGGATGGCCACCGCCCGCGCCTTCGCGGACATGATCGTGGACCAGTTCGACCAGATGCTGGAACAATCCGCAGCCCAGCCCCTGGTGATGAGCGTGATCCTGCACAGCTTCATTGCCGGCCAGCCATTCCGCCTTCGGCCGATCCGCCAGGCTCTGGCCCATATCGCTTCGCATCGTGCCCGGTTGTGGCTGACCACACCGGGAAATATTGCGGCATCATATCGGAAGCTCGGCTTTCGTTCGCACTCGTAAGCAAAGAGCCTGATATTTCTTTGGCGAGGAACTGGGCAGACAGGCGCTTGCCGGACTGCGCCGACCGCCGCAGGTCCGACGGCCACCGCTCAGGATAACTGCCAGTCCTGCAAACGAAGACGTTCGGATGCCATACGGTTGGACAGCGCGGCCATCCCGGCGGCCGATCGTGCCATGCCTAAATCCTGAGCATCCGTCGCGCAAATCGTGCAGCGCTTTCGATAATCTTTTCTGGTGCCGAAAAGGAAACCTTGTTCTAGTCGCGCTCTCAAGAAGGAGTCTCGCATGGGGCATCTCAGGCACGCCGTCGGGTTGAGCGTCGTTCTGGTGGCGGCCCACCCGGCGCGCGCGCAGAACGACGCCACCGCGCCCGCCCCGCCCACGCTGAAGCCCGCGCCGAACGGCCAGCTGGAGGAGATCGTCGTCACCGCGCAGAAGCGGCGTGAGACCGCGCGCAAGATCGCCGGCAGCATCGGCGTGATCTCCGGCACCGAGATCACCGATCATCACATCGAGAATTTCGAGGATATCACACGCACCGTGCCGGGCGTCTCGTTTGCGGCCCATAACGGACCCGGCCAGGACAACATCTCCATCCGCGGCGTGGCCTCCACCGTCGGCAACCCCACCGTCGGCGTCTATCTCGATGAGGTCCCGATCATCACGCAGAGCGGCTATGTCGGCCAGTCGCAGCCTCGGCTGTTCGATCTGGACCGCATCGAGGTCCTGCGCGGCCCGCAGGGCACCCTCTACGGCGCCAGCTCCGAAGGCGGCACCATCCGCTTCATCACCACCCAGCCGAACATGGACACCTACAGCGCCTATGTCCGTTCCGACGTCTCCGGCACGGTCCATGGCGGGCCGAACACGGACCAGCAGATGGCGGTCAACATCCCTATCGTGCCTGGCAAGCTCGCAGTGCGCATCTCCGGCGAGTTCATCGACGATAGCGGCTACATCGACCAGTATGCGCTGGACGGCCGCGCGCTCAAGCAGGGCACGAACTTCGAACGTGGCGGCGTCTTCCACGTGACCGCCAAATACCAGGCGACGGACGATTTCACGATCACGCCGTCGTTCTTCTTCCAGACACTGCACGACGGCGACGCGCCGACCTTCATCGAAAGTCTCGGCGTGTACAAGCAGGACAAGCTGGTGCGCGAGTGGATCGACGACACGCTCTACATCCCCAGTCTCACCCTGAAGAAGGGGCTGGGTTTTGCCGATGTCACGTCCATCACCAGCTATTTCACGCGCGACGTCGATCGACAGGCGGACGGCACGTTTTTCAACAGTGCCGCCATCGCACAATTCTTCCTCGATCCCGCTTACCCGCAGCACCAGGCGCAAAACGACGGCATCCTCGGCGTGGTCCCCAGCCCGGTGCTGTTCGAGGACCGTTTCCACACCCTGACGCAGGAGCTGCGCATCGCGTCCAACCCCGGCCGGCTGCGCTGGGTCGCCGGGCTGTTCTATTCCGACCAGGTATGGACACATAACGATTACGAGGTGGCGACCGGTTTCAGCGCGGATTTCAAGAAGATATACGGCTACGACATAGACAGCGACCCCGTGCTCAACCCGACCGCCATCCCGAACCTCTTCAACAACGATCTTGTCTGGCACGTCTACGACCACAACGACATCACACAGTACGCCGCGTTCGGGCAGATCGACTTCGACATCCTGCCGACGCTGCATTTCAGCGCCGGCGAACGCTACGTGTACGCCAAGGAGACGTTCTCGGAAGTCGGCGCCGGGTTCTTCGACATCGGCGGCGCCGGCACCACCGGCACGCCCTATACCCAGTCCGCGACGTTCACGGCGCCCACGCCTAAATTCTCCCTGGTGTACGACCTTTCCGCCAATGCCTCCCTCTACGCGACGATTGCCAAGGGCTTCCGCCTCGGCGGCGCGACCACGCCCAACACGAACGTCTCGTGCGTCGCGGGGCTGCTGCAGCTCGGCTACACGAACGCGCCGAACACCTACGGATCGGATCAGCTCTGGAGCTATGAAGCCGGCGCCAAGGCGCTGCTGATGAACAACAGGCTGTCGGTCAACGCCGCGGGCTATTACATCGACTGGTCCCGTATCCAGCAGACGATCACCATCCCCATATGCGGCGGCGCGTTCAATTCCAACGTGGGCGACGCGGTCGCCTATGGCGGCGAGTTCGAAGCGCGCTTCCGTCCCGCCGCAGCTCCTGGTCTGGTGATCGGCCTCAACGCCGGGGCTGAACATGCGAGCATCACCAGCACGAAGAACGCGTCCACCGCCGCGGTCGGCGAGAACGTGCTGTTCACCCCCAGCTGGACCGCCTCGCTGGTCACGAACTACAGCACGGACATCACAGACAATGTCAGCGGCTTCATCAAGGCCGATTACGACTGGACGGGACCGTCCAACGGCAGCTTCCAGGTCACCGATCCGAACTACCGCGACCCCGCCTATGCCACGCTGAACGCCAATGTGGGCGTGGAGTTCGGCAGTTGGCAGGCTGCGCTGTATGCGAAAAATCTGACCGACAGCAAGATCATCCTGCAACGCCCGGTGATCAATTCCGTCGTGGAAGCCTACACGCTTCGCCCGCTCACCATCGGCCTGACGCTCACGAAGCACTTCTGAGCGCGTGGCCTTGCGCCGTCTTGCAGGCAGCGCCGCCCCGCTGTTCCTCTGCCTATGGGTGTGTCTGGCGATAGTGCCGCTGGCGGTTGGCGCGGCGGTGTCCGTGCTGCAACGGCGCGGGCTTCACGTCGTGTGGTCGCTGACGCCGGCGGGCTATGGCGAGCTGGCAGAGAGCGGCCGGTTCGGCGTGGTGCTTCACACCGCATTGCTCGCCGGATTGGTCAGCCTCGTCTGCCTCGCCGCCGGCTTGCCGTTGGCGGTCTGGCTCGCGCGCAGTGCCAAATCCGCCGTGCTCGCCAACATCGTCTGGATCTGCCTGACCGCGCCGTTCTTCCTCGATCCCGCCGCGCGCACCTTGTCCCTGCGGCTGATGCTGGGCGCGCACGGCGTGGTCAATGCCGGGTTGCTGGCGCTGCACGTCACTCGTGCGCCGCTTGATTGGCTGCTGTTCTCGGATTTCGCGGTGTTCATCGGCCTTGTCGGCCCGTATTTTCCCAACATGGTCTGGCCCATCACGCTGTCGGTGCTGCTGATCGATAAAGCTCTGCTGGAAGCCAGCGCCGATCTGGGTGCCGGCCCCTGGCACAGCTTCCGTTTCACGCTGCTGCCGCTGGCCATGCCGGGCATCATCGCCGGCCTGGTGATGACGGCCATTCCCGCCTTGGGAGACGGCGTGGTGCCCGCGCTGCTGGGTGGCGGCCGCCGGGAGTACCTGGCGGACGCGGTGACGTCGCTGTCCACGTCGATGAACTATACGGCGGCCGCAGCCCTGGCCACCGTGGTGATGGCGGTGCTGTGCGGCCTCTGCCTGTCTGGCTGGCTCGCCTGGCGCCGCCTGTCCAAGTCGTGACGGGACCGCGGCAGATGGATGCGGCGTTCCGCGCGGCGGCCAGGCTGCTGCTCGCCGCCGGTTTCGGCATCACCGCGCTGATCTATGCGCCGGTCGCCTGGCTGGCGCTGCTCTCGGTCAGCGCGGACCCGCTTTCCGGCTGGCCGGGGGGCTTCACCACGTCGTGGTATGCGTCGCTGTCGGCCAGCCTGGGGTGGCGCGCGCCCATGCTGCGCTCGCTCGGGATCGCCGGCATCGTGGCAATCCTGTGCGTGCTGGCCGCGGTGCCGCCGGCGCGCGCCTGGCCACGCATGCGGCGCGGCCGGGTCAGCTTCGCCGCCCTGATCCTGTTGCCGCTGGGGGTGCCCGGCATCGTGCTCGGCCTGCTGGTGTTCACCACCTGGCGCGTGCTGTTCGGCGTCCATATGGGCGCGTGGTCGCTCGTGCTCAGCCACTTCATCTGGGCCTATCCGTTCGCGCTGATCTCCATGCTCGTGGTCACGCTGCGCACGGACCCCAGCCTGGCGGAGGCCGCGCGCGACCTGGGCGCGCCGCCCTTGCGCGTGCTTTGCGACATCGAGCTGCCGGCGCTGATGCCCGGCATCGTCGGCGCCGGCCTGTTCGGGTTCCTGCTCTCCTTCACCGAACTGCCGCGCAGCATCTTCACCGGCGGCCAGGTGCAGACCCTGCCGCTCTACAGCTTCGCCCAGGCCTCTGCGCACAGCTCGCAGATCAAGCTGATCTTCTGCCTCAACACCCTCATCTCGCTCGCCAGCCTGGCGGCGGCCGCCGTCCTGGTCGTGCTGCTGCGCCGCCGTACCGCATGACCAGTGCCGCCCGCCTGCGCGATGCCGCTCTGCTGCACGCCAAAAACATCTGCCTCGCCCACGGCACGGTCGCAGCCCTGGACGGCGTCAGCCTGGATGTGCGGGCAGGGGAGTTGCTGACCATCCTTGGCCCCAGCGGGTCAGGCAAGACCAGCCTGCTGCGCGTGCTGGCCGGGCTGGAGACGCCGCAGACAGCAGACGCGTTGACGATCGACGGCGCGGACATGCGCGCCGTGCCCGCGCATCTGCGCCCCACGGCCACCGTGTTCCAGCATTACGCGCTGTTCCCGCATCTGACCGCCGGCGCCAACGTGGAATACGGCCTGCGCGTGCGCGGCGTCCCTCGCGCGGCACGTCGCGCGCAGGCCGAACGCGCGCTGGCCCTGCTGCGTCTTGCGGACAAATACGACAGGCGGATCGACCAGCTCAGCGGCGGCGAGCGCCAGCGCGTCGCCTTCGCCCGCGCTTTGGTGACAAGGCCGCTGCTGCTGTTGCTGGACGAACCCATGGGCGCGCTGGACGAACGCCTGCGCGCGACGCTGGAGGCCGACATCCGCGCCCTGCAGCAAAGCCAGGGCATGACGATCGTGCAGGTGACGCACAGCCGCGACGAAGCGCTGTCCATGTCCGACCGCATCGTGGTGATGCATGCCGGACGCGTCGTCCAGACCGGCGCGCCGGAGGACATCTTCGAGCGCCCGTCGACCCGCTTCGTCGCCGCCTTCATGGGGGGCGGAGAACCTCATCGCTGGCCGCATCGCGCAGATCGGCCCGCTTGGCGTGCGCATCGCCTGCGGCGCGCAGATCTTCGCCGGCCCGTGGACCGGCGAACAGCCGCCGCACCCTGGCCAGCTCGCCTGCCTCGCCGTGCGCGCGGATCGTGTCCGGCCTGGCGCGGGCGCCTGCGACGACAATCTGCTGGACGCCGCCGTGCGCACGCAGAGCTACCGCGGCACCACGCACCTGATTGAGGTACGCACCCCGGCGGGGGACCTGGCATTGCGGGTGACGAGGCTTCAGGATGGCGCGGCGCCCACCCAGGTGCATTGGCGCCCGGCCGATTGCGCGATCTTTCCGGACGAGGAGCAGGCTCGATGATGCACCGACGCAGCCTGGGCCGTTCGGCGGGCGCCATGCTGGCTGCGGCCGCGGCCGGCCGACCGCTGCTGCGCGCACTGGCGCCGCGTGCCCGCGCGGCCGAACCGCCGGACGTGATTCGCGTGCTCGGCGTCTCCACTGGCGCGCTGGCCGACTGGTCCGGCTTCGAGCGCGACACCGGGCTGAAGATGGCCTGGACGCCCGCCAGCGACGATGTCGGCCTGTTCCTGCACGAAATGATCGCCAACGACGGCGGGGACCATTACGACATCGTCACCTGCCTGAGCGGCACGTACGAAATGCTGGCCGAGCAGGGGCTGTTGCTGCCGATCGACCTTACCCGCCTGCGGCACTGGCAGGGGGCGGCCGACTATGTCCGGCAGGCGACGCCCCTGGCGCCCGGCGCCGCCAGCGCCTGGAGCATACCGTATCACATGAACGCGGACAGCTTCATCTACGCAGGCAAGGCACTGCGCCTGCCGTCCGCACCCACCGAAATCTCGTGGAAGCTGCTGTACGACGATCCGGCCACCCGTGGCCGCGTGGCGCTGGACAACGAGGTCTATGCGCTCGGCTGTGCCGCGATCTACCTCAAGCACCACCGCATCGTCGACATCGCCGACATCGCCGACATGAGCCCGTCCGAATGCAACTCGGTCGCCAATTTCCTGATCGAGCGAAAACAGGCCGGCCAGTTCCGCACACTGTACAGATCGTTCGATGAGCAGCTTCAGCTGATCGCCGGCGGCGAGGCATTGGCGGAGACCGGCTGGGAACCCGTCGCCCGCCAGGCGCAAGCCCGTGGCCTGGACGCGGCCTACGCGGACACGGTGGAAGGCTACGACAAATGGGCGCAGAACCTGATGGTCCCGGCGCAGGTCAAGGACCGCGGCGCAACCGACCGTGTTCACGCCGCCATCGATTGGCTGCTCGGCGGTGCCTACGCCGCCGAAATAGCCGTCACCCAGGGCTACGTGACACCGCGGCTCGACCTCGGCCTGTCCTATGCGCGCGCGCAGGGTTGGGACGCCACCCGGCTTGCCACGATCTCGGCTGTCGCCGCAAAGGGTGCGCGCAAATTCACCAAGGCGCTCTACTGGGATCCGGGCTTTTATCGGAACCTGGAGCGGTATGAACTGGAGATGGCCCGGTTTCGCAACGCATAGGAAAGGGGGCGATCGCAGCAACGCCCATCAGTACTCCGACGGAGCGTGACCGCCCGACAGGATCTGCACGCCGGACGACGTGCCGATGCGGGCAGCGCCGGCCGCCAGCATCGCCTCGGCCTGCACGCGCGTGCGTATGCCGCCGGACGCCTTCACCCGCATCGAGGGACCAGCCTCGGTCACCAGCAGGTGCACGTCTTCCAACGTGGCGCCTGCGGTGGAGAAGCCGGTCGAGGTCTTGACGAAATCGGCGTGTTCCGCGCGGGCGATCGCACAGGCCGTGCGCTTTTCCGCCTCGCCCAACAGGCACGTCTCGATGATGACCTTCAGGACCGCGCTGGCGCACGCGCTGCGCACGGCGGCGATATCACGTCGGACATGATCGAGATCCACGTCCTTCAACGCACCGATGGCGATCACGATGTCGATCTCGTGGGCGCCATCGGCGATGGCCTGCGCCGTCTCCGCCCTCTTGGCGGCCGTGCTGCAGGCGCCGAACGGAAAGCCCACAACCACGCAGGTCCTGCTGGTGCTGCCGGCGAGCAACTCCGCCACGAGCGAGGCATGGCGGGAGTTCACGCACACGCTGTGGAACCCATGTTCGATGGCTTCTGCACAGAAGCGTCGGATCGTCTGCACCGGCGCATCGGGCGCCAGCACGGTGTGATCGATGCTTCTCGCGAGATGCTCCACACTGTGTCCGCCCGTCATGGGTGCCGTTGCCGTCCTCCCTCAACCCGGGTTGCGCTGGAGCATGGCCTGTTCTGGTGGAATCACCTGAACCGACAGACATGCTCGCCCGATGCGATAGAGCATGTTCGGTTCAATTCGAATCGAATATGCTCTGGCTGATGGAAGAAGTCTCGTTCGATGTGGCCGTGATCGGTGCCGGCACTGCCGGGCTGGCAGCTCGACGCGGCGCTGTTGCGGCAGGCGCGCGGACCCTCGTCATCGAGGCGGGGCTTTGGGGAACGACCTGCGTCAGGGCTGGCTGCATGCCGTCCAAGCTGTTGCTTGCAGCGGCACGGGCGGCCCGCGAGACGAGACGCGCGCCGGAGTTCGGCGTGCGCTGCGGGGCGAGCCTGGTTGATGGCCGGGCTGTCATGGCGCGGCTGCACCGGATGCGAGACCGGTTCCTGCAAAGCATATACGACGAGGTCGATGCGATCCCGGATGCCGAGAAGCTCAAAGGACGGGCCCGCTTTGCAGGCCCGGCCACGCTGCTGGTCGATGACAGGATACGGGTAAACGCCAAGGCGATCGTGATCGCCACCGGCTCGACATCGTCGGTTCCGACACTGCTTGAGCCTGTCATGGACCGCGTGCTCGCCAGCGAGACCGTGTTCGAGCTGGACACCCTTCCCTCGTCGATTGCCGTTCTTGGGGCAGGGCCACTCGGCATCGAGCTCGCCGCGGCGTTCACCCGCCTCGGCGTCCGCACCACGGTGTTCGACACCGGCCAGACCGTTGGGGGACTGAAGGACCCCGAGGTCGGGCGAGTCGCCCGGCACCTGCTTGAACGGGAGCTCGACCTGAAGCTTGGGGTCGAGATCGACGCGATCGCCGACACCGATGGCGTACGCATCAGCTGGCGTGGCGAAGCGGGCACAGGCGCCGCGTCGTTCGAGCGCGTGTTGGCTGCGGCCGGACGGCCGCCCAACCTGGACGGGCTCGACCTGCCGGCCGCCGGCTTGGACTTGGACGACCACGGCGTGCCGAAGCACGACCGGTCGAGCCTGCGGTGCGGCAACACGTCCATATTCATCGCCGGTGACGCGGATCACGACTTCCCGGTGCTGCACGAGGCTTCGCGCCAGGGGAGGATTGCCGGAACGAATGCGGCCCGTCTGCCGGACGTGAACGGAGAGCCGCCGCCGACGGCGCTGTCGATCGTTTTCACCGATCCGGACATGGCGACGATCGGCAGGCCGCTGACGACGCTGGGCGAGGGTGCCGTCGCTGGATGCGGCGACTTCGACGCAGGACGCGGACTGGTCGAAGATACGGCAGGCGGCATGATCCGGCTCTACGCGACACGCGCGGACAGGCGTGTCGAAGGCGGCGAGATGGTCGGCCCGGCGGTGGAGCATCTGGCTCATTTCGTCGCAGCGCTGATCCAGCAGAAGGTGACGGTGGACGAAGCGGTCAGGCTGCCTTTCTACCATCCGACCTACGAGGAACGCCTCGAGGATTGCCTGCGCGACCTGCTGCAAAAGCTCGGCTGATGGGTGCACGGCGCACGCGCAACGACGGGCGTCAGTAAACCTGCATCCTTGCTGCGGCTGCGGGCAGACGAGACGCCAGCAAAAGAAATGACGATCTCGGTTGCGATCTCGCGGCGTTCCGCTCGGGTCGATTGGCCGTCGTGGCCCTCCGCCCTGCCACGCTCAAGCCGCGATCAGATCCTTGATGCGGTTGGCCAGAGCTTCCATTGCGAAAGGCTTGATCAGGACGTGCATGCCTGGGTCGAGATGTCCGTGGCTGAGGACGGCGTTCTCCGCATAGCCGGTGATGAACAGCACTTTGAGGTCCTGACGGACCACCCGTGCCGCATCCGCCAACTGCCGGCCGTTCATGCCGCCGGGCAACCCCACGTCTGTCACCAGCAGATCGATGCGCACGTCGGACCGCAGCATCTTCAATCCTGCTGCTCCATCGGCCGCCTCGATCGCGGTGTAGCCGAGATCTTCCAGCACCTCGGTCACCAACATCCGTACGGTCGGCTCGTCGTCCACCACCAGAACCGTCTGCCCATCCTCCGCACGCGGCGCGTCGGCGAGCTCTGACGCCGGTGCGACGGTCTCGGCGTCGCCCTGATGGCGCGGCAGATAGAGGCACACCGTCGTTCCCTTGCCCACCTCGGAGTGGATGCGCAACTGCCCGCCGGACTGCTTGGCGAAGCCGTAGATCATCGACAGGCCGAGGCCCGTGCCTTGGCCGATCGGCTTGGTCGTAAAGAAAGGGTCGAGCGCCTTGGCCACCACGTCCGGCGGCATGCCGGTCCCGGTGTCGGTCACGCAGAGCGACACGTATTCGCCAGGTTCCATGTCGCGCTCGTGGGCGGCACGCCGATCAAGCCTGTGATGTGCGGTCTCGATGATGATGCGACCGCCGTCCGGCATGGCATCGCGAGCGTTGATGCACAGGTTCAGCAGGGCGTTTTCCAGCTGGCCCGGGTCCACCAGGGTAGCCCACAGATCGGCTGGCCCGGCGGTCTCCGTGGCGATCGCCGGCCCGACCGTGCGCCGCACCATCTCCACCATGCCGGCCACCAGATGGTTCACGTCCGTGGGCTTGGGGTCGAGTGTCTGGCGGCGCGAGAAAGCCAGCAGACGGTGGGTCAACGCCGCCGCCCGGTTCGCGGCACCCTGGGCAGCTCCGACATACCGGTCCACATCCATGATGCGGCCCTGGCCGATGCGGGTCTTCAGCAGTTCCAGGCTGCCGGTCACCCCGGTGAGCAGGTTGTTGAAATCATGCGCCAGCCCGCCCGTGAGCTGGCCGACCGCCTCCATCTTCTGGGACTGGCGCAGTTGCTCCTCGGCGCGCATCAGCTCGGCCGTGCGCTCCATGACACGCTGCTCCAACGTCTCGGTCAGCGCGCGAAGTTCGGCGGTGACGCGGTCGCGCTCGGCTTCCACGGCACGCCGCTCCTCCACATCGAGGAGTACGCCGGGGAAGCTTTGCGGCGTACCGTCCGGCGCATGATCGACGCGGCCGTTCGCCTCGATCCAGTGATACCGGCCGTCGGCGCGCCGCACGCGATACTGGTGTGCGTAGCTGCCCCCGCGCGCGATGGCCTCGTTGATCGCGGAGCTCAAGCCCGCCTGATCGTCGGGATGAACCGTCGCCACGATCTGCGCCAGCGGAATGCCCTCGCGACCAAGCCCCGAATCGAGGCCGAAAGCGCGAGCGAAGGCCTCGTCCACCGTGAAACGATCCGTCGGCAAGTCCCAATGCCAGGTGCCGATGATCGCTCCCGCCGCCAGGGCAAGCTGGACGCGCTCCACGTTGTCGCGCGCCAGTGCCTCGCTCGCACGCAGGCGGTCCTCCGCGGCACGCCGTGCGGTCACGTCGCTGAACAGGATCGCAATCTGCCGCGCGGCGGGATCGCCGACCCGCACGGCACGAACGTCGAACCAGCGCTCGAACGCCTTGGCGTAGTTCTCGAAGTTTGCCGGCTCACCGGTCTTCGCGACGTGGCCATAGGTGTCGAACCAGAACTGCTCCAGGTCAGGTGCGAACTCCGTGACCCACTTGCCGCGCAGATTGACGCCGGCCTGCCGTTCGAAGGCGGGGTTGGCTTCCACAAAGCGGTAGTCCACCGGCCGATCCTGGGCATCGAACTTGACCTCGACGATCGCGAACGCCGCCTCGATGGTGTCGAGGATCGTCCGGAACCGCTCCTCGCCCGCGCGCAACGCCGCCTCGGTCCGCTTGCGCTCGCTGATGTCGAGCATGGCGCCGATCATGCGGACGGGCCGGCCGTCCGACCCGCGCAGGACGTAGCCGCGGTCCATCACCTCGGCGTAGCTCCCGTCGGCGCGGCGGAAGCGATAGTCTTCGGTCCAATCCGTCCCGGCACCGTCGATCACCGCGTGGGTGCCGCGGGTGACCCGCCCCCTGTCCTCGGGGTGGATCCGGGCGATCCACCAGTCCGCGGTCGGCTCCACCCGCGCGAGCGCCCAGCCGTAAGCCTCCTCCAGGGCCTCGTTCCAAAGCACGCGGCCGTCGGCGAAGCTCCAGTCCCACATTGCGTCCCTTGTGGCGCGTTGGGCTAGCCGGAAACGTTCGTTGACGGCCGCCAGGGCCTCGCCCGCGAGGTGCTGTAGCGCCAGGCTCCGGCGCAGGTTCAGCTGGTTCATGACCTGTCGGGCCAGCGTTCTGAGCGCGAAGCGCTGCCATTCGGTAAGCCCCTCCGGCCGGGGTTTGGTGTCCAGAACGCAGAGCGTTCCGAGCGGCAGACCCTCCGGCGTTTCCAGCAGTTCGCCCGCGTAGAAGCGCAGGCCCGGCCCTGAGGTGACGAGCGGATTGCAGTCGAAGCGGGGATCCGTCAGCAGGTCCGGCACGACCAGCTCGCCGCGCTCCAGCAGCATGCGGGAGCAGATGGAGTCGTCCAGCGGCATCTCGCGCAGGCCCAGGCCGATCTCGGCCTTGAACCACTGCCGACCCTCGTCGATCAGGTTTACCGCCGCGATCGGCGCGCCCAGCAGATCGGCCGTCAGGCGGGTGAGATCGTCGAAGTCCTGCTCCGGCGACGTATCGAGGACGGCATAACCGCGCAGGGCGGCAAGTCGCTCCGCCTCGGTCCAGGACGAGTTGTCGTGCGGGGCCAAGGATCAGCGCTTCCCGGACGTGTCGATGGTCAATGGACCGGTCTCCTCAAGGAATTTCGATGGATCGGCCATCGTCAGCAGCCGCAGCCCGGCGCGGACGACCTCGCCGGCCGTCCGAAGCGGCCGGACGCCACCTGCGCTTCGATGAAGCGGTGCCGCTCCGGACTGAGCGAGACGGTCAGGGGGTCGCTGGAAGGCATCACTCGTCAGCGCAGCCGCGGATGCGTTCCTCATACCCTTGCGATGGATGACATGCCAGCAGCGCTGCGCCAAGCGCCTGGCTGCTTCCTCAAAATGGATAGGTCCCTCCGCCGCCACAATTCGCTGCGCGAGATCGCTGAGCGTCGACACCGCGACCTCGTGCGGCTCCTGCGAGCTCGTGACGGGGAACACCGCCGCCGATAGATCGGCATCTGCCGTGCAATGACGGGTATCTGCAGCGGTTCCGGCGCCGCACTCTGTGCTTCGGCCGGTTTCGGGCGGCCCCGATTCGCATCATCAATGCGAACACCTTGTTCGGCTGCCTCGCGGGCTGCAACCAGCGCCGTGCGCAGGCGCTGCCTCTCGACCTTGCGATTGTAGAACCAGTCGGTGCTCCACACGCGGCTGTTGAGGCGATCCGGCATCGCCGACCGGACCGCCTGTATGCCGGTCTGCCGCTTCAGGCCAGCGTCGTGAAATCGGCGCCAAGCCCATACCAGCGCTCTGCCGTCTCCTCCTTGGTGAGCTGCACGAGCACCGGAATCTTCGCCTGACGAAAGCGCAGGATGAAGCTGGCGAGCTTGGCATCCCGCAGGCTGCCTAGCGGGTCCGAACACAGCCCGACCATGGACAGCGAGGAGCATTGCGGCTGGAAGGGCAGGGGGTCGATCTGGTCGAGGAGCACGCCCACACCGCGTGCGATCGGCCGCAGCATCCGGATCGCCTCGAACAGACGAGCCTGGCTGATGTCCGCAGGGATATCCGACATCATGACGAAGATCTGCGACCCGACCTTGGGGGGCATAGCCTCCCACTGCGCAAGAAACCGCTCCCGTCCGCGTCGCGCAATGAACAGGGCCATCGACAGCCTGACGAACTGGGCACGTGACACCCCTTCGGCGATGTCCTCCATCACCGCCTCCGAGGTCAGCGACAGTCGCAGGCATTCCGTATCGACATCGGCGTTCGCTCCGCCGACCAGCGACATGGCGCCGGAGAAGCGGCCCCGAAGCGGCCGTGGAAGATCGGTGAACATGGCCTTCGTCGACGCCCCGTTCTTGCCATTGACCGGTGTCGCTTCGCGCGGATGCTCGCTCAACACCTGGTCGAGCACGGCGCGCGCCTGCTGCTCCGCCTCGCGCCGCCGCTCGGCGATCCGCTTGGACAGCTCCTGCATGATCTGGCCAGGAGGCGCCGTCGGATCGTCGATCTCGGCTGCCTGCGTGTAAGCCGCCACCAGGCTGGTCGTCTCCTCGCCAAGCTCGGAGAGCAGCATCATCTGCACTTCGCGTCTTATGCGATCGATATGCGCCGCGTTGTCTTCGTCCGAACCGCTCTTGAACCAGATGGTGAAGCTGTCATCGTCGGTGCGGGTGTAGGTGTCCTCGGCCGAAAGCCGGCGCCTGAGTATGTTCTCCGCAGCAAGGAGCAGCCGGTGGCGGACACTCTCCCATTTTGCACCGTAGGCGGTTTTCACGGGCTGCAGGCCCAGGAACTGGATGCAGCCCGCCACGCTGGCATGGACCGGCTTGGGCGCGGCCTTCGCAACCCTGTGCAGCGTGGTGACCCGAAAGGGCAGCACATCGCGCCGCTTCACCAACGCAACCGTCAGCTGCGCCGGCACCCTGTTGCCTTCACGGCCCAGCAGCACGGTCTCGATCCGGTATGGCGCCGCATCGGCAAGCTGCGCCGCGTTGGCGGCGGCCAGCGCCTCCCGCCGTTCGGGCGCGATGACGTCCTCCAGGCTCAGGTTCAGCAGCTCATCGGGCTTGTAGCCGAGAAGGCTTTCGCACGGGCCGTTGGAAAGCAGGATCGCGCCGCTGGTTCGGGTGACCGTTACCGCGGCGTCCATGGTCTGGAACACCGATGCCAGCATCGCCTGGGTAAGCTTGCTCTGGCTTTCCTGCCGGCGAAGGATGTCGGCGGAGGCTTCCAGGCGAAGCGTCGTGTTGACGCCCTCGGCCAGGTTCCGAAGCTGATCGAGCAGAGCGTCGTCCATCTGCCTCGGTACGCGATCCAGAATGCAGAGCGCACCGACGGCGACACCGCTCGGCGCCCGGATCGGCATGCCGGCGTAAAAGCGAAGCTTCATGTCGCCCACGACTTGCGGGTAATTGGCAAAGCGCGGGTCCAGCATCGCGTCGGGCACGTAGAGTATCTCGTCCGGCCGCTTGATCGCCTGGGCGCAAAAGGAGTGCTCGATAGGGGTTTCGACGACATCCATGCCGACGCTCACCCTCAGGCGCTGATAGGTCGGCTCCAGGATCGACACGGCAGACATCGGCACCGAGAACATCTTGCTCAGCACCTGCGGAAACATCGCAAGCGGGTCCACCGGTCCGGCATCCTGGTTGCGCGGCGCCGCTTCCCCATCCTCCGGCGCCGTACCCGCCCCTGCCGTTACGGTCTGTGTCGCGGGTCCTTCAGGCTGTTTCATAGCGGTGCGATCACTGGTCCTGCGCTCCGACGAGACGGCGTTCGAGGCAACTTTGTACGCCGAAGATGTTAACGAGACCTTGTCCGGATGGCCGAAACGACATGCAGGCACCCGCCGCACCCGGACCGCTTCGACGTTGTGGTCGGCTCCAACCTGTTCGCACGCCAAAGACACGCCCCTGCGTCATCGCAGGTTCTGCCAATCCGGAATCGGGTCCAGCCGCGGTGCCGCTGCGATCGTGACGGCGACAAGGGCTGCAACCGGCAAAAGCGTCAGGTTTCCCAGGCGCGGCGTCAGCCAGGCTGCCATCAGGGCGCCGAGACCGAAGGCGGCGCACAGCGCCCCCAACACCCGCGCATGCGCCCGCTCCTCCTGCTCGCCGGCGAGGACCTTGCTCAACGCACTGACCGCCCCGCGCAGGTTTCCGGTCGTCATGCCGCTGTTGAACGACCATTGGCCGATATGGGACAGGCTTGTGATCTGCAGCCCCGCGATGAAGCCGACGCAGGCGATCACCGTGTGGTCAGACAGCGCGTCCGCGGCAAACCCGAGCGCGGTCAGGAGCACGCACTCCACACCAAGCCGGATGTCGCGAGAGTTGAGCTTTGCGTGTTTGAGCAGCCTGCCTGTCTGCCGCGACACGAACAGCCCGGCCACGAAGGCCGCAAGCGAGGTGAGGTGACTGCCCGCCTGTGCGAAGTTCCCATCGGCTGTCGCAACCATCATCAGCGCAACGTTGCCGGTCTGGGCGTTTGCAAAAACATGTCCATGCGCGAGATAGACCCACGCGTCGAGCGCTCCGCCGGCCGCCGTGATCAGGGTGCTCGCCATGACCGCCGAAGCACGCTGGCTACCGCATCCATCGGAACTCATTCCATCCCTCCAAAGCGTGGGCCACCAATGCTTCCGACAAGCAGCGGACCAGAGGATAGTCCATGTTGAGCGAACCGGACGCAGGCGATCGAAACCCGTAGCGCGTGAGGCCGCAGCATGCAGACAAGACACGTTCCCACAATCGATCGCCGCTACTGGTTCGGCATCATCCTCGCCAGCATCTTCGGCACCAATCTCGGCGATTTCTACGCGCACGAGGCCGGGCTTGGGCTGGGCCTCGGCCTGCTGGTGCTCGTCGTCCTGTTCGCGGCCACCTACGCGGTCGAGAAAAGAGATCGTGCCACTCACGAGATCTATTACTGGCTCGCCATCATCATCATCCGCACCGGCGCCACCAACATCGCCGATGTCCTGGCGTTCCGCGTCCGCCTGCCGCCCGTCCTGCTGGTGGGCGGGCTCGCGGCCTGCATCGCGCTCGCCGCGTTCCTAGGGTCGCCGCGCCCTGCGCAGACGAGGGACGCGCCGGCGCCCACGCTCGCGAAAACCAATCTGATGTATTGGGCGGCAATGCTTGCGGCAGGCGTGTTCGGAACAATCACCGGCGACATCTGCTCGCATCGTTTTGGCCAGGGCCCCGCCTCGCTCGTCCTGGCGGCCACGCTCGTCATCCTGCTTGCCGCCGCCAAGTCGCACGCAGCCAGCGTCGCGGTCTACTGGTGCGCCGTGGCACTCGCGCGCACCGCGGGCACGTGCATCGGCGACTGGTGCGCCGAGAACACGCTTCTGCATGTCGGCCTGCCACTCTCGACCCTGCTGACCGGCACAGCGTTCGTCGGCGTCCTGGCCATCTGGCGTAGTCCACGGCGGCACGCGCCCGCCATCGCATGACGGGATGTCCGGGCCGCCGGACGGAGTGTCCGCAGCAGCCGGCGTAGGCCTGTTCCGCCGTCCCGACGTCAGCCCGCCGAACGCCGCCGCTCCCCTGCCACGTTTCGCAACCCCGCGATCCCCGTATCCATCAGCCGGGAGCCGCGCGTGTGATACAGCCAGGCCGACAACCATTGCATCGTCACCAGCACGCGGTTTCCGAGCCCGTTCAGCAGCACGAGGTGGACACAGGCCCAAAGCAGCCAGGCCGGAAAGCCGGTGAGCTTGACACGCGGCAGGTTGGCCACCGCGGCAGAACGGCCGATGATGGCGAGGCTGCCTTGATCGACGTAACGGAACGGTCTGGGGGCCGGCGAGCCTTTCGCCCGCGCCGCAATCACGCTCGCCACGTAGCGCCCGGCCTGTTTGGCAACAGGGGCCACGCCGGGCAAAGGTTTCCCGTTGGCGCCTGCAAGGCTCGCAACGTCGCCGATCGCAAAGATCTCCGGGTGGCCCGGTATGGAGAAATCCGAAGCGACCATGATGGCGCCGTTCTTGCTGCTCGGCGCGCCGGTCCAGTGTGCGGCCGGAGTGGCCGCGACACCTGCGCACCAGAACACGTTCGCGGACCGGACCCGTTCTCCTCCGGCCACCACGCCATCCTCGTCCACCTCCGAAACCTGAACGCCCGTCCGCACCTCCACGCCCAGCACGTCCAATCGGCGTCGCGCGTATCGGCCGAGCTTTCGGGGAAGCCTGCCAATATGGCCGGACCGCCCTCGTAGAGGATCACCCGCGCGGCGTTCGTGTCGATGCGCCGGAACTCGCGCCGCAGCGTGTCGCGCGCCAGGATGCGTATGGATCCGGCCAGTTCCACGCCCGTGGCGCCGCCGCCGACGATGACGAAGGTCAGCAGCCGGGCCACCTCGTCGGCGTCCTGCGCCTTCGTTTCGGCCCATTCGAACGCACCGAGCAGCCGCAGGCGCAGGGTCTCCGCGTCCTGCAGGCTTTTCAGCCCGACCGAGTGGGCCGCCCAGCTGTCGTGGCCGAACCAGCTCGTCACGGCGCCGGTCGCGATCACCAGCTGGCCGTAGGATACCCCCGGCACCGCCGACCATCACCGTCCGGCGTTGCGTGTCGATGCCTTCCGCCTCGCCGAGGATGACGTCCACGTTGGCCTGGCGGGCCAACAGCGCACGGATCGGCGCGCCGATGTTGGACGGGTCCAGCGCGGCCGTTGCCACCTGATACAGCAGCGGCTGAAACAGATGGTGGTTGTTGCGATCGATCAGAACGACGTCGACAGGGGCGTGGGCCAACGAACGGACGGCGCTCAGGCCGCCAAACCCTGCGCCGATGACCACCACTTTCTGCCGTGCTGGCGATGTCACCTGCGTGCCCCCGTGCGCTCCGCGTCGCTATCCAGACCGTCCGCCTCAGCCTGCACGTTTGCGGGCCGAGCATGTTCCTGCGCGCCCGGCCCGACGCTGGTCGATCTCGGCGTCTGGCCCGGCCACGTCATGGCGGCAGCAGCGCTTGGCCGCTCGAGGCGCCAAGCTCCCCGGCCGCGAAGGCGAGTCCCGCCGCACTGGCGAGCACCTGGGCGTGCGCCAGTTCCACGGAGGCTTGCGCCTGGGCCAGAGTCGATTCGGCCTTGCTCGCGTCGGTCAAAGCCCCGACGCCGTGTTTGTAGGCGTCGAACGCCGCGTCGAACGCGGTCCTGGACGCCGAGAGCAGCGCTTGCGCCGAATCGTATCGGGCCAACCCCGTGTCGAGCTGGTCGTACGCTATGGCTACCTCGCGCATCGCCTCCTCGTTGGTCAATTGCAACTTCGCGTCCGCTTCGTCGCGGCGCGACTGCGCGAGACGGACTTCGTTGCGCAACGCGCCGCCTGCATAGAGCGGCCAGTCGAAATGGAAGTAGATGCCGGCTTCCGGCTTGTCGATCGGCAGGTAGGGGCCGCCACTCGTGCTGATCTGGCCGATATTCTGCTTCACGTCGGCGGAGATCGACAGTTTCGGCCGCGTCTCTGCGCGCGCGCGCGCGATGTCGGCGTCGCTCGCCCGCAACTCCGCCAACTGGGCGAGCACGTCCGGCCGCTGCCGAAGCGCCTGGTTCATCAGCGCGTCCACCGTGCCGGCCGTGCCGCGCGGCAACGGCCGCGAGGAGCTGTCGGCCACGCGCAGCTTCGTGGTCGGCGGCAGGCCGAGCGCTTCCAGAAGCGTGTAGTTGGCTTCGTGCTGTTCGGATTGCAGCGCTGCCACCTGGTACTCGGCCTGCGCCAGGCGCTGCCGGGCCAGGTCGACGTCGACGACGTTGCCCATGCCGTGGGCGTAGGTCGACTGCGCGGCGCGTGCCAGCAGGTCTGCGGCCGACCTTGCCTGGCGCGCCGCGCGCGCCTGCGCGTTTGCGCCATCGAGGCTGAAATAGGCCTGCGACACGTCGAGGATGATCTTCTGGTGCGCGGCGTTGAAAGCGACGTTGGCCCCGAACGAGAGCTGCCTTGCCTCGTCCACGGCGGCAGCACGGCCGCCGAAATCGAACAGCAGGTATTTCAGCGACAGCGCCGGATATACCGCGTCCGCGTTGGAGGTGATGTAGCCCTTGCGAACGAACTCCTCCGGAAAAGGGAGCGCGCTGTGGCTGTAGCCGCCGAACGCGTCGATCGACAGGTTGGGCAGGAACTTCGACTGTGCGATGCCGATCTTGATCGCTGCCTGACGCGCCTGCTCCCAGGCGACGCGCGTCTGCTTGTTGTTGCGTTCGGCGATGTCGATCAGCTCGTCGAGCGCATAGACGTGGCCGGCATCGGTGGGCACGGTCGCGTCCGGCCAGGGCAGGCTGGGGTCGGCGGGCAGGGTGTAGAGCTTCGGCCCGGCAGCCGGGGCAGCCGGCGGTTGTGGGGCAGTCGCGGCGCCGGACGGTATGCGCCACGGCGTGTCGGGCGAGGGCGGGGCCAGGTCGCGCGTGTCGTTGCAGCCGGCGATCAGCAGGCAGAGGCCGAAGGCGAAGCGTGCGGACTCATCCATGGGCCTGGGCCGTGGTCTCGTCCCCGGGCCAGACCGAGATGAAGACGGCCAGAACGACAAGGTTGCCGAGCACGACGCCGATGACGCGGTTGCGCGCGGTTTCCATGTCGAGGGTCGGGCCGTAGCCCTGAAGCACCGTCAGCAGCAGTGCCAGCGCCATCTGCTGCCCGGCATAGGCGACGTGCGGGCTGCCCGTGCCGATCCAGGCGGCGGCGAACAGCAGCGGGGCGAGCACGAGAAGGAGGTCGCCCAAGTCACGCAGCGACGGCATCAGGGTCAGGATGACGCCGATGCCGAGCGCGCCCCCCAGCAGCGCACCCATGATGCGCAGCCGCGCCTTGTGCAGGGTTTCACCGAGCGTGCCGAGCGAGACCAGCAGGCAGGTGACGATGCAGGTGCTGATCTGCGGGTCGTTGCCGATGTTGATGATCGCGTAGCAGATCGCGACGGCAAGCGTGACCTTCAGCGCAAAACGCACAGGCCCCGGGTTGCTGAACGCGTCGGGCGCGAACAGCGCCCGCTTCCCGGCCACGGTCTGGCCCGGCGCCTCCCTATGCTCGCCGAACAGGCTGCCGACGATGGCCAGCATCGCGGGGAGGATGAAGGCCAGGCCCAGCCAGAGGACGGACTGCGTCAGCGCCTCCTGCGGCGACATGTAGAGTATCTCCGGGATGCCGTCCGCCACCGCGTCGGACCGGGTGCCCGGCTGCAGCGCGTTGCCCAGCACCTGGTCGCCAAGGGTGGCGGTGGCAAAGCTGACGAAGGTGCAGGCGGCGAAGAAGCCGGGGCCGAGCCGGCTGACCCTGGAGAAGAATACGGCGCAGAAGGTGGCCAGCAGGATCAGCCCGACGCGCAGAGCGGGCTGCGACAGGCTGAGCATGAAGGCGAGCATGGTCAGCTGCACCGCCACGACCACGCTGGCTGCCAGAAGGATGGCGGTGCGCACCGAAGCCCCGGCATCCCTGGCCGGGACGAAAAACACCAGCGCGCAGCTGACGGCCGGGTAGGGCGTCTGGAACGTCTCCGTGATGACGATCGCGGTCAGGCTCAGCACGGTGAGGCGCAGCGAGGCGGCGAAGCGGCCTGGCGTGGGCGCAAGCTCCCGCCGCAGGTCGGCGAGCAGGCCGGCCGGCGGACCGGCGCCGGCAGCCATGCGCGTGTCTGCCGTGACGCTCACCGTTCGACGATCACGATGGCAGAGGCGGAATCGCGCATCAGCGCGGGCGGCGGGTTGTCGATGCGGACCCGCACCGGAAAGCGTTGCGCGATGCGAACCCAGTTCAGGCTGCGGGCGACGCGCGGCAGCCCTGCGCCGCCGCCCGCCTCCGCCCCATCCGGCGCGACACCGTAGCCGAGGCTGACGATGCTGCCGTGCAACGGCGTCCGCGGATCGCTCAGCGCGTACACCGTGGCGCGCTGGCCGACGCGTAGGCCGGCCAGGTCGGTCTCGCGAAAGTCGCCGACCGCGTACCACGCTTCGGTGTCGATCAGGGTGAACAGCGCCTTGCCTTGAACGGCATACTCGCCCGCACCGACGTCGAGGCCCGTGACGCGCCCGTCGCAAGGCGCGCGCACCGTGGTCAGGCGCAGGTCGCGCTGGGCCAAGGCCAGGGTTGCGCGCGCCGCCGCCAGGCTCGCTTCGAGCGGCTTGGTGCTGCTGATCGATTGCTGGGACGCGACCGCCTCCTGCTCCGCCTGCTGCAGCGCCAGTTCGGCGGCGCGTTGCTGGGTGCGCGCCTGGTCGACCTGCTCGGCGGACGCGAAGCCGCGCGCGCCGAGCGGCTCCAGCCGCGCGTGGGTGGTCCTGGCCAGGGCCAGTTGCGCCCGGGCGGTGTCCACCTGGGTGAACGCGGCCTTCGCCTTGCTGCCCTGCGATGCGACCGTGCTCACGGTTGTCGCCAGCTCGGCCTCAAGCTCCCGCAATTGCGCGGCAGTCTGCTCGACGCGCAGCCGGTAGGGCTCGGCATCCACTTCGAACAGCACGTCCCCGCGATGGACGAACTGGTTGTCGCCGACATCGAGCGCCACGATGCGCCCGCTGACCTCCGGCGCCACGTGCACAAGGTCGGCTTGCAGCACAGCGTCGTCGGTGCGTGGGCGGCTCGCCAGGTCGGAGGCGGTGAGTGCAGCCAGAACCACAACGGCGGCCAGCGCGCCCAATGAGACGAGTACCCCGAGCGAGCGCCGCGCGGCGAGCACGGCTTCAGCCAAAACGCAGGAGCCAGACGGCCATGGTCACCGCAGCGGCAATCGCGGCGTAGGCCAGCAGCGGTGCCAGCACGAACTGGTGGATGCCTGCAGCGACCAGCACCTCGCGAAATGCAACGGAGGCGATGATCCCGATAGCGCTGCACACCATCCAGGAGGGGAAGTAGGACCCCAGTATGGTCTGCGACGGCGCCGGGCTGCAGCCAGTCTGCACGATGGTCAGGAGCAGCGCAGCAATCACCCTGGTCGCAACCGCACACGGCGCACCTGCTGCCGCATAACCGCTCGGATCGGCCCTAAGCTGCTGACGAAGCGGCATCTTCGTGGTTCGACCCATGAACGTTGCTGTAGCGCCTGTGACATGCCGAAGCTGCGGCTGTCAAAACAACGGAAGTTGAAGTCCGGCCCTGCGGCATGGGTGCGCCTCGGACCACGAAGCAGCCACCGGTCGCCCGCGTCACACCGGCACGACGCCGCCGGGCGCACGACGAACTGGTCAGGCCTGCCGAGCCGGCAGACCGCTTTGGCCAACGCTGCCAGCAGCGGTGCGCGAATGTCGAGCAGCCCTTTATACTCCGCCAGCGCGTCAGGCAGTTGGCGGATCATCGAGTGGAGCGACGTGGCGGTCCCGGGCACGGCGAGCACTCTGCGCAGCGCGTATGAGTGCACACGTATGGCGAACAGCACTGCGCCGCTTCGCGGCAGCCGAAGCAGTGTCTGGCGTTCCACGCGCATGAACAGGCGATCCGGCGCGTTCTCCGCAGTGATCGCCCTGCTACCTCGGCGGTCCGTCGGCTGCGGCTGGAAAAGGGCGTCGTCGTCGAACACACCCCAGTTGAGCCTTTCCACGAGCTTGCCGGGGCGCAACGCGCTCATGAACCGGTCGACCGCCTTGGAGAGACGTTCGGCGTAAAACGGCACAGGCCCATGGACTGCCAGCAGGGGATGACCGATCTTGTCAGCCAGCCGCCACCTGGACGGCGCGCACAGGATTGCGGCGGCCAAAACCGGCGCCGGGCCCGAAACATCGATCAGGCAGAGATCCTCCTGGACCAGACGGCCGGCGACGTCGAGCGGATCATGCGTCGGATGCAGCAGGTCGAACGTCTCGCCTGTCAGCCGGTTGTGCAGCGTGTCCTCGTCTCTGGCGAACCAGGCGGGATGGCGCGATGGCAGCAGGTTCGCCAGCATCTCCAGCACCTCGGCCCGAGCCGCCGCCGAACCAGGAGTGACAGCAAACACCTCGCCGTGCCGCGTGTCCAGCAATCGCCGGCGACCCTGCATCTGAACAGGGTACAGGGCATCGATCTCGACCACGTCGTCCAACGGCCGCGACACGAACGCCATGGCCATGCGAAACGGCCCTGCGTCCAGCGGAAGCAGCAGGCGTTCTGGCGGCAGGTCGGCGGTCACCTCGGTCTCAGTGCCGGTTGCCGGCGTAGAGGCTGGCTGAACAAGGCTGTTGAACAAGGCTGGCCGAAGCCTGAGCCGCCCGGCATTGACGCGCGCTGCTGGAACACCTTGCCTGCCCTCATGACACCCTGAACGCGAACGGCATGATTGCCCTCCCTGTCAGCCCCGAGTGCGAGGTCACTCATTTGGCGATCCTCACGATACGACAGATACTCCGCAAGGCAGTGAGGTGCACGTCTTCGGAGAAGCGTCGCAGCCGGCCTCCGGGGCGATCACCCCGAAGTCGCGTGGCCGGCATGGCGCAGCGTGGCGCTGAGGCTGCCACTGCTGAGCCGCCTCGGTGAGCCCAACCAGAACGATCCGAATCGGCGCGGGTTTGGCGGCTCGTCCGTCCCGAACCGGATGACCGACTACGCCGTGCGTCAGGTCACCGCTGACCTCGCCGAACTGCACGACGCGCTCGGCAGCGCACCTGCGCTGTAGGTCGGCCACGACTGGGGTGCGCCCCTGTGGTCGTCAGCAGCGCACCACGCCGACATGCGTGGGCGGGTCCCTGCCGCAACACCAGGGGTAAAACCCACGGGTCAGAGCCCTGGCCTTTCTCAGCCTGCTAAATCGAAAGCGCCGCATCAAGCGGCTGAACGACGCGGTGGGCGCTCGGACCAGTTTGGGCGAGCAAGCCCTCCACGACGTTCTGGTTCACCTCGATGAGCGGGTCGGCGGGCAGGGGTTTCGACATTGCGAGCGTGCTGTAGCGCATCGACCAGAAAGCCAGCCCGATGAGTTGTGTTTTCAAGTCCTGGGGGAGGCGGTTCTCCGCCAAAGCCAGGTCCTTCAGCAAAAGTGACCACAGGGCGTGGTTGCGACCCAGAGCACGCACACGTGATGGTCCGTTGGTGCAGCTGCCGAGGTCTCGGTTGACCATGCTGAAAGCGGCGCATTCGGTATCCCTGCCCGACACTCCGGCTTCGCTTGTGCGCTGGTAGATTGCTGCTGCGTTTCGGATTGTGGCCTCCATGATGGAATGCGCGGCTTGTCCCGTCAGGCCAGGCCGCGCTTAGGTGTCTTACAGGCCTTGGAACAGCGTCAGAAGCGACTGCGGCTGCTTGTTGGCGATCGAGAGCGACTGGGTGGCAAGCTGCTGCTTGGTCTGCAGCGAAGTCAGCCGTGCGCTTTCGGATGCCAGGTCGGCATCGGTGAGCGCCCCCACGCCGGCGGTCAGCGCGGAGCTGAGCGCCGTCGTGAAGTTCTGGATCCCCGTGATCTGCTGCGACGCGGCGCCAAGATTGGCCGATATCTTGTTTGCCGAGGTCAGCGCTTGCTGGATGGTGGCGATGTAGGCTGCGGTCGTCGACGCCGTCGAGGCTGCGATGTCCACGCCAAGGCCGGTCGTTGCGGAGAACGTGCCGGCGTTGGCGTTGCCGAACTGCACGTTGCTGATTGTCTGGCCGAGCGTGTCCGAGCCAGTCAGGTTCAGCGACCCGTCCGTGTTTTGCGACACGCTGAAGCCGGCGCCGCGTACCGAATTGATCAGCGCACCGACGATCTGGTTGGTGGACTCGGTGGCCGTGTTGATCTGCACGTCAACGATAGTCGTGTTGGCGTCCTGTGCCGTCTGCAGCGTCGGTGTGGTTGTGCCGGCCGGATTGTTGTCGGTGAACTCGAAGGCAAAGGTCTTTTGCGTAGCACCGGTGCCGGTCGTGATCTGGAAGGAGGCATTAGCCGGTGAGGAAAGCGTCGAACCGGTCGCCAGAGACGAGAAGCTTGCCAAAGACAGGTTGTTGTCGAACGTCACCGCATAGCCGGGGTTGGTCACGTTCAGGTTCGAGATCCCCAACGCCTGGGACAGCGACGTGGCTGCCGCATCGGTCGCGAGCCCCTGGTTCTGGATCGTGTACACGCCACCATCCAGGCTCTGCACAACACTGGCGCTGCCGGTGTTGCCCGCAGCAACGGTCGGATCGAGCAGGTTCACGCCGTTGAACGTTGCCTTCTGGGCAAACGTGTCGATGCTGGCGATCGTGTTCGTGACGGCGGACTGCAGCGTCTGGAGGTCGATGCCGCTGGTGCCCGAGTTCGTCGCAGTCTGCTGCAGCGACGTCAGCTCGCCGATCACGCTCTGGATGCCCGTGCTCGCCGTGCTGACCACCTGTGAGCCGAAATTCAGCGAGTCCGAAACGGCCGACAGCCCGGCGATGTTGGCGTTGATGGTGTTGGAGATCGAATAGATCGCCGGGTTGTCCGCTGCCGAACCGACGCGTTTTCCGGTCGATACCTCGTTCTGCGCCTCCGTCAGCTGTTGCTGCGTGGTGTCCAGAGACTGAAGGGCGGCGAGCGCGCCAAGATTGGTGTTGACTGAGAAGAGAGACATTGGGTTTTTTCCCGATCAGAGTTTTCGACCAGGCAGGTATTACCGGCAAAGGCTTAAGGCTTCGTTTAGGCCGACCGTCTAAATTGCAGGAACACCTGAGCGAGCAAGCGTCATGAGCGGAGTCACCGGTCTGCAACCCATACCGCTCTACCTGAGCTATGCGGGGCAGGAAACAAAATACGCCAACGCCTCGCTGAAGACAAACCCTCTCTCAAGCGCGGAACTCGCCTACTTCACCAAAGTCGCACCCTCAATCACCACGCCCGCAGCGTTGCTCAAAGACTACAAGGCGCTCAGCGTCGTCCTGGGTGCGTTCGGGATGCAAGACAGCATCGGTCAGACCGCCATCATCCAAAAACTGCTCACCCAAGACCCGACGTCGAAAACGTCTCTGGCGCAGACCATCGGGAACACCAAGTTCCTACTGTTCGCCAAGGCCATGTCGAACTGGAACCCGCCCCCGTTCTCGACCGCGTCGGGGGTGGCGCAGATCGCTGCCTCGTTCACGACCAACGTCTTCGAAAAGACGGCCGACACGCAGTCGCCCGGGCTTGCCGCCGCACTCCAGTTCACCCGCCAGGCCAGCACGCTCACGTCGGTCGCCGCCGTGCAATCCGACCCCAACCTGCTTAACGTCGTGGTAACTACCCTTGGCCTGCCGCTGCAGAACTTTCAGGAGCTTGATTTCGATCAGCAGACCAAAATCCTGCAAGGCAAGCTCAACCTGTCCGACTTCCAGAACCCGGCCAAGGTGAAGCAGTACGCCGAACAATACCTCGTCAGTCAGCAGTCGACGGCAGATGCGGGTCCTGCGTCCGGCACCGTTGCCTCCCTGTTCGACGACGGAGCCGACACCTCCGGCGACTCGGTGCTCAGCCTGCTCGATCCAACGTCAAGCGGCTCAAGCGGCAGCACCTCCGCCAACACCCTCTCCCTGTTTGCATGACGGAGCGCGGCCAAGCACGGAGTCCTCGTGGCGGACCACGCGGCGGGCAAGACGAAGCGCCTTGTAGTATTGATCCGCGCGCGCCAGCGCCAGCGCCCCATCGAGAATGGCCACGGCCGAGGGCGATGTCGTGGCTTCCTTGAACTCTTCGATCAATGCGACAGCATCGGCCAGCCCGGCACGGCGCTCGTCTTCGTCGCCGATATAGGCCATCTGAAGCGCGTAATAGATGCGCCTGGCGGGCGTGTCAGCTTCGCTGGGCCCCATGATCTGCCGGCCGAACAGAAAACGCGCATGCGCCGTCAATTCGATGCGCGTGCGGCTGCGGAAGCGTATCGCGGCGCCGTTGACGACCATCATGTCGCCTTGACGCAATTCGAGAACGAGGTTCGACATGGTGCAACCCTTCTGGCTTTTCACGTCGGCGGTTTTGCCGACAGCCTCAGAGTGCCATGGCTTCGTTGACGCAAGCTTAAAGGCGCGGCCAGGCGAAGGCCCCGGACCACCGGAACCTTTACAGGAACTTGGCCAGCGAGAGCTCCGATAGGCTGGAGATGATCTTGTATGACGCCTGAAGCTGCGTCTGAGCATTCGCCAGCTTTGTTGCAACCTCCGTCGGATCGGCATCCTCGGCAGCGCCCACCTGGGTCGTCAACGCCGACGCGGTCGATGTCAGCTCGGATTGCGCCGCCGTTATCGCGCTCTGCCGCGCCCCAAGGCCGCCGATGTCGGTGTTCAACGCGTCGTCCGCGCCGCTCAACGTCGTATGAACCGAATTGAGCAGCGCTTGCACCGGCGCGCTTTGAGGGTCTGCCGTCCCCAGCGATCCGAGCGTGGAGAGTGCCATCAGCACATCCCGCATGTACGAGCCGGTGCTGGTCGACCCGGTGCCGGCCGAGACGGCGTCGGTGTTCTGGTCCGCCAGCACCCCGAGCTGGACGGTCTGGCCCCCCAGGTCAGCCACGCCGGCCTGATTGGACGCCTCCAACGATGCGGAAAACGGTGAGGTCGCCCCAGGCGCCGCAACCGCCAGGAGCTGCGCTTGCACGGCGGCGGCACCGGCTGTCGGAAGGTTGGCCACCGCGGCCTGGATTGCGGCATAGAACGCCGACTGGGAGATGTTCGACGGGTCCGGGATCGGCGGCGTCCGGCTGTCCTGTCCCGCAAACACGTAAACCTGGCCCACTTTGGTGTCGAGCAGGCCGGCAACCTGCCCCAGTATGTCGCGTGCGCTCGCGGCCAGCGTGCCCAGCCCCACCGGCGTCTGCGCCGTCGGCTCCAACAACTGATTGCTCACCCCGGACACGAGCGTCTGGATCTGGCCAAGCGCGGTTTGCGTCACCTGGTTCACGTCGGCCGCCTGCGCGGCATTGGCCTGGGCCGTGGCGTTGAGCGCCAGTTGGCCGCCGAGGTCGAGCGCCGCGCGTGCGCCGCCACCCAGCCCGGCAAACTCCGAAGAGATCAGTCCGCTCGAGCCCTGTGCCTCGAGCGTGTTGATGCTGCCCTGCGTCAGACCGACGTTGTACACTGCGTTGTCGAGGGCGCTCAGGGCGCTGGAGGCGACGCTGCCGATCATGTCAAGTCACCATCGCTAGGACGTCGGTATACATTGCCTCGACCGCGCTGATGACTTTCGCATTGGCGCCGTATGCATTCTGCAACGCCACCATCTGGCCAAGTTCGGCGTCCATGCTGACGCCGGTCTGGGCGGTCATCTTGCCTTGCAGCGAACTCAGCACGCCCTGGGTGTCTCCCGAGAGCGACGTCGCGTCCGCGCTGTCAGCCGCCTGCGAGGCAGTCAGGCCGTTGGCGTAATCACCCAACGTCGCCTGCGCGCCGAAACTGCCCGACAACGTTCCCGACACGCCCAGCCCGGTCGTCGCGATCGGAACCTGCGGCACCCCGGCCTGCGCCTGGTCGCCAAGAGTGTAGTCGAGCACCCGGCTGATCAGCGTGGAGAACCCGGTCAGACCCGAAGAATTGGGGGTGAACGCGCTGGCGCCCCCTGGGCTGCCGGCAACGGCCTGGGTGCCGTCCCTGACAAGCGCCGGGTTGGCCGTCACTGCCGGGTTGACCTGGACGGCGCTGCTGTAGCCGACATAGCCATCCTGCGGCGCCGGCCCGACGCTTGGCGGCACCACGCCCGCGGCGTTGCTGAACAAAGTGAGCCCCTGGTCGGCAAACCGGGTCGACAGCGCGTGGGCGAACTCGTCGAGACTGGCCTGGTACGTCGGCAAAGTCGTATCGCGCAGCGTCAGGCCCGCGCCGATGCTGCCGCCGGTGAACTGAGACGTCACGTCAAGGTTGCCCAGCATGATGCCGGGCAAGCCGCCGCCCGGATAGCTGGCGGTCGTGCCGGCCGTGGCGGCCGACAGCGAGGGCTGCAGCGTGCCGGTGGTCGGAAGCTGCACGCCGCCGACCGTCAGCACCGTCACGTCGCCGTTCGGTTGGTTGATGAAGCGCGCGTCCACCAGTTGCGAGATCGCGTTCTCCGCCTGGTCACGCTGGTTTTCCAGGTCGGCCGTGCTCATGCCCTGCGCGCGCAGGCTGACGATCTGTGCGCTGAGCGTTCCGACCGTGGTCAGGCTGCTGTCGAGCTGCTGCACGTCCGTCACCAGCCCGTCCTGGGCGGTCTGGCGCGCCTGCGTGTAGCTTTGCGCCAGGGCGTTGATGCCCTGCGCCAAGGTGGCAGCACCGTCAACGACGGCGGTCTGCTGCGTGGCGTTGCCGGGATCCCCGAGCAGGGTGGAGAACGCGGACTGAAGCGCGCTGAGCTGGCTGCCAAGGTCGTTTCCGCCCCCCACGGTGCCAAGCACCGGCTGCAGGGCGGACAACGCGCTCGCTGTCGTGGCAGCCGCTGAGTTCTGCGACACCTCGCCCAGCAGCTGCGATTGCAACCCCGCATCCGTCGCCCTCAGGACGACACCGGACCGAACGCCGAACTCCTGGCCGGACGCGGACAGGCTCTGCTGCGACGCGCTCTCGACTGCGTATTGCGGTGTCGACGCGTTGGCGACGTTCTGCGATATGACGCCCAGGCCAAGTCCGATGTTGGCCAGCCCGCCCGACGCAATCCCCAACGCCCCATCCAGGCCCATGCGCCGCCCTCCCGCTCTCCCGCGCTACTGTTTCATATTCAGCGTTGTGGTTAATAATTCGTTTGCGGTGGTGATCACTTTCGCGTTGGCCCCGTAAGCCTGCTGGGCCACGATGAGCTGCGAAAGCTGGGACGCGATGTCGACGTTGCTCGCCTCGGTCGATCCAACCACCAATCCGCCTGCTCCGTTCTGGCCAAAATGTTGCGTCTGCGGCCCGCCCGAACTTGCGGAGACGGTGAACGCCTGGCCGTCCTGCCGCTGCAACGCATCGGCATCGGCAAACGTCGTCACCGGCACCTCCGCCAGGGTGACGCTCTTGCCGTTGCTGTACTGCGCAGCCACGTTTCCGTCCGTGTCCACAGTCACGTTGGTGAAGCTGCCCGCCGCCGCCCCGTTCTGCGTCGTGCCGGTCGCGGCGTAGTCGGTGCCGGCAAACTGCGTCACCCCGTCCGCCGCCCCGAACGTTCCAAGCGATACGGTGATGGGTTCCGCGCCGGTCCCGTAATCGGGGGAGATCTGCACCGCCCCCGCGGTCGGCGTCCCCGTCACGGTGAGCGCGCCGCTGGCCGAGCCGAGCGACGCCAACGTGCCGTTCGGGTTGAACGCGACCGCGACAGAGCCGATCGTGGTGCCTCCGCCGGCCACGTTGTCTGGCGAGCTGAGCGTCAGGGTCCAATTGTCCGGAGAGGTTTGCGCCCAACTGGTTTGCAGCTGATGCGCGTTGCCGGCGGTGTCGTAGATGTCGGTCTCCGACGAGAGATTGCTCGTGGCCGACGGTACCGCGGGAACGTTGGCGATCAACGAGACGGCGGTGGTCGGCACGGGAGGAGATTGTGACTCCCCGATCTGTATCGGAACCAGGGTTCCCGTGTTCACCGAGCCCGTTGTCGGATCGACGGCCCAGCCGTTGAGATACTCGCCTGCGCTGTTGACGAGGTAACCGTTGCTGTTCGGCGTGAAGTCGCCAGCCCGCGTATAGTATTGCTGGGCGGAAAATTGCGGCGTTCCGGTCGACGACACGCCGGCTTGTTCGGAGACCGAGAAAAAACCCTGCCCGCTGATCGCCATGGCGAGCGGGTCCGAACTTTGCTGAATCGTGCCCTGCACGTCGTTTTGATAATCCGGCCGCGTCGCAACGCTGCCCGACTGGTTCTGCGTGGCAGTGCTGGTGGTCAGGTAGTCGATGAAGCTGGTGTCGACCGACTTGAAGCCCACCGTCTGGCTGTTCGCCATGTTGTCGCTGATGTTGCTGAACGCGGCAGCCTGCGCGTTGAGGCCGCTGATCGCGGTATCCATCGAGCCGAAAATAGACATCTACGCTCTCTCCTTGCATCGGCAGCATGTCAATGCGCTTGCCACCTGCCGGCAGCCGGCCGATCGGCCAACTTGCCGACCGTCCAAGGCATGTTGCCGACAGCCATCACTCACAGCCCGCAGATGACAGCACAAACCATGCCACTCCCTCGCTGGTCCGGCAGGGCCGCACACGCGCAAAACTCCTAGCCCGTCGCCGGCCGGGCGGCATTTTGTGCCGGGCTCGATGTGCCGGGCGTCGACCGGCAGAACGGTCTCTCACTGCTTGCGTGACCCTGCGCCGGAGCCGGCCCGCTCTGGCCCGCCCTTTGCTCAAGGGCCGCTGAGGGCCGCGCAGGCCCCCGAACCGTATCAGGACGAGCGCTTTTGCCGACCACAGCTTCCATCGACAGCATGCCGCAGCCCGTGTCCGGCTCCGGCTCCGGCGCCAAGCCGCCTGTCACCACGGCGTTCGCAAGCCTGCTCGCGCCCCTGACGCAGGGGCAGGCCGTCGGACCACCGCCGGCCGCCAGCGCAGGCCCATCGGCCGTCCATCCGCAGCCTTCGTCGTCGAAGGCACCGCAAGCCGCCGCGCATGGCAGGTCGTCCAGCCAGGCGGACACCGACGAGCCGGAGACGACGCGGAAGACCGTGACGGCCGGTTCCATATCTGTGGATTTCCTGCCCGCGACACCGCCGGCCGGCCCTGCCGGGCGCACCCTCCGCGCTCCCACGGCAAACGGACGCGCCGGCGAGAACGCGCCCACGGCAGGGGCGGCTGGTTCGTCCTCCTCCGTGCTGGGTAGCGGCGATGCCCGCGTCGCCGCCGGCCCCGACGCGCCGCTCGCGCCGTCGTCAGCGCTCGCGCCCGACTCTCAGCAGGACGATGGCGCCGACGATGCGGACGAACCCTCCGCGATCCTGCTGAAGGCGAGGGGGCATCGGCCTGCCTCCGAGGACCACTCCGCTTCGTGGTCCGCAGCGCGCGCCTCCACGCAGGCGCCGCTCGACTCCCTCGACACTCGGCAGAGCCTGCCGACAGCGCCGGCGGGGGCCATGCCGGCCGAGCCGGGTCCTGGTTCCGGCGCCCGTTCACCCGACTTGGCGCAGGCGACGGCCGGTGCCTCCCCGACCGTCGACGCGCCGAACCCGCCGCCGCCGGCAGCCCAGTTGGGGCACGCGGTGGCCGCGTTCGCCGCGGCGCCGGACGGCAGCAGCCAGATACGCATCCTGCTCAACCCCGCAGAACTGGGTTCGGTCCAGGTTCACATCACCCGGACCCAGGATGGGCTGTCCAGCGTCAGCGTCGCGGTGGAGCGGCCGGAAACCTTGCGCAGCCTGCAGGCCGACCTCGGTCACCTTCACCAGGCGCTGGACCGGGCTGGCCTGCCCGAGCAGCGCAACATCGTCCTGCACCTCGCAGCGTCCGACACGGGGTCCGGTGGCTTGCCGGCGGGGGGCAGCGGCTTCGGCGGCGGATCCGCCCAAGGCGGGTCGCAGAACACGCCCCAGGGTCGTCACGAAGCGGGGGCCGGCTGGCAGGACGCATCCATGTCAGGCACCGGCCCAGCCGAGCCCGATCCGCATCCGAACTTCACCGCGTGGCAGCGCGCCGGCGTGAACATCACGGCCTGACCGTGCGCCGCCCATTCTTGCAGGAGCAATCACCATGAGCACCCTCACCACGTCCACGGTCTCCCAGGCGGCACAGCAAGCCGCCCGCGCCAACGCCATCGCCGCGTCCAACACGGGCACCGCCAGCGCGGCCGCCAGCGCCACCGGCACGAACGCGCTCCAGCAACTCGGCGCCAATTTCAACCAGTTCCTCACCCTGCTGACCACGCAGCTGCAGAACCAGGACCCGACCTCGCCCATGGACTCGAACCAGTTCACGCAGGAACTCGTCCAGTTCACCGGGGTGCAGCAATCGGTCGCCACCAACACCAACCTGACGCAGCTCATCGGCCTGCAGCAGGGGGCGGAGGTGTTGCAATCGGCGTCCGTCGTCGGCCACACGGCCACGGTCTCGTCCGGACAGATCGCGTTGCAGAAGGGCTCTGGCGAGATCACCTTCAACGCGCCCGCAGCCGAGCCGGTGCAGCTCGCCATCGTCGACGCTTCCGGCAACCCCATCCGCAACGTCACGCTGGCCGCCCAGGCCGGCAGCAACGCGTGGCAGTGGAACGGCCAGAACGACGCCGGCCAGAGCGTGGCCGATGGCAGCTACGGCGTGGCACTGCAGTCCGGTGCCGCGGGCTCGACCTCCGCGGTTCCGTTCAGCGTCGTGGGCACGGCCACCGGTCTGGTCAACGGCCCGTCCGGGCTCGAGCTGCAGATGGGCACGCTGTCGGTAGGCCTGGACAAGGTGCAGTCGATCGCAACGCAGTCCTGATACTGGGGGTCTGGGGGGCTCCGAACCCAGCAGGGTCCGGGGCCAGCGCCCCTGGCCTTCCTCAACACCTGCTGGCGCAATCCCGAGCAGCCAGCAGAATCGATCCACCGTTAACGACTCTGAAAGCCGCACGGCGCAATGGTGCGTCATGCGGTTCCTGCAACAATCTCGATGAAGCCCGTGCTGGATGGATTGCGGGCCCTGGGGGCTGCCCGGCTGATCGCGCTCGGCGCGGTCGGGCTCGGCATGCTGGTCATGCTCGGCCTGCTGGCCTTGCACGGCGGCGCGCCTGCCCAGCAGGCGCTGCTCTACGGCGACCTCGATCTGCGGGAGGCCGCGCAGATCGGCGATGCGCTGGATCGCGCGCATATCGGCCATCAGGAGCTCGGCGGCGGCGACCGCATCATGGTGTCGGCGGCCGACGTGGCGCGCGCCCGGCTGCTGCTCGCCAAGGACGGCCTCCCGTCAGGCGGCTCCATCGGCTACGAGATTTTCGACCGCGGCGACGCGATGACGTCCAACCAGTTCCAGCAGGACATCAACGAAACCCGCGCCATGGAAGGCGAACTCGCACGCAGCATCCGCATGCTGCAGGGCGTCAGGGCCGCGCGCGTCCACCTCGTGCTGCCGAAACGGCAGGCCTTCTCACGGGAGACGCAGGCTGCCGGCGCAAGCGTCATATTGACCATGGCAGGCGCGGCCAGGCTGGACGGGCAGGGCGTGCAGGCGGTGCTGAACCTGGTCGCCGCCGCCGTTCCTGGCCTGAAGCCACAGGGCATCGCCATCATCGACAGCCGGGGCAACCTGCTTGCCCGCGCCGGCCAGCCGACGAGCCAGGAGGCGGTCGTGCAGACGGCCGAGGAACTGCATCGGGCGATGGAGCTGCGGCTGTCGCGAGCCGTCGAGGAAATGCTGGAGCAAAGCCTGGGCGCCGGCCGTGTGCGTGCCGAGGCCGCGGTGGAGATGAATTTCGACAAGGTCAACGAAACGGCCGAGACGTTCAACCCGGACCAGCAGGTCGTTCGCAGCACCCAGTCCTCGACCGACAAGAGCAACAGCACCGAAGCCGATAAGAGCGTTTCGGTGCAGAACAACCTCCCCAACGCCGATGCCGGGCAAACTCAGGCGGGAACGCAGCAGCAGAAGCAGGACGAGACGACAAACTACGAAATCGGCAAGACCGTGCGCACGCTCGTGCACGAGCAGCCCCAGATCGCCCACATCTCGCTCGCGGTCATGGTCGACGGCGTCACTCAGATCGGCCGGGACGGCAAACCGACCTGGACCGAACGCTCGCCGGACGACCTCTCGCGGATCAGGCGCCTGGTGCAGAGCGCCATCGGCTTCGATGAGAAGCGCGGCGACAAGATCGAGGTCGTGTCGATGCGGTTCGCCTCCACCGAAGACGCAGGCTCCGCACCCGCCGCAGGCCTGCTCGGGATCGGCCTGGAAAAATCCGACATCCTCGGCCTCGGCCAGTCGGCCATACTGGCGCTGGTCGTCCTGCTCGCGCTGATCTTTGTCGTCAGGCCGATGGCCATCCGCCTGTCCGTAACACCCCAGGAGCTGCAGGCGGGCGGCGCGCTTCTCGTCGGCGCCGACGGCACCCTCGCCACGGCACAGACCCGGCGGCTCGGCGGCGGCTCCGGCAGTTCGGCGCCGGCCATGCTGACCGACGAGAGCATGGTTGAGATGGCCAACGTCGAAGGCCAGCTCAGGGCGTCGATGCTGCGCCGGCTGTCCGACATGGTCGAAAAGCATCCCGATGAGAGTCTCGCCATCATGCGCAGCTGGTTGACTCAGGAGCCTACGTAACCATGGCCGGCAGCACCGTCAGACAGGATTTTACCGGCGCCCAGAAAGCCGCCGTGCTCATGCTCGCGATGGGCGAGGAACATTGCAGCCGTCTGTTCACGATGATGCACGAGGACGAGATCAAGGAGGTCTCCAGCGCGATGTCGCAGTTGGGGCAGGTCCGCGCCGAGATGGTGGAATCCCTCTGCCAGCAATTCGCCGACAGCATGGGCACCTCTGGCTCTCTGGTCGGCAACTTCGAAAGTACCGAGCGGCTGCTGCGCAAATCCCTGCCAAGGGACCGCGTCAGCCAGATCATGGACGAGATACGCGGCCCCGCCGGCCGCACGATGTGGGACAAGCTCGGCAACGTCAACGAGGCCGTCCTGGCGAACTACCTCAAGAACGAATATCCGCAAACCGTCGCCGTGGTGCTGAGCAAGGTCCGCGCCGACCATGCCGCCCGCGTCCTCTCCCTGCTGCCGGAAAGCTTTGCCCTGGAGGTGGTCATGCGCATGCTGCGCATGGAGAGCATCCAGCGTGACGTCCTCGATGGTGTCGAGCGGACTTTGCGGGCCGAGTTCATGTCCAACCTCGCACGCAGCACACGGCGCGACGCGCACGAGATGATGGCCGACATCTTCAACAACCTCGATCGCCAGGCCGAGACGCGATTCCTCGCCGCGCTGGAGGAGCGCAACAGGGAGTCGGCCGAGCGGATCAAGGCGCTCATGTTCACCTTCGACGACCTCGGCCGGCTGACCGCGTCGTCGCTGCAGGTCCTGCTGCGCAACGTCGACAAGGAAAAGCTGCCTCTCGCGCTGAAGGGAGCGTCCGAGAGGCTGCGCGAGATGTTCCTCAAATGCCTGTCGGAACGCGCCGGCAAGATGCTTCTCGAAGACATCGAGTCGCTCGGGCCGGTCAAGCTGCGCGATGTCGACGAGGCGCAGGCCGCAATCGTTCTGGCCGCAAAGGAACTGGCCCAGTCCGGTGAACTCGACATCGGCGGCAGCAAGGACGAGGAGATGATCGACTGATATGGACGGGTCGACCAGCACGTTCCTCTACGACACAGCGTTCCTGTCCCCGACGGACAGCGCCGCCGGCATCCTCTACATGGAAGATTTCGACGCGGAGCTTCGGCATGTCGAGCCAGCCGCCGACCCGGTGCAGGACGCCGCTCCGTCCCCGACCCAGGCGGACCTGGACTCCGCCCGGGCCGAAGGTCGGGAGGAGGGATTGCGGCTGGCCTTGGCCGACGCTGCCGAGACCCGGGCGCAATTGGAGGCGGCGGCCTTGCAAAGCCTGGCCGACTCCTTGGCCGCCGCGCGCGTCACCCTGGAACGGATCGCAGCACATCACGCGGCGGAGTGCGCGCGCACCATGCTTGCGCTGATGCTGGCCGCGATACCCGAAACCATGCGGCGCCACGGCCAGGTCGAGATCCAGGCGGTGCTGGACGCACTGTTGCCGGGCTTCGCCGGCATCCACGAACTGCGCGTCAGTGCCCATCCGGAATTGGCCGACAGCATACGCGAGCACCTGGCCGAACGGTTGCCGCCCGACCAGGTCGTGCTTTGCGTCGTGGCCGACAGCAAGGCCGGGTTCGGCGACGTCGAGGTCGCTTGGCAACACGGACACGCCAGGCGGGACTGCAAGTCGATCTGGCAGGACCTTCGGACCGCAATGGCGCCGATGAACCTGCCCACTATGGAGGTGTGCCGTGCCGATTGAGCCCGAATTTACCGAAGTCGCCAACCCCTACACGGCCGAAGCACCGGCGCGGCACGCACGCGACCTCGAAGCCGTCTACGACATCCCGGTCACGGTCAGCGCCGTGCTGGGCCGGACGACGATGCAGGTGAGCCAGCTGCTCAGGCTGGGCCGCGGCGCTGTCGTCGAGCTCGACCGCAAATTGGGCGAGGCGATCGACGTCTACGTCAATAACCGTCTCGTCGCCCGAGGAGAGGTGGTCATGGTCGACGACAACCGTCTCGGCATCACCATGACGGAAATCGTCAAGGCAGATCGTGGCAACTAGAGCAGATCCCGGTCAGACGGAATCGTCTGATCGGGTGACGATGCTCGCAAAACAACGAGCCAGAGCCTGTGAAGTGAACGGAACATGCTCTAGCGGTTCATCATCCAGGCTGGAACCGGGCTGGATGATGAAGCTGCTCGCCAAGGCTAAGGCCGGGGTGGAGGCGTGATGGCCGCAATGCGTGTGCTGATCGTAGGATCCCTGGCCGGAGCGCTCGGTCAGGCAGCCGGCCTGGCACGCGCGCGCAACGCGCAGGTCGAGCATGTGGACAGCGCCTCTGGCGCGCTGATCTGCGCGCGACGGACTTCCTACGACGTCGTCATCTGCGATGTTGCCTGCGGTGTCGCGGGCCTGGTCAGGGCGTTGGCCGCGGAGCGCCTCAACGTCGCGGTCGTCGCGTGCAGCGCGCTCGTCACGGCCGAGATCGCGGCGCAAGCCTTGCGGGACGGAGCGCGCGAGTTCCTGCCCCTGCCGCCGGATCCCGACATGATCGCCGCGGTCCTGCTGGCCGCCTCGGGTGAGCCGCACGCGCCCGTCGTCCGCGACCCGGTCATGCTGGCGACCATGCGGCGGGCCGAACAGGTCGCGCGATCCGACGCCTCCATACTCATCACCGGCGAGTCAGGAACCGGCAAGGAGGTGATCGCGCGGCACATACACCGCGCGTCACGGCGTGGCGCAGGCCCGTTCATCGCGTTGAACTGCGCGGCCATCCCGGAACACCTGCTCGAGAGCGAGCTGTTCGGGCACGAGAAAGGTGCGTTTTCCGGCGCCGTCGCACGGCGGATAGGGAAGTTCGAAGCGGCCCAGGGCGGCACCTTGCTCCTGGACGAGATCAGCGAAATGGACGTGCGCCTGCAGGCCAAGCTGCTGCGCGCCATCCAGGAGCGTGAGATCGACCGGCTTGGCGGCAGCGCGCCCGTCCACGTCGACGTGCGCATACTGGCCACCAGCAACCGTGACCTGGTGGCTGAAATCGACGCGAAGCGCTTCCGCGAGGACCTGTATTTCCGCCTGAACGTGGTCAGCCTTCGCCTGCCTCCTCTGCGCGAGCGGCCGGCGGACATCCCCGCCCTGGCAAACCACTACGCACGGCATTACGCCGAGCTGAACGGCCTGCGACCGAAAGCAGTGTCGCCGGCCGTTCTGGCCCGCCTGAGTGCACTGCCGTGGCGGGGCAACGTCAGGGAGCTGGAAAACACCATGCACCGCGCGGTGCTGCTGGCGGGCGATGACGAGATAGGGCCCGACATCTTCGATGGGCCGCAAGGGCCGGCCGCACGCGCCGAAGCTCCCGCGGCGACAGGCTCCCTGGTCGGCCGCAGGATGGACGAGGTCGAGCAGGAGCTGATCCTGCAGACGTTGTCGCACACGCTGGGCAACCGGACGCATGCGGCCGTCATCCTGGGCATCTCCATCCGGGCGCTCCGTAACAAGCTCCGCGACTACATGCAGGCCGGCGTCGCCGTTCCCCCGCCGCAGGCCGGCAGCCAGGCTCCTGCTCTGGCAATGACGGCCGCGTAATGGCGCAATCCATCCTGCTCGCGCGGGCTGGCGTCAGCCTGCGCCGGTTCAGACCCGGCACCGATGTCGGCCTGGCGCTGGCGGTGTTCTGTCTCCTCTCGCTCCTTGTGCTGCCGCTGCCGACCCTGCTTCTCGACTTCGGACTGTCGCTGTCCATAACGGCGTCGGTCCTGGTCCTGATGGTCGCCCTGTTCCTCGAGCGGCCTCTCGACTTCACCAGTTTCCCGCAGCTCCTGCTGCTCACCACCCTGCTTCGCCTGTCGCTGAACGTGGCCACCACCAGGCTGATCCTCAGTCATGGCAACGAGGGCCCGACCGCCGCCGGTCACGTGGTTGCCGCCTTCGGCGGTTTCCTCATGGGCGGCGACGTGGTGATCGGCGTCATCCTGTTCGCAATCCTCCTCGTCGTGAACTTCATGGTCATCACGAAAGGCTCGGGCCGCATCGCCGAGGTGGCCGCCCGTTTCAGTCTCGATTCGATGCCGGGCAAGCAGATGGCGATCGACGCGGACATGAACGCCGGGATGATCAACGAACGCGTCGCACGCCGCCGGCGGCGCGAGCTCGAGGAGGAGAGCGGCTTTTACGGAGCGATGGACGGCGCTGCCAAGTTCGTCCGCGGCGACGCGATCGCCGGGCTGCTGATCACATCCATCAACATCGTGGGCGGCCTGGCGATCGGCCTCATCCGGCACGGCATGGCCTTCAGCGATGCCGCAAACACCTTCACAACGCTCACCGTCGGCGATGGCCTGGTGACGCAGATACCGGCGCTGCTCGTCTCGACCGCCGCCGGCATCGTCGTCACCAAGGGCGGTGTGGAAGGCCGTGCCGACACCGCCCTGGTTGCCCAGCTCGGCGGCGGCTACAAGCCTTTGGCGCTGGCCGGCGGCGCCGCGGCGGTTATGGCCCTGATGCCCGGCCTGCCCGCGCTGCCGTTTCTGGCTCTGGCCGGGCTGGCGGGCGGTGGAGCATGGATGCGCTACACCCACCCGGTCGCCGGCCCCGAGGAGGAACAGCCGCCGCCCCCTCCTGCGCCGACCGAGGCGCCGGTCACCGACGCCATGCGGATCGACATGATCCGGCTCGAGCTGGGATATGGGTTGCTGCCCTTGGCCGGCGGAGACCAGCCGAAGCTGACCGAGCAGATACGCGGGCTGCGTCGCGCGATCGCGGCCGAGCTTGGTTTCGTCCTGCCGCCCGTCCGTATCCAGGACAACCTGCAACTCGGCGCCGATTGCTACCTGATCCGCATCAAGGAGATCGAAGCCGGCCGGGGTGAGCTGCGGCCGCTCAGCCTGCTGGCCATGGACCCGAAAGGCGGCGTGCCATCGATGCCCGGCGAGCGAACGACGGAGCCCGCCTTCGGACTGCCGGCGCTGTGGATCGAGCCGAGCGCGCGCGAGGAGGCGCTCATCCGTGGCTGCACCGTGGTCGATCCGCCAAGCGTCCTGGCCACCCACCTGACGGAGCTGGTGCGCGAGACGATGGCCGAGTTGCTGTCCTACGCGGAAACGCAGAAGCTGATCGACGAACTGCCGCGCGAACAGCAGAAACTCGTGTCGGACCTCATCCCGACCGTCATATCGGTGGGCGGCGTGCAACGCGTCCTCCAGGCCCTGCTGTCCGAGCGCATTTCCATCAGGGACCTTCCAACCATCCTGGAGGGCATACACGAGGCGTGTACCGGTGCGCCTCGCGGCGTTGCCGCCACCGTCGCCATCGTCCGCGCCCGCCTGGCCAGGCAGATCAGCGACAGTCACACCGGCCCTGGCGGATCGATCCCGATGATCACACTCTCGCCGGAATGGGAGGCAAGCTTTGCCGAAAGCCTGGTCGGACCGCCGGACGAACGCCAACTCGCGATGGCGCCAAGTCGGCTCGGCGAGTTCATCCGCCGTTTTCGGGAGGTGATGGAAGCGCACGGGGCGGAGTCGCCCGTGCTGCTGACCAGTCCCGGCATTCGCGTGCCGGTCCGCTCGGTGATCGAAAGGCTTCGCCCGGCAATGTCCGTCCTGTCACAAACGGAAATCTCCAGCCGCGCACGGATCAGAACGCTGGCGAGCATCTGAGGCCCGCGCGAACAAGGCCGTGGCCGCTCGCCGGCGGCTCGACAGATCGGCGCAGTCACGCCGCCCCGGCACCCGCACCCGCGCAATCCGTGACTTCGCCGCGCCCAGGGCCACCGCTTGATCTTGGCCGCACCCCGGGGCAGGGTCCGCCGGGATAACCAAGCTGATGAAGGAGCGCCCATGCTCGCCCGCACGGACCTCGATCCGCAGGAAGCCCTTGTGTGCACCATGGTCCTCGTTGCCGCCGCAGAAACACGCGGCATCACCGATCGCGAAATCGGCGTCATGGCGACCCTGGTCCAGACCCTGCCTGTCTTCGAGGGGTTTTCCGGCGATCAGCTGCAGCATGCCATCGACGCAACGATCGGGCTGCTGCGGGAAGACGACGGGCTCGCCCATGCCGGCCGGATGATCCGCGACGCACTCGAGCCGCGCCTGCGGGAAACCGCATACACCTTGGCATGCGACGTGGTGGCGGCCGACCTGATCCAAAGCCAGGCGATCCTGCAGATGCTCGAGTTCATCGGCGGCGAGCTGAAGCTCGACACACTTGTCGTGTCTGCCATCGAACGCGCCACCCGCGCGCGCTACCGCCGCATCGAGCGCACGCCCGCCTGACCGGCCTTTTCGCCGCGACCACCCGCCCGGGCGGAACAGCCGCGGGCCGCCGGCGTTCTGCGGTGAACGGACAGGGTCAACGCAATGCCGAGCGATCAGTCGAACCTGAGCAGCCCAACACTGAACGAAGCCATCCAGGAGGTCCAGGGCGTCTTCCCGAGCGACGCCGCCCTGCAGGATGCCATCGGCCGGCTGACCCGAACCGGCTTCGACCGGGCAGCCATCAGCCTGCCGGACGCGTCGCCGCGCGCGGGCGACGCCACGCCATCGGCGGGCGCCCAGAACCCCGATACCGAAGACGACGTACGCCAGTCGCGAACCCTGCAGAGCAGCATGGCGGCAACCGCCGCCGGCATGATCGGCGCGGGCGTCACCATCGCAACGGGCGGCGCGGCCCTCGTCGCAGCAGCAGCCGCCGCCGGCTTGGGTGTGGCTGCCGGCGGCGCCGTCTCGGCCGCACACACGGCGGCCGACGCCTCCCAGACCCGGGCGAGGGATGCCGCCGCGGCATCAGGCCAGCTCGTTCTGTCCGTCTCCGCCAATGATCCGGATGCCGTCATGAAGGCGACGATGGCCATGCAGGCGGCGGGCGCGCAGGAGGTGAAAACGGTCACCCGAACCGGCGGCGCCCTGAGCTGACCAGACCAGGACCAGCGACACGGAACAGGCGGCATCCCACACGCGCCGGTCGGCGCTCGGCCGCCTGAGCCGATGACCGCGCCAAACACGTGCGAAGCCAAGGCAACACCCACCCGTTCGTCATGCAGACGAACACCGAAGCCAATACAGCCCGCCACCTGACAACGAGGCAAGGCCGGCGAGGATCACACTGGCGTCTCCCCAGGCGAACGCGAAAGTCGCCGGACCAAACTCATCCCGTTCCAAACACCGACGCGGAACCCACACAGACACCGCACCGAAAAACAAAGGGGCGAGCCTTCCGGCCCGCCCCCCGCTTTCTGACCGGGCGAAACGGACGGCTTAGAAGTCCATGTCGCCCATGCCGCCCATGCCGCCGCCGCCCGCAGGCACCGGCGCCTTCTTCTCCGGCTTTTCGGCAACCATCGCCTCCGTCGTGATCAGCAACGAAGCGATCGAGGCCGCATCCTGCAGCGCCGTCCGCACCACCTTTGTCGGGTCGATGATGCCGGCCGCAACCATGTCCTTGTACTCGGCCGTCTGTGCATCAAAACCGTAATCGTAGCTGTCGTTCTCAAGCACCTTGCCAGAAATGACGGCCCCGTCCTCGCCAGCGTTCTCGGCAATCTGGCGCAGCGGCGTCAGCACGGCGCGGCGCACGATGTCGATGCCGAACTTCTGGTCCGGGTTCTCGGGCTTCAGCGTCTCGAGGATCTTCGAGGCGCGCGCCAGGGCAACGCCGCCGCCCGGAACGATGCCTTCCTCGACCGCCGCACGGGTCGCATGCAGCGCGTCGTCCACGCGGTCCTTGCGCTCTTTCACCTCGACCTCTGTGGCACCACCCACGCGGATCACGGCCACGCCGCCCGCCAGCTTGGCCAGCCGCTCCTGCAGCTTCTCGCGGTCGTAGTCGGAGGTCGTCTCCTCGATCTGCGCACGGATCTGCGCGCAGCGGCCGGTGATGTCGGACTTCTCGCCCGCACCCTCGACGACTGTGGTGTTCTCCTTCTCGATCAGCACCTTCTTCGCACGCCCGAGCATCTGCAGCGTCACGTTCTCCAGCTTGATGCCGAGATCCTCGCTGATCACCTGGCCGCCGGTCAGGATCGCCAGATCCTCCAGCATCGCCTTGCGGCGGTCGCCGAAGCCTGGCGCCTTCACGGCCGCAATCTTCAGCCCGCCGCGCAGCTTGTTGACCACCAGGGTCGCCAGCGCCTCGCCTTCCACGTCCTCGGCCACGATCAGCAGCGGACGGCCGCTCTGCACCACGCTCTCCAGCAGCGGCAGCAGCGGCTGCAGCGTGGACAGCTTCTTCTCGTGGATCAGGATGTACGGGCTGTCGAGGTCGGCCACCATCTTCTCGGCGTTGGTGATGAAATACGGGCTGACATAGCCGCGGTCGAACTGCATGCCCTCCACCACGTCGAGCTCGGTCTGGATGCCCTTGGCCTCCTCGACGGTGATGACGCCCTCGTTGCCGACCTTCTGCATCGCCTCGCTGATCATTCGCCCGATCTCGGCCTCGCCGTTGGCGCTGATGGTGCCGACCTGCGCGGTCTCGCTCTGGTTGCTGATCTTGCGGCTGCGGGCCTTGAGCTCCGTCACGATGGCCTCCACCGCACGGTCAACGCCGCGCTTGAGGTCCATCGGGTTCATCCCGGCGGCAACCGCCTTCGCGCCCTCGCGCACGATGGCCTGGGCCAGCACGGTCGCCGTCGTGGTGCCGTCGCCGGCCAGGTCGTTGGTCTTGCTGGCAACCTCGCGCACCATCTGGGCGCCCATGTTCTCGAACTTGTCGGCAAGCTCGATTTCCTTGGCCACCGTCACGCCGTCCTTGGTGATGCGCGGCGCGCCGAAGGACTTGTCGATCACCACGTTGCGGCCCTTCGGCCCGAGCGTCACCTTGACTGCGTCGGCCAGGATGTCCACGCCGCGAAGCATGCGCTGGCGAGCGTCGCCGCCGAATTTTACCTCTTTTGCTGCCATTTCAATCTCCGGAAGGAAAGAACTGGGCTCTGCCCAGACCCGCCAAAGGCCGGGGGCCTTTGGAAACCATTCAGTTAGGCCGCCTTGGCGACCGCGGCCGCGGTCTCGACAACACCCATGATGTCGCTCTCCTTCATGATGAGCAGATCCTCACCATCGAGCTTCACCTCGGTGCCGGACCACTTGCCGAACAGCACCCGGTCGCCGGCCTTCACGTCCAGCGCCACGATCTGCCCCTGCTCGTTGCGTGCGCCCGCGCCCACGGCCACCACCTCGCCCTCCTGCGGCTTCTCGCGTGCGGTGTCGGGGATGATGATGCCGCCTGCCGTCTTCTCTTCCGCCGTAATCCGGCGAACGACGACGCGGTCGTGCAAGGGACGGAACTTCGCCATGCCTGTCGCTCCTGATCGGGTTGCACCTGCCCTGACGGGCTGATTGTTAGCACTCTCCCAACGAGAGTGCCACGCATCTAGGGGTGGGTTCCAACCAAGTCAAGCGCCAGCAGCACTCGATGGCTGCGAGTGACAAGCTACTGTTAACGCTGTCTTTTTCTTTTGCGCAAATGCTGCGTTGCGGTCATGCTCGCGCATGCGGCCGAGAGTCGGTCCGCCGCGCCGAGCATCAGCAGCAGCCCGCACGCAGCCAAGACATACGCCGCCACTCGAGCCTTGACGTCGCACCCGAACCCGAGGACCCCCATGCGCCTGGCAGACCAGATTAAGGGATACCGCATCACCACGGCCGAGATCCTGTATCACATGCCGGACCACCCCGGTCTGCTTCAGACGTTCATCTGGCAGGATCTGGACGTCGCCCCGCGTTTTCCGGTGCTGCACAAGTTCCTCGACTTCTGGTCGCGCCAGCTCGATGGCCGCCTGCACTCCGTCCGCGTCGGCGCCACCAGCCTGATCTCTGAGGGGGAGTGGCGCCAGGCCGAGCACCTGCAGCTGCTGCATTGAGCGCTGAGCAACGCCAGCGCTTTTGAGGCTATGAATGTATCGGTGCCGAAGGCGCAACAGGCAGAAGCGGGGCTCTGCCCCCCCCCCCCCCCAAAGCCGGGCGGTTTGGTCCCCCTAATATGAATGTTTGGGGGTCCCGGGGCGCCCGCCCCCGGCGGGGTTTTGGGGCGAGCCCCCTAAGCGCG
>CALMVI010000047.1:14108-31643 GCA_937873095.1 uncultured Acetobacteraceae bacterium | reverse complement strand
CCGTCGACCCGCTCGGCGCGCCGGCGGATGGTCTCGGGCCGCTGGCGCGCGGTCCCTTGCGCCGGCCGGTTCGCGCGCCGCCGCCGCCCGCCATCACGCGGGCCAGGCTGGGACCGCCCATCGACCTTGGCGTGCGCGTGCTGAACTGCTTCACCACCTGCCGCACCGGCCAGCGGCTCGGCCTGTTCGCAGGCTCAGGGGTCGGCAAGTCCACCCTGCTCTCCATGCTGGCGCGCCACACGCGCTGCGACGTCGCCGTGGTGGCCCTGGTGGGCGAGCGCGGGCGCGAGGTCCGCGAGTTCATCGAGGACGACCTCGGCGCGGACGGCCTGGCGCGCTCCGTCGTCGTCGTCGCAACCTCCGACTCGCCGCCGCTGGTGCGGCGGGAGGCCGCCTACGCCGCGATGACGGTTGCCGAGCATTTTCGCGACCAGGGGCTGTCGGTGCTGCTGCTGATGGACAGCGTCACGCGGTTTTGCCTGGCGCTGCGCGAGATCGGCCTGGCGGCGGGCGAGCCGCCAGCCACCCGCGGCTACCCGCCGAGCGTGTTTGCCGAACTGCCGCGCCTGCTGGAGCGTGCGGGGCCAGGGCCGATGCGGGCCGACGGCAGCGCAGGCCAGATCACCGCGCTGTTCACCGTCCTGGTTGAGGGCGACGACCATGACGAACCGGTGGCCGACGCGGTTCGCGGCATATTGGACGGCCACGTCGTCCTGGACCGGCGCATCGGCGAGGGCGGGCGGTACCCGGCGGTTGACGTGCTGCGGTCGCTGTCGCGCGCCGCCTCCGGCTGCCTGGACGCCGGGCAGACCCTGTTGCTGCGCGACGCTCGCGTCATGCTCGCGCTGCACGCAGAGATGGCCGACATGGTCCGCCTTGGCGCAGTCCGCCCCGGCGCCGACCCTGCCCTGGACCGGGCGCTGGCCGCCGTGCCGCGGATTGAGGCGATGCTGCGCCAGCGCAGCGACGAGCCCACCAGCATCGAGGCGAGCTTCGCCGCCCTGCGCGCCGCCGTGCAGAACGGCCATTAGAGTATGTTCCGTTCACTTGCGTTCACTCCACAGGCTCTAGCCCGTTTGTTTCACAAGCATTTTCACCCGGTCAGACGATGCCGTCTGATCGGGATCTGCTCTAGCCGGTCCGCCGCCTGAGATGGCCCGCGCGCTGGACACGCTGCTGCGGCTGCGCAAGCTGGAAGCCGATCAGGCGCGGCGGGCGCTGGGCGAGGCAGCCGCCCGCGAGACCGCCGCCCGCCACGCGGCCGACCAGGCGCGTGCGGCGCGAACGCTCGAACAGGCGGCTGCCGCCGGCGACGCTTCCGACTTGGTCGCCCGCGCGTTCGCCGACTGGCTGCCCGCCTCCGCCCGCATGATCGAGGCGGCAGACGCCGACTGCGAGCGGGAGGAACTGGCCGCCACGGCCGCCAGGACCGCGCTGGCCGGCCGCAAGGCTGCGTTCGAGGCGGTGGAGTCGGTGGTCGCGGAACGGGATGTGGCCGCCCGACGGCGCCTTGCCCGGCGGGCGCAGCTCGTGCTGGACGAGTTGGGGCAGCGGCTTGGGTGACGAGGTCGAGAAGAAAGCCAGGGGCGTCATGTGCCAGCGTGCTTTGCACGACACGCGCCAGCGTGCTTCGCACGACGCGCGCCAGCGTGCGTTGCACGACGCCCCTGAACCAAGCTGGGGCCCCTGGACCAAGCTGCGGTTTGAAACCCCAGGGCCCCAGATACTAAAGCACGTTTGCCGGTCTTGGCGGCTCTACCAGGACGGGCCGCGGTCTGGGCACCGTGCCGACGACCCTGCGGCGCGTTGCCAGCCAGCGCTGGACCGGCTGGTCCAGCCATCGGTCGAGCGCGGCACCGCCGGCGGTGCTGACGGCCAGGCTCAGCACGATCAGCGCCCACAGGCCCGCCCGGCCCGGCGCATGCGGCAGCACGGCCCTCGTCAGCACCGGCACCACGAACGGGTGCAGAAGGTAGGTGGCGTAGCTGGCGCCGCCGATGGCGAGCACCGCCGGGGACAGGCGGCCGCGGGCAAACGGCTCCAGCCAGACCGCGCCGGCAACCATCATCGCGGCCGGCAGTCCCCACACCAGAAAGCGCCACGGACCCGGTTCGGGCAGGGTCATCAGCAGGACCAGCCCGGCCGCGAGAAGTGCGGCCGACGCGGCCGGGCCGGGTTGCCAACGCCTGCACGCGGCTGCAAGGCCTGCGCCCAGGCAGAACTCCAACACCAGCCCGTTGGCCAGGACGAGGCAGGCGGGCCAGCCGTCGCGCCGGAAGAAGCCCGCCACCGCCAAAGGCACGAGCAGCGGCAGCATCACCCGCAGCGGCGGCCGGCGGACCGCAAGCGCCAGGGCGAACAGCGCGTAGAACAGCGCCTCGAACTGCAGCGTCCAGCCCACGCCCAGCACCGGGCGCACCACGCCCAGGGAGTCGCGCGACGGGATGAACACCAGCGACGCCGCGACGTGCCAGGCGTTGTATGCGGCCGCTCCCGACAGGGCGAGCACCGCCAGCTTCGCGCCGGTCAACAGCCAGTAGAGCGGCACCAGCCGGTGGCAGCGGCGCACCGCGAACCGCCAGGCCGCGGCAGGCCCGTACGCGCCCGAGCCGGACACCGCCATGACGAAGCCGCTGATGACGAAGAACACGTCCACCCCGGACGCGCCGTTCACCCACACCGCATCGGCGACCCGCGGCGCAGCCCCGGCGCTGGCCCAGCTGCCGACGGCGTGGTAGGCGACGACCAGGCTGCAGGCGAACCCGCGCAACGCCTGCACCGTCCGGATGTCCTGCCGCCCGGCACGCTGCATCGCGTCTGAAACCCGCTTGTTGCTGCTCCGGTATAGGTTGCCGGCCGACCGGCGCGCAAGCTGCGGCAACGGATCGCCGACCGGCGCGCAAGCGGCGGCAACGGATCGCCCTGTCCGCCCGGACCTGCTAGAGGCGGGCGATGCAGCCTCTGGCGCTCTACGTCCACTGGCCGTTCTGCCTGCAGAAATGCCCCTATTGCGACTTCAACAGCCACGTGCGCGACGCCATACCGCAGGCGCGCTTCGCAACCGCCCTGCGGCAGGAGCTGGCCTGGGAAGCACGCAGGCTCGGCCGGCGGCCGCTCGCCTCCATCTTCTTCGGCGGCGGCACGCCCAGCCTGATGGCGCCGGAGACGGTGGCCGCACTGGTCGCCGATGCCACGGCACTGTTCGAGCCGCAGCGCGACCTCGAAATCACCCTGGAGGCCAACCCGACCAGCGTCGAGCTGGGCCGGCTGGCCGCCTTCAGCGAGGCCGGTGTCAACCGGCTCTCGCTCGGCGTGCAGGCGCTGGACGACGCGTCGCTGCTCCGCCTCGGCAGGGGCCACAGCGCGGCCGAGGCGGTCTCCGCGCTGGAGGCGGCGCGGCGGATCTTCCCGCGCCTGTCGTTCGACATGATCTACGCGCGTCCCGGCCAGGACCTGGCCGGCTGGCGCCACGAGCTCGGCACCGCGCTCGAACTGGCGGCCGACCACCTGTCCCTCTACCAGCTGACGATCGAGCCCGGCACCGCCTACGAGGCGCTGCACCGCAGCGGACAGGTCGTGCTGCCCGACGAGGCGGTCTCGGCGGCGCTGTACGACGCGACGGCGGAGGCGGCGGCCGAGCACGGGCTGCACGCCTACGAAATCTCCAACTACGCCCGCCCCGGCGCCGAAAGCCGGCACAACCTGGCCTATTGGCGCTACGGCGACTACGCGGGCGTCGGGCCGGGCGCGCATGGCCGCCTGCGCCTGGACGGGACCCCGTCCAGCCTGGTTGCGACGCGGCGGCACCGCGCGCCGGAGGTCTGGGCGGAGCGGGTCGAGCGACAGGGGCATGGCAGCACGGCCGAGGAGCGGGTCGGGCCCGAGGACCGCGCGCGGGAGGCGCTGCTGATGGGCCTGCGCCTGACCGAGGGCGTGGGGGAAGCGGAGTTCCTGGCCGGCACCGGCGTGCCGCTCGGGGAGGCGACCGACCCCGCCATCCTGTCGGCCTGTCTCGAGGAGGGTTACCTCACCTGGTGCGGCGGCCGGCTCGCGGCCACGCAGGACGGGCGGCGCCGGCTGGACGCCATGCTGCCGCGCCTGGTGGTGTGACCCGCGCCTCCCTCACCACAGCGCGCGCGGCGCCTTGAACGGCAGCATCGCCTGCACCAGCGGCGAGGTGAAGCGCGGCAGGGAGAGGCTCTCATGCACCGCGGTCGCGTCCTCGCCGCACAGCCGGGTGGCGATCACCGAGCGGGCGTAGAACGGCGCGTCCTCCAGACGCTGCGTGACGCGCGGCGCGGCGCCAGGGTCGGCGCGCGTGCCCATGCGCAGGCCCCAGAAGCTGCGGCCGAGATCGGCGGCGGGCGGCGGCGCGAAATCCTCCGCCTCGCCGCGCGCGTCGTAGCGCAGCGCGGTGCAGAACGCCGAGCCGTCGGTGCGGTCGCCGTGATAGACCACCGCCACCCCCTGGCGCAGCCTGGCGCGGCACCAATCCCAGCGCGTGAAGCCGTCCTCCAGCGGCTCGTCGCCGGCGTTGGTGTCGAAATAGGCGTGGCCCTGCCAGGACAGGCCGGGGTCGCGCAAAACGACTTCGACCCGCGCGCCGGGGGCGATCGGCGACCAGCGATGGCGGCCGGCCGCGTCCAGCGCCACCTGCCGCGTGGCCAGGCCGTGCGGGTGCAGGCGTATGGTGCCGCGCAGCCGCCGTGGCAGCGGCGCGGTCACCTCGTCGAACTCCGCGGTCAGCGCCATGCCGTCCCAGCGCAGGGAAGACGGGCCGATCGCCAGCGTGTCCGCGGTGCGATGCAGGGCGCCCCGGCCGCGCTCCGTCATCGCCCAGCGGCGCCTGCGGCCGTAGACCGAGACGTTCATCGCACAGTGCTGCGTCGGGTCGCCGCCCCCCCTCAGCCGCGCCAGCCTGTACCAGGGAGAAAACACGCTGCCGATGAACGCGATCAGGGTGATGCCGTGCTCGCCGTCGTCGCTCAGCGCGTCGACGTACCACCACTCGTAGCCGCGCGGCGCCACCGGCTTGTCGAAGCGCCATCGGCGGTCAGGCAGGACGCCGCCAGCCGGCCCGAGAGCGCCGCCATCGGCACTCCCGCCCCGGGATGGGTGCTGCCCCCCGCCAGGTACAACCCCGGCAGCTTCGTCCGGCTGCCCGGGCGGCGGAACGTCGCCATCGGGCCGTGCACCGCCTGGCCGTAAAGCGCCCCGCCCGTCGCCGGGAACAGGGTGTTGAACCCCTGCGGGCCGGTCGTCACGCACGGCGCGTCCGTCCGGTCCAGCTGCAGGCCGCATCGGGCCAAAACGGCCATGGTCCTGTCCGCGCATTCCTCTGTGGCCTCGCTGGAAGGTGGGTTGGCATCGCCGTCGGGCGGCGCGTTGACCAGGACGAGCAGGCGCTCCGGCCCGTCCGGCGCGTCCCCGCCATCGCCGCGATCCTGCGCGCAGACGTAGACGGTGGGGTCCTGCGGCAGACGTCGGTCGCCGAAGATGTCGCGGAACTCCGACGCGTAATCGCCTGAGAAGAAGACGTTGTGGCGCACCAGCGGAAAGCCGCCCGCGCGCACGTGCATGGCCCAGGTCAGGGCGGAGAGCGAGCGGTTGGCGCGCGCGACGCCCGGCACGGCGCGCGCGGCGTCCGGGCCGAAACAGCCCGCCGCCAGCGATGCCGCGTCCGCGTTCAGCACCACCGCGTCGGCCGGCAGGCGCTCGCCGTCGCAGAACACGCCGGCGGCGCGGCCATGCGCGACCTCGATGCGCTGCACATGCGCGCCGTAGCGGAACGCGACCCCGTGCCTGGCGGCAAGCGCCGCGAGTGCTGCGGCAAGGCTGTGCATCCCGCCCTGCACGTACCACACCCCGTCGCGTTCGACATGGGCCACCAGCATCAGCGTGGCGGGCGCGAGATAGGGTGACGACCCGCAATAGGTGGCGTAGCGGCCGAACAGCTGGCGCAGGCGCGGGTCGGCGAAGTGCGCGGCCAGCGCCGCCATCATCGTGTCGAACGGGCTGATGGCGAGCATGCGGGCGACGCCTGCTTCGCGCACCAGCGACAGGGGCGTGGGCAGCGCGCCGCGCAGGAACGGGCGTTCCAGCGTGTCGTGGATGCGGCGGGCGCGCGCGGTGAACGCCAGAAAGGCGCGCGCCTCGGCGGCTCCCGCGAACGCGCCGACGGCCTCGGCGCTGCGGTCCAGGTCCGCGTGCAGGTCGAGCGTCTCGCCCGGTCCCCAGGCGTGGCGGGCCAGGATGGATGCGGGCTGCAGGGTCACGTGATCGGCCAATGCCGCGCCGGCCGCCGCAAAAATCTCCTCGAACACCCAGCGCATGGTGAACACGGTCGGGCCGGCGTCGATCGAGGCGGGGCCGGCCTGCACGCGCCGCATCTTGCCCCCGGGCGCCGGCTGCCGTTCCAGCACCGTCACCTCATGGCCTGCTACGGCCAGGTCTAGGGCGGCAACCAGGCCGCCGATGCCGGCCCCGATGATGGCGACGCGCGATGCGGGCACCCGATTTCCTTGCTTGACAGCTTTGTCAGTAAGGCTGGACAGTCCTGGTGACAAGCCAGATTGACACTGGGGAAAGCCGATGGATCCGTTGTCCCGGATAGAGCACGCGCTGGACTCGGCTGTCGCCCAGGCGGAGTCGCCAGGATGCCCGCCTCTGCTGGCGGCGGCGATGCGGGCCAGCGTGTTTCCGCGCGGCGCGCGCATACGGCCCCGGCTATGCCTGGCCGTCGCTGCAGCTTGCGGCGAGGACGCGCCCGGCCTGACCGACGCCGCGGCGGCATCGGTGGAGCTGCTGCACTGCGCGTCCCTGGTGCATGACGACCTGCCGTGTTTCGACGACGCCGACACGCGGCGCGGCCGCCCGACGGTGCACCGGCTGCACGGCGAGCCGCTGGCGGTGCTGGCGGGCGACGCGCTGATCGTGCTGGCGTTCCAGGTCCTGGCTGATGCGGCCGCGCTGGCGCCGGCGCGCCTGGGGCGGCTGGTGGCCCTGATCGGCCGCGGCGTCGGCGTGCCGCGCGGCATCGTCGCGGGCCAGGCCTGGGAGTGCGAGTCCTCGGCCGATCTGGCACAGTACCAGCGCGAGAAGACCGGCGCCCTGTTCGCCGCCGCCACGCTGGCGGGGGCGGCCAGCGCAGGGGCGGAAGCCGAGCCCTGGCGGGCGCTGGGCCTGCGCCTGGGCGAGGCCTACCAGGTGGCCGACGACCTGCGCGACGCGGTCGGTTCGGCCGAGGAGCTGGGCAAGCCGGTGGGCCAGGACCTGGCGCATCGTCGGCCGAACGCGGTGGCGGAACTCGGCCTGCACGGGGCGGTCGGCTGGTTGTCCGAACTGGCCGAGCGGGCGATGGCCGCCGTTCCCCCCTGCCCGGGCCAATCGGCGTTGCAGAGCCACATCATGACCGAGACGTCACGGCTGCTGCCGCTGCAGCTTGCCCGGCAAGCCGCCTGACCGTGACGGCTTGATCGCGGCCGGGCGCTCCGCCCTGGGCTGGCCTGCCCGGCGGGTCGGCCCGGCCCTGCTGACCCTGCGCGACCGACTGGTCGGCAGCGCACGGTTCCGCGCCTGGGCGGCGCGCTTCCCGCCGACCAGGGCGGTGGCAAGGCGTCGAACCGGCGCGCTGTTCGATCTGTGCGCCGGCTTCGTCTACTCGCAAATCCTGTTCGCCTGCCTGGAGCTGCGCGCCTTCGAGCTGCTGTCGGACGGCCCGCTCGGCCTGGCGGCGTTGGCCCAACGGTTCGACCTGCCGCCCGAGCGGGCCGAACGGCTGCTGGACGCCGCGGTGGCGCTGCGGCTGTTGGCCAGACGCGGCGGCGGCTACGGGCTGGGCGCGCTGGGCGCCGCACTGGTGGACAACCCGGGTGTGGCCGCGATGGTGGCCCACCACGCGCTGTTCTACGCCGATCTGGCGGACCCGGTGGCGCTGCTGCGCGGCGGGGGCGACACGCGGCTGCAGGCCTACTGGGCCTATGCGCGGGCACAGGCGCCGGCATCGGCCAGCGGCGAGGATGTGGGTGCGTATTCGGCACTGATGGCGGCGTCGCAGCCGCTGGTGGCCGGCGAAATCCTGGATGCCTACCCCGTCGGGCGGCACCGCTGCCTGCTGGATGTGGGCGGCGGCGAGGGCGTGTTCCTGGCCGAGGCGGCGGCAAGGGCGCCCAAGCTTGCGCTGATGCTGTTCGACCTGCCGGCGGTGGCCGAACGGGCGCGCGGCCGGCTTGCGGCCGCGGGGCTGGGCGGCCGGGCGCAGGTGTTCGGCGGCAGCTTCCTGGACGATCCCCTGCCGTCCGGCGCCGACCTGATCAGCCTGGTCCGAGTCGTCCACGACCATGACGACGACGCGGTGCGCCGGCTGCTGCGCGCCGCGCGGGCGGCGCTGCCCGCCGATGGCCGCCTGCTGCTGGCCGAGCCGATGGCCGGAACGCAGGGCGCCGAGCGGATGGGGGACGCGTATTTCGGCCTCTACCTGCTGGCGATGGGCAGCGGGCGGCCGAGATCCGCCGCCGCCTTGTCCGCGCTGCTTCGCGAGGCGGGCTTCGTCCGCATCCGCCACCTGCGCAGCAGCACGCCGATGCTGGCCAGCGTCATCGTGGCCGCGCCGACGGCCCGAGTGTAGTGGCCGCGCCGACGGTCCAACTGTAAATGCTGGTTGACATACCGGGTTGTAAGGCTAGGCTTACTATGGAGAGGGAAGGAGGGGCCGAATGCACGCACACGCTGTCGTCTTGACCGGCCCCGAGGCCCTGGCCGTCCGGCAGGTCGCCCTCACCCCGCCCGGCGAGGACGACGTCGTGGTCGACATCGCCTGGAGCGGCATCAGCACCGGAACCGAGAGGCTGCTCTATACCGGGCGGATGCCGGCGTTTCCGGGCATGGGCTACCCGCTGGTGCCCGGCTACGAATCGGCCGGATGGGTGGTGGAGGCGGGGCGAGGCGCGACTGTCTCGCCGGGGCAGTTCGTGTTCGTGCCCGGCGCGAGCTGCTACGGCGACATACGCGGGCTGTTCGGCGGCACCGCGTCACGCGTGGTCACTCGCGCCGCGCGTGTGGTGCCGGTGGCCGAAACGCTCGGCTGCGAGGCAACCCTGCTGGCGCTGGCTGCGACCGCGCAGCATGCCGTGGCGCTGCCGGGCGCGGGCGTGCCCGAGCTGATCGTGGGCCACGGCACGCTCGGACGCCTGCTCGCGCGGCTGGTGATCGCGGCCGGCGGCGCGCCCACGGTCTGGGAGACAAACCCGGGGCGCAGGCAAGGCGCGGCCGGCTACGCGGCGATCGACCCCGCGCAGGACGCGCGGCGCGACTATCGCTGCATCGTGGATGCGAGCGGGGATGCGGGCGTGCTCGACACGCTGGTCGCCCGGCTGGCCCCTGGCGGCACGGTGGTGCTCGCCGGCTTCTACGAGAAGCTCACCTTCGCGTTTCCGCCCGCCTTCATGCGCGAGGCGCGCCTCCTGGTCGCGGCACAGTTCACCCCAGCCGACACCGCGCAGGTGGTGGAGTTGCTGGCCCGGGGCGCGCTGTCGCTCGCCGGCCTGATCACGCATCGCGCACGTGCCGACGGTGCGGAGGCGGCTTACGGCACCGCTTTCTCCGACCCGTCCTGCCTGAAGATGATTCTCGATTGGAGAGACGCATGAACGCGTTCGTCAGCCACACACCCGCGCCGGCAGGGGCCAGCATGGCGGACGCGTTGCGGGCGGAGGCAGCCATCGAGCCCGATGCCGTCTCCACTGTTCCTGCCAGGAAGGAAACGCAGATCATCGCGATCTACGGCAAGGGCGGCATCGGCAAGAGTTTTACGCTCGCCAACCTCAGCTACATGATGGCGCAGCAGGGGCGCCGCGTGCTGCTGATCGGCTGCGACCCGAAAAGCGACACCACGTCTCTGCTGTTCGGCGGCCGGTCCTGCCCCACGATCATCGAGACGTCGTCGAAAAGGAAGCTGGCGGGCGAGGCGGTGGCGATCGGCGACGTGTGCTTCAAGCGCGACGGCGTCTACGCGATGGAGCTTGGCGGGCCGGAGGTCGGCCGCGGCTGCGGCGGACGCGGCATCATCCACGGGTTCGAGCTGCTGGAAAAGCTCGGCTTCCATGAATGGGGCTTCGACTACGTGCTGCTCGACTTCCTGGGCGACGTGGTGTGCGGCGGCTTCGGACTGCCGATCGCGCGCGACATGTGCCAGAAGGTGATCGTGGTCGCGTCGAACGACCTGCAGTCGCTCTACGTCGCCAACAACGTGTGCTCGGCGGTCGATTACTTCCGCAAGCTGGGCGGCAATGTCGGCGTTGCCGGCATGGTCATCAACAAGGATGACGGAACCGGCGAGGCGCAGGCGTTTGCGGACTCGGTGGGCATTCCTGTGCTGTCTGCCATTCCGGCCGACGACGACATCCGCCGCAAGAGTGCGAATTACGAGATCATCGGCACGCCGGGCGGGCGCTGGGCGCCGATGTTCGAGCAGTTGGCCGAGCAGGTTGCGTCCGCGCCGCCGGTGCGGCCGAACCCGCTGACGCACGAAAACCTGCTCAACCTGTTCAAGGGCGATGCGGTCGGGCGCAACGTGGTGCTGGTGCCGGCGACCGAAGCCGACATGTGCCCCGCGAGCGTGAGCACCAAGGCGTCGCTCGAAGTGATCTATGAGGGTGCCTGACGCGATGGACGGGTCGACCGCGCCGGTTCTGGAAGGCGGCTGCCATGGCGGGCGGGAACGCCTGGCCGAGGCGGCGCGGGCTGCCGGCAAATCGGCGGCGATGGACCGGCTGACGGCGGATTACCCGCGCGGGCCGCACGACCAGCCGCAATCGATGTGCCCTGCTTTCGGCTCGCTGCGCGTCGGCCTGCGCATGCGCCGCGTGGCAACGATCCTGTCGGGGTCTGCATGCTGCGTGTACGGGCTGACCTTCACCTCGCATTTCTACGGCGCGCGCCGGACGGTCGGCTACGTGCCGTTCAACTCGGAATCCCTGGTGCGCGGCCAGCTGTTCGAGGACATCCGCAACGCGGTGTACGAGACGGCCAAGCCCGCGGAATACGACGCGGTCGTGGTGATCAATCTGTGCGTGCCGACCGCGTCCGGCGTGCCGCTCGACCTGTTGCCCAAACAGATCGACGGCGTGCGCATCATCGGCATCGACGTGCCGGGGTTCGGCGTGCCGACGCACGCGGAAGCCAAAGACGTGCTGACCGGCGCGATGCTGAAATATGCGCGCACTGAAGCAGAGCGTGGCCCTGTCGCACGACCGCGCGTGCTGGCCGACCGGCCGACGGTGGCGCTGCTGGGCGAGTTCTTCCCTGCCGACCCGCCCGGCGTGGGCGCGCTTCTCGCACCGATGGGCATGGCGCTGGCGCCCACCCTGCCCTGCCGCGAATGGCGCGACCTTTATGCGGCGCTCGACTGCCAGGTGGCTGCGGCCGCGCACCCCTTTTATACCGCCTCGGTGCGCGAGTTGCGCGCGGCTGGGCGTCCCGTCGTGGGGTCGGCGCCGGTCGGCGTGGATGGCACGGAAGCGTGGCTCGACGCTGTCGGTTCGACCGCGGGCGTGAACGCGTCTGTGGTGAGCGCGGCGAAGGACGCGGCATTGCCGGCGATCCGCGCGGCATTGGCTGCCAACCCGATCGATGCGCGAATCACCTTGTCGGGCTACGAAGGTTCCGAATTACTGGTGGCTAGGCTGCTGATGGAGGCGGGCGCGGACATTCCCTATGTCGGCACCGCCTGCCCGCGCACCGAGTGGAGCGAGGCGGACCGAGCCTGGCTCGAAGCGCGCGGCACGCACGTGCAATACCGCGCGTCGCTGGAGCAGGATCTGTGCGCCATGCGGGACGTGCGGCCTGATCTCGCGATCGGCACGACGCCGCTGGTGCAGAAGGCCAAGGAGCTGGGAATACCGGCGCTGTACTTCACCAACATGGTTTCGGCGCGTCCGCTGATGGGGGCGGCCGGCGCCGGCGCGCTGGCGGCGATCGTGTCGGCGCAGACGCGCGGGGCGCCGCGCTTCGCGCGCATGGTTTCGTTCTTCGAAGGTGTGGGCACGGGCGATGCCTCCGGCTATGGCTGGCGCGGCAAACCCGTGGAGCCGCAAGGCGCCCGGGAGCGCACGCGAAAGCTGCGGCTGGCAAAAGCCAAGGCTTTGGAATCGGTGGGGACCTAGATGCTGGTTCTCGATCATGATCGCGCGGGCGGCTACTGGGGCGCGGTGTACGCGTTCTGCGCCGTGCGCGGCTTGCGCGTGCTGATCGACGGCCCTGTCGGCTGCGAGAACCTGCCGGTAACCGCGGTGCTGCACTACACCGACGGGCTGCCGCCGCACGAACTGCCTGTGATGGTCACGGGATTGTCGGAAGACAACCTGTCGAGCGAGGGCACCGAGGGCGCGATGCGCCGTGCGGCCGAAGCGGGCGACCAGGACCTTCCCGCCGTCGTGGTGACGGGAAGCATCGCCGAGATGATCGGCGGCGGTGTGACGCCGGAGGGCAGCAACCTGCTGCGCTTCATCCCGCGCACCATCGACGAGGACCAGTGGCAGGCGGCCGACCGCGCGATCTACTGGCTGTGGACCGAGTTCGGCGCCAGGAAGTCGAAGATCAAGCCGCGTCCGGCACGCGCGCCAGGCGTGAGGCCGCGGGTCAACATCATCGGGCCGATCTACGGCACGTTCAACATGCCGTCCGACCTGGCCGAGATACGCCGGCTGGTGGAGGGCATCGGCTGCGACATCAACCTGACCTTCCCGCTCGGCTCGCATCTGGAAGACGTGGCCAGGCTGCCCGACGCGGACGTGAACGTCTGCCTGTATCGGGAATTCGGCCGCAAGCTGTGCGAGGCGCTGGACCGGCCCTACCTGCAGGCGCCGATCGGCATCTTTGCCACCACCAACTTCCTGCGCGCGCTGGGCGAGCTGACAGGCGTTGATCCCGAACCGTTCATCGAGGCGGAAAAGCACACCACGATCAAGCCGATCTGGGATCTGTGGCGCAGCGTGACGCAGGATTTTTTTGCGACCGCCTCGTTCGCGGTGGTCGCGACCGAAACCTACACGCGGGGTCTGAGGAATTTTCTCGAAGACGAGATGGGGGTGCCCTGCACCTTCGCGTTCTGCCGCACCGCCGGCGCCAAGCCGGACAACGCGGCGGTCAAGCGCGCGCTGAAGGCGACGCCGCCGCTGGTTCTGTACGGGTCGTTCAACGAGCGCATGTATGCGGCCGAGCAGGGTGCGCGCTGCATGTTCGTGCCCGCATCGTTTCCGGGTGCGATCATCCGGCGCGCGACAGGCACGCCGTTCATGGGATACGCCGGCGCCACCTGGATCGTTCAGGAATACTGCAACGCCCTGTTCGACGCGCTGTTCCACATCTTGCCTCTGGCGGGCGAGATGGACCGCATCGACCCGACCCCGGCGCGCGAGCACGCCGCCGTGCCGTGGGACGACGAGGCCGCGCGCCTGCTCGACGCGCATGTGGAACGCGAGCCGTTCATCGTGCGCATCTCCGCCGCCAAGCGCCTGCGCGACCGGGTGGAGCAGGATGCGCGCAGCGCGCGCGAAGGCCGCGTCTCGGCAGAGCGGGTCGCCCGCTCGCTGGAAAGCGTGCCCGCATGACGCGCGCAACAGATCGGATCGGGTCGAGGCTGCGCCTCCCTGTATCCGGAGTGACCGACCGGCGGTGCCGGGCGGAGACCAGCCCTGCCGGCGGTGGGCCGCAGGGTTCCCGACCGCGCGGGTTCAACGCGGCAATGGACGGAGGTACACATCATGTCGGACGTCACGCGACGGCCCGTCGCAGCTTCAGGGTTGACTGAGACGGAGGCCAAGGAGTTCCACAGCATCTTCCTGACCAGCTTCATCGGCTTCGTGGTCGTTGCCATCATCGCCCACTTCCTGGTGTGGCAGTGGAGGCCGTGGCTGCCTGGGCCGAACGGCTACACGACAGGCATGCTGGACGGCGCGCAACACGCGCTGTTCGTTGCGCGCTCGATGCTCGGCTGAGGGGGGGGCAAACCATGTTCCGCATCTGGCTGCTGTTCGATCCGCGCCGCGTTCTGGTGGCGCTGTCGATCTTCCTGTTCGTGCTCGCCCTGCTGATCCACTTCATCCTGCTCAGCACGGACCGGTTCAACTGGCTCGAAGGGCCGCATCACGGCATGGTGGCGCAGCAACTCGCACCACTGCCGTCTGGAACAAAATGAGTTTCGGGCGGCGGCGGGCCAGCCGGCCAACCGCCGCCCTGAAGCGCGTGCACAAGACGACCAGGAGGGTCATGCGATGGCGATGCTGAGTTTCGAAGGGAAGTACCGCGTACGCGGCGGCACCCTGGTCGGTGGCGACCTGTTCGATTTCTGGTGGGGTCCGTTCTACGTCGGCTTCTTCGGCGTCACCACCGTGTTCTTTTCGCTGCTGGGAACGCTGCTGATCCTGTACGGGGCGGTGCTGAGCCACACCTTCAACATCTGGCGCATCAACATCGCACCGCCCGACATCGGCTACGGCCTGGCCTTCGCCCCGATCAAGGAGGGCGGGCTGTGGCAGGCGATCACGATCTGCGCGGTGGGCGCGTTCTGCTCCTGGGCGCTGCGGCAGGTGGAAATCTCCCGCAAGCTGGGCATGGGCTACCACGTCCCGTTCGCCTTCAGCGTCGCCATCTTCGCCTACGTGACGCTGGAGGTGTTCCGCCCTCTGCTGATGGGCGCCTGGGGCTACGGATTTCCCTACGGCATCCTCAGCCATCTCGACTGGGTGTCCAACACCGGCTACCAGTACCTGCATTTCCACTACAACCCGGCGCACATGCTGGCGGTGACGTTCTTCTTCACCACCACGCTCGCGCTGTCGCTGCACGGCTCGCTGGTGCTGTCCGCGGCCAACCCCAAGCCCGGCGAGAGCATGAAGACCGCCGAGCACGAAAACACCTTCTTCCGCGACATCATCGGCTACTCCATCGGCACGCTCGGCATCCATCGCCTGGGACTGTTCCTGGCGCTGTCTGCAGGGTTCTGGAGTGCGGTGTGCATCATCATCAGCGGCCCGTTCTGGACCGGCGGCTGGCCGGCGTGGTGGGGGTGGTGGCTCAACCTGCCAATCTGGCGGTAGGGGTCGCCCGACAATGCTACTGCGGCGGCCATCCAACGCGCTTTCCTGCGCTTCCGGTGCTCACGGCCTCTCAAGGCCGCTCCGCTCCGGTTCTCGAAAACCACGCCGGCTGACTCGCCGCAGCGCATTCTCGAACGACCCCGAACGGGAACAAGACAAAGCCTCTCAATAGGAACGTCGTCATGGCGCAGTACCAAAACATCTTTACCCGCGTGCAGGTGCGTGGTCCGATTTACGCCGGCACGCCGATGGAGGCGCGCAGCGCCTTTTCGCGCACCACCACGCCGGGGTTCAGCCACCTGTTCGGCCGCCTGGGCGACGCGCAGGTCGGGCCGATCTATCTCGGCATGAGCGGCATCGCCTCGCTGATCTGCGGCTTCATCGCTTTCGAGATCATCGGGCTGAACATGTGGGCGTCGGTGAACTGGGATCCTGTGCAGTTCGTCCGCCAGCTGCCTTGGCTGGCGCTGGAGCCGCCTGCCCCCGCCTACGGCCTGCACATACCGCCGCTGGCCCAAGGCGGCTGGTGGATCATGGCGGGGTTCTTCCTCACCGCGTCCATCCTGCTGTGGTGGACGCGCGTCTATCTGCGCGCCCGCGCGCTGGGTCTCGGCTCGCACACCGCCTGGGCGTTCGCCGCCGCCATCTGGCTGTACCTCGTGCTGGGCTTCATCCGGCCGCTGCTGATGGGATCCTGGGCGGAAGCCGTGCCGTTCGGCATCTTCCCGCACCTGGACTGGACGGCGGCGTTCTCGTTGCGTTACGGCAACTTGTTCTACAACCCGTTCCACATGCTCTCGATCGTGTTCCTGTACGGGTCCACGCTGCTGTTCGCCATGCACGGCGCCACCATCCTGGCAACCTCCCGCTACGGCGCGGAACGCGAGCTGGAACAGATCGCCGACCGCGGCACCGCGTTCGAACGCGGCGGGCTGTTCTGGCGCTGGACGATGGGGTTCTGCGCCACCGCCGAGAGCATCCATCGCTGGGCCTGGTGGTTCGCCGTGCTCTGCCCACTTACCGGTGGCATCGGAATCCTGCTGAGCGGCACGGCGGTGGATAACTGGTTCATCTGGGGCCAGCATCATGGCCTGGTGCCGGTCTATCCGCCGAGCTGGGGCAAGGTCCTCGACCCATCCACCCTTCCGGGAGCACCGAGATGAGCGACCCCATCAAGTCGGGCATCCTGTACGGCACGGCACTCGTCGGCATCGCGGCAGGCACGCTGTTCGGCGTGACCACTCTGCTCGGCATGAACCGGCCGCCGATCGTGTCGGTGCAGCGGGGCTTTCGCGGCACCGGCATGGACCAGCTCTACACCCCGGCCACGCTGGCCGCGTTGCAGGTGCAGGCGCGCGTGCCGCGCAGCCTGCCGCCCGCCAGCCCCGCTGGCGTAAAGGCCGCGGTCGCCTACAAGAACGTGCAGGTGCTGCGCAACCTCAGCGTGGGCCAGTTCACCCGGCTGATGGTCAGCATCACCACCTGGGTGGCGCCCAAGCAGGGCTGTTCGTACTGCCACAACGTGGCCAACATGGCGTGGGACGGGTTGTACACGAAGGTGGTGGCCCGCCGCATGATCCAGATGACGCAGAACATCAACGGCAACTGGCAGAGCCACGTGCAGAATGTGGGCGTCACCTGCTACACCTGCCACGGCGGCAACCCGGTGCCCAAGAACATCTGGTTCAACAACCCGGGGCCGGAATCGGCCACCGGCATCGCCGAAACCCAGACCGGCATGGCGCATCCGACGGCCGTGCTGAACGAAAGCTCACTGCCCTACGACCCGTTCACGCCGTTCCTGGAACATGCGGTCAGCATACGCGAACAGGGCACGACCGCGCTGCCGTCCGGCAACACCGCCTCCATCAAGGAGACGGAGTGGACGTACGCGCTGATGATCCATTTCTCGCAGTCGCTCGGCGTCAACTGCACGTACTGCCACAACACCCGCGCCTTCGGCGACTGGTCGCAGAGCTCCCCGGCGCGGGTGAATGCCTGGTACGGCATCCGCATGGTGCGCGACATCAACAACGCCTATCTTGACTCGCTGCAGGGCGTCTTCCCGGTCTATCGCAAGGGCCAGCTGGGCGACAGCCCCAAGGTGAACTGCGCCACCTGCCACCAGGGCATCTACAAGCCGCTTTACGGCGTCAGCATGCTCAAGACCTTCCCCGAACTCGCCAAGCCGTATGTCGAGGAAGCCAAAGTGGAGGCGCCGGTGCCTGCGGTGACGCCGGTTCCGGGCGTTGCCCCCTCACCTACCGAAAAGCCGCTGCCGGTGGTACCGGACAACACGACGCCGCATGACAGCACGCCGCACTGAGGCCGTAGGCGTCGTGCGGCAGCGTGCTTCGCACCTCACGCGCCAGCGTGCTTCGCACTTCACGCGCCAGCGTGCTTCGCACTTCACGCGCCAGCGTGCTTCGCACTTCACGCG